>JBGARB010000016.1:0-37676 GCA_044230495.1 Rhodocyclaceae bacterium
GCCATCCCCCCATCCCCCTTCCCGCGGGAAGGGGGTGGCGGCGGCTCGCGGCTTCGCCGCTCGATGACGACGGGTGTCAGCCCAAACTCCAGTCGTGGCGGGACGGCGCCTAGAGCACCTTGGCGCGCGCCAGCGCGTCATTCAGCCGCTCGATCGTGGCATCCGGCACGGCCTTGCTGCAATACAGGTAGCGGTATTCGCCACGCGGCATGCCCGCCGGCCGCCAGATGTGGAACTGCTCCGGCTTGAGCCCGCCCTGCGCGACCGTCAGCGCGGTTTCTTCGGGCGTGGCGAACATGTAGTCGGCGCGCTTGGCGGCGACCATGCGCTGCATCTGCGTGTTTTCGACCGATACCACCTCGCGGCGGACGTGGTACTGCGCCAGCAGCGGATCGAGCTCTCGTCCGTAGGAATAGGATTGCTTCACCAGCAGCGTCAACTCCGGATTGCGCAGCAGGTCGACCAGCGTTTCGCTGCCCTTGACGCGCGTTGAATCCGCCGCAGCCAGCACCACCATCGGCTCGTCTCGATACAGCGGACGGGTGAACTTGCCGACCAGCTCGCGCTCCGCATTGCGGAACCAGCCGATGCCGCAGTCCTGACCCTGATTGGCGCGGATGATCTCGAGGAAGCGCGCTGCCGGCGTCTGCGCGGTGCGGAACGGCACGCCAGCACTGCGGAAGGCGGCTGTCGCCACGCCGCCGGTCAGCCCGCCGACGCCGTCACCCTGCGGCACGGTGAAGGGCGGGCGCACGTGGTAGTGCAGCGTCACCGTCGTGTCCTGCTGCGCCTTTGCCGGCAGGGCGACGCACAGGGCGACCGACACACGAACCAGCAGGCGACGAACCCGGTGCGACGTCACGGCATCGATCCCCGTACGGAATGACCTTTCAATCATACCGCGTCAGCGCGAATCGCTCCCACCCCCGGCCCGTCCGTCGCAGCCGGCTGCGATTCGTCGCATGTGCCTTGGCGCGTCCGACCCGCCTGCCTAGAGTGCGAACCGAGGCGCAACGGGCGCCGCACACAGGAGCAAGACCATGAACGCACGCACCTTCGACCGCACCAACGCACGCGCCCTCGGCGGCCTGCTCGCCGTCGTCGCCACCGCGCTCACGATCGCATTGCCGGCCACGCTGGCTGACCACTATGCCATGCGCAATGTCGCGGCGCCTTCGCTGCAACTGGCCACCGCCGACGACGCCGACAACGGCGCCCTGGCCGACCGCGTCGTCGTCATCGGCCGCCGCATCTCCTGACCCGCTGCCCAAAGGAACCGCCATGCTCAAATGGTTCGTCTTCGTGGTGCTGATCGTCTGTTGCTGGCCGATCGCGCTGCTCGCGCTCATCCTCTACCCGGTGGTGTGGTTGCTGACGCTGCCCTTCCGGCTCGTCGGCATCGCGGTCGAGGGCGTGTTCGCCTTCCTGCGCGCGCTGGTCATGCTGCCGGCGTGCGTGCTCGGACACCGCGCGTAAACTTTCAGTGCCTTGGCGCCGGCCGCCCGCGGGCAGCCGGCGCTTGTTTTTTCGCTTGTCATCCCCATGTGGCACACTGCCCTTTTCAGTCTGGAGACCGTTCCCATGCGCCTGCGCCTGTTCGCCCTGCTTGCCGCCTTTTCGCTGCTGCTTTCGGGCTGCGGCTACAACACCTTCCAGACCACCGACGAGCAGGTCAAGGCGGGCTGGTCCGAAGTGCTGAACCAGTACCAGCGGCGTGCCGATCTGGTGCCGAACCTCGTCAATACCGTCAAGGGCTATGCCGAACACGAAAAGGAAGTGCTGACGCAGGTCACCGAGGCACGCGCCAAGGTCGGCAGCATGCAGATGACACCCGAGCTCGCCAACGACCCGAAGGCGCTGGAGAGCTACCAGCAGGCGCAGGCCGGCCTCACCAGCGCGCTGTCGCGATTGCTGGTCGTCGCCGAGAACTACCCCCAGCTCAAGGCGGACGCCGCGTTCCGCGACCTGCAGGCGCAGCTCGAAGGCACCGAGAACCGCATTACCGTCGCGCGCAACCGCTACATCAAGGCCGTGGAAACCTACAACATCGCCGTGCGCACCTTCCCCAACAATCTCACCGCGATGGTCTTCGGCTACCAGCCCAAGCCCAACTTCACGGTCGAGAACGAGAAGGCCATCTCGACGGCGCCGACCGTGAATTTCGGCAAGTAGGCGCACCGCTACCCGCCGATGCTGCGCGCCCTGCTCGCGCCGATCCTGGCGCTCGCCTTCGCGCTGGCAACGCACACCGCGCCGGCGCAGCAGCCGGCGCCGCTGCCCGCGCTGACGGCGCGCGTCACCGATACCACCGGCACGCTCGACGCCGCCGCGCGGCAGGCGCTGGAAGCCCGCCTGGCGGCGCTGGAGCGCGACAAGGGCGCCCAGATCGCCGTGCTGCTGGTGGCCAGCACGCAGCCCGAAGCCATCGAGCAATACGCCCTGCGCGTCGCCGAAGCCTGGAAACTCGGCCGCAAGGGCGTCGATGACGGCGTGCTGCTGCTGGTCGCCGTCGAAGACCGCAAGCTGCGCATCGAAGTCGGCTACGGCCTCGAAGGCGCCATCAACGACGCCACCGCCAGGCGCATCATCGCCGAGACGATCACGCCGCGCCTGCGCGCCGGCGACATGGCCGGCGGCCTGACTGCCGGCGTCGAACAGCTCGCCCAGGTGGCCGCCGGCGAACCCTTGCCCGCGCCGGCGCCGAAAACCGGCCACTTCGGCGTCGACCTCGAAACCGCCGCGATGATCGCCTTCGCCTTCGTCGCCTTCGTCGTGCCGCTGCTGCAGGCGATCTTCGGCCGCTTTTTCGGCTCGTTGATCGTCGGCGGCGTCGTCGGCCTGGCGGTGAAGTTCTTCATCGCCTCGCTGCTCGTTGCCGGCATCGCCGGCGGCGCCGCGTTCTTCCTCGCGCTGCTGTTCGGCAGCGCCATTCGGGGTGGCGGTGGCGGCTTTGGCGGCGGATTCGGAGGTGGCGGCTTCGGTGGCGGCGGCGGCTTCGGTGGCGGTGGTGGCGGGTTTTCGGGTGGCGGCGGCAGCTTCGGCGGCGGCGGTGCCTCGGGGAGCTGGTGATGACGATCATGCGATTCCTCCGTCATGTGCTCGCACCCGGCTGGTGGACCGCGCGGCGCTTTCCCGTCGCGGCGCGTGCCGCCGTCGGGCGCGCCATCGCGGCGTCCGAAACACGCCATCGCGGCGAATTGCGCTTCGTCGTCGAAGGCGGCCTGCCCACCGCGCATCTGGTCGCCGGGCGCGACGCGCGGGCGCGCGCCGTCGAGCTCTTCGCCCGGCTTGGCGTCTGGGATACCGCCGGCAACAGCGGGGTGCTGATCTATGTGCAACTGATCGATCGGCGCGTCGAGATCGTTGCCGATCGCGGCATCGATGCGCGCGTCGGTCAGGATTTCTGGGACGGCGTCTGCCGGCAGCTCGAAGCGGATTTCCGTGACGGCCGCTTCGAGGATGGCGCGCTCAAGGCCATCGCCACGATCACCGATGCGCTCGCCCGACATTTCCCGCCCGAGGGCGACAATCCCAACGAGCTGCCGGATCATCCGGTGATGTTGTGAAAGGCACCGTCATGCGCAATCTGCTGAAGGAAAATCGCGGCTTCCTGGTTTTTCTTGCCTGCTTCGGTCTCTTTCGCACCGCCGTCGCGGACTGGAACCCGATTCCGTCCGGCTCGATGCGGCCGACCCTGCTCGAAGGCGACGTGGTGCTGGTCAATCGGCTCGCCTACGACCTCAAGCTGCCGCTTACCGACCGCATCGTCGCGCATATCGGCGACCCGGCGCGCGGCGATGTCGTCACCTTCGGCTCGCCGGCCGACGGCACGCGCCTCATCAAGCGCATCGTCGGCCTGCCCGGCGACATCATCGAGATGCGCGGCAAGGCACTCGTCGTCAATGGCGAGCCCGTCGCTTACGCGGCGCTGGCGCGCGTCGAGGAGCCGCTGGGCAACGGACAACTCGCCGCGGCGAGCCAATGGCATGAGGCGCTTCCCGGACGCACGCATGTCGTGCAGTTGCTCGACGATGCCAGCGCGCACAGCCGCTTCGGCCCGATTGCCGTGCCCGCCGGCCACTACCTGATGCTCGGCGACAACCGCGACCTGTCCGGCGATTCGCGCGTCTTCGGCTTCGTGCCGCGCGAGCGGCTCATCGGCCGCGCGCATCGCATCCTCGTCTCCGCCGACATCCTCGGCGACTGGGCGCCGCGCCTGGCGCGCTGGGGACGCGCGCTGATCTGAAACTACAGTGGTGGCGGCACGGCGCTTGACGGCGACACGGCGCGCAGTTCGTGGTTGAGCCATAGCACGAGGCCATAGACGACCATCGCGCCGCCCTGATGTGCGGCGCCCAGCGCGACCGGCACGGCAAGCAGCAGCGTGGCGATGCCGAGCGCGATCTGCGCGGCGAGCGCCAGCAACAGCAGATGCGAGACGGCCTGCGCGCGCGGCGGCGCGACGCGGACGCGCAGGAGATACCAGAACGCCGGCACGAGGAAAGCCAGCAGCCACGCGCCGAGCCGGTGATCGAACTGCACGGTGGCCATGTTGTTGAAGAAGTTCAGGTACCACGGCTCGAGCATGAACATCTCGGGCGGCACGACGTGGCCGTTCATCAGCGGGAAGGTGTTGTAGGCCTTGCCGGCGCGGATGCCGGCGACGAAGCCGCCGCTGACGACCATGTAGAACACGAGTATCGCCAGCCAGAAGCCGGCGCGCTGCAGGTTGGCCAGCACCGTGCCGGCGGCGGCGCGCGCGCGCGGCGCGACGAGGCCGAGCGCCACCCACATCAGCGCCGTGAAGATCACGAAGGCCAGCGACAGGTGCGCCGTGAGCCGGTACTGGCTGACGCGCGGATCGTCGACGAGGCCGCTCTTCACCATGTACCAGCCCATGGCGCCTTGCAGGCCGCCGAGCACGAAGATGCCGGCGAGCTTGATGCCGAGCGGACGATCGATCATGCGGCGGGCAAGGAAGTAGAGGAAGGGCAGGAGGAAGACCACGCCGATCAGCCGGCCGATCACGCGGTGCCAGTACTCCCACCAGAAGATGCCCTTGAATTCGTCGAGCGTCATCGCGTGATTGACCTGCTTGAATTCCGGCGTCTGCTGGTACTTCTCGAAGGTGGCCTGCCATGCGGCGGCATCGAGCGGCGGCAACGTGCCGACGATGGGCTGCCACTCGACGATCGACAGCCCCGAGTGCGTCAGCCGCGTGACGCCGCCGACGACGAGGATGGCAAACACCATCGCGGCACAGGCGAAGAGCCAGACGGCAATCTGGCGGCGGGCGGCGGCGGGGGTCATGACGGCTCCTGAACGAGAACGGTAGGCATTGCGGCGGGACGGCGGCAGTATAGGTGCGCGTTCGGCGCGCAGGATTGACCTGTCTCAGTTGCGCGCAGCGCCTGCGTCCCGGCGATCCCTGCGACAAAACGCCGCGGATTCTTGCGTAAGATCAATTCTCGACGGCAGGCGTCTCGCTAATCTTCCGCGCCATGCGGGTCGGAGAGGGAGCGACCCGCAGACGCACATGCAACCGCCCGTTCGCCGCCGGTGCCAACCATGAAGGAGCCTTTGATGAATCACGACGACGATGTCCCGTTCATGCAGAAACTGCTGGACAACCCGTTTCTTCTTCTCTTCCTGGGCGTCGCAACCCCCGGGGTGCTCTACATCCTGTGGGGCGTCGTGGACATTCTGAGCGTCCCGCTCGCCAAATAGACCAATCGCTACTCAGGGAGAGACACATGAGCGCAATCCTGCCGCCGTCAGAGCGGCTCTGGTGGAAGACCCCGATCGCCAAGGTCGAATGGGCTTGGATCGGCATCGCATTCGTTTGGGCGATGGTGATGTTCACGATGATGGTGTACTGGCACATCAACGGCAAGCAGAACCTGTCCAACGAGGTGTACAAGACCACGCCGGAAATGTTTGCCGCCAAGGCGGAGAAGTTCGTCGCCGAGAACACGGTACGCACCGAGACGGACGTATCGAACCCGTCGAACCAGATTCCGGTCGCCAAGGTGCCGGCCGGCGGTGACGGCTTTCTCGTCGCGCGGCTGTGGAACTGGTGGCCGATCCTCGAATTGGAAGCCGGCCAGACCTACCGCATCCACCTGTCGGCGATGGACTACAACCACGGCTTTTCGCTGCAGCCGGTGAACATCAACATCCAGGTCATCCCGGGCTACGAGCACGTGGTCAAGATGACGCCGACGAAGGCCGGCACCTACGCCATCGTCTGCAACGAGTATTGCGGCATCGGCCACCACGCCATGCTTGGCCGCATCTACGTGAAGTAAGGGGAGGAAAAAGATGGCAACTACCTACCGCACCTGCCCCCGTACCGGGCTGCAGTTCGACACCACCGCCGAGAAGCTGATGCGGTGGAACGCCGTCGCAGGCGTCTTGTGGATGCTGGTCGGCGGCATCACGGCGCTGCTGGTCATCCTGACGCGCTGGCCGGCGATCAAGCTGCTGCCGGCGGACCAGTTCTACCTGATCCTCACCGCGCACGGCATCGACATGCTGCTGCTGTGGATCATCTTCTTCGAAATGGCCGTGCTGTACTTCGCCTCGTCAACGCTGCTGCGCTGTCGATTGGCCACCCCGAAGCTCGCCTGGACCCAGTTCTGGCTGATGGCCGTGGGCGGCATCATGACCAACGTCGCCGTGTTCCAGGGCGGCTCGAGCGTGATGTTCACGTCCTACGTGCCGATGCAGGCCGCACCGCACTTCTACCTCGGCATCATCCTGTTCGCCGTCGGCGCGCTGATCGGTTGCGGCGTGTTCTTCGGCACGCTGGTCGTCGCCAAACGGGAAAAGACCTACACCGGTTCGATCCCGCTGGTGACTTTCGGCGCCATGACGGCCGCGATCATCGCCACCTTCACCATCCTGTCGGGTGCGGCGATCCTGCTGCCGACGCTGGCCTGGTCGCTCGGGCTCGTCAAGGAGATCGACGCCCAGCTGTATCGCATGGTGTGGTGGGCGCTGGGTCACTCGTCGCAGCAGATCAACGTCTCGGCACACGTCGCCATCTGGTATCTGATCGCCGCCGTGGTATTCGGCGCCAAGCCGCTGTCGGAAAAGGTGTCCCGCTTCGCATTCCTGCTCTACATCCTGTTCCTGCAGCTCGCCAGCGCACACCACCTGCTGTCCGACCCGGGCATGTCCGCCGAATGGAAGGTGCTCAACACGTCGTACTTCATGTACTTCGCGGTGCTCGCCTCGATGCTCCACGGCTTCACGGTTCCCGGCGCGATCGAAGCCGCACAACGGCGCAAGGGTTTCAACAACGGCATGTTCGAGTGGCTGCGCAAGGCACCGTGGGGCAACCCGGTGTTCTCGGGCATGTTCATCTCGCTGGTCGGCTTCGGCTTCCTCGGCGGCATCTCCGGCGTCGTGCTTGGCACCGAACAGATCAACATGCTAATGCACAACACGTTCTACGTTCCGGGCCACTTCCACGCGACGGTCGTCGTCGGCACGACGCTGGCGTTCATGTCGGTCACCTACCTGCTCGTACCGACGCTCTTCAAGCGCGAGATGATCGCGCCCAAGCTGTGCCAGATCCAGCCTTACCTGTTCGGCATCAGCATGAGCCTGCTCTCGCTGGTGATGATGGGTGCGGGTACGCTGGGCGTGTCACGCCGCCACTGGGACATGGCCTTCTCGGGCGCCCCGTTCCAGTATGAGTGGCCGGGTGCCGCCTACCTGATGATGGGCCTCACCGGCGCACTCGGCGTCCTGGCGGTCATCGGTGGCGCGCTGTGGATCCTGCTGGTCGTCGGCTCGCTGCTGTTCGGCAAGAAGCTCGATGGCGGCCCCGTCGCCAATCAGCCGACGCCGATCCCCGACCAGACCGTCGCGGCCGCCGCGTCGCACTCCGGCAGCAACGAGCATGTCGGCGTGCCCGGTACCGTGGCCTTGGCCATGACGCTGCTGGTGTGCTTCGTGTTGTACTACTTCGTCAATTGGAAGTACCTCTCCGAAGTCTGGGGCCTGAGCTGATCAATCAGCCAACGGCCTCCCGCGCGATGCGCGGGAGGCCGCTTCCCGGCCTCCCGCTGCCGTCGCTGCACGACATGCATTCGCCGAATTGGCCAAGGCTCCCCTAAACTGGCGATCGAGTCCGCACCGACCCGAAGCGCATGTCCGAGGAGACCCGCTTGCGTAACACCGATCCAGTTGCCGTCGAATCCCCGCCTTCACCGCTGCGCGCCGTCATGGCGCTGTTCAAGCTGAGGATCGGGCTCGTCATCACCGTCACGGCACTCGCCGGACTCGCAGTCAGCGGCAATACGGCTTCCACGATGCAACTGACCGTGCTGATGCTGTCCGTGCTGGTTTCTTCGGCCGCCGCGGGCGCCTTCAATCAATACTACGAGCACGACATCGACCCGCTGATGTCGCGCACGCGCAGCCGTCCGTTCGCCACCGGCGCATTGCGTCACGGCCCCAGGTGGCTTGCGCTGATCCTGACACTGGTGGCGGTTTCGGTGGCGGCAGCATGGGTCGGACTCAATCCGCTGGCCGCCTTCTTCGTCTTTCTCGGCGCATTCTTTTATGCCATCGTCTATACGGTGTGGCTGAAGCGGCGCACATGGCTGAACATCGTGATCGGCGGCCTCGCCGGCAGTTGGGCCGTCCTCGCCGGCGCGACCGCGGTCGCGCCGGAAATCGGTGCCTTGCCGCTGGCGCTGGCGTTCGTGCTGTTCCTGTGGACGCCGCCGCACTTCTGGAGCCTGGCCATCGCGTTCGCCGACGACTACGCCCGTGCCGGTGTCCCCATGCTGCCGGTCGTCGTCGGCCAACAGCGTGCCGCAAAGGCGGTGTTCTTCAGCGCGGTCGTGCTGGTCGCTTCGTCCTTCGTTCCGCTGGGTTTGGGGATGGGCGCGGTGTACTTTCTGTTCGCCGCTTCGGGCGGCGCGCTCTTCGTGCTGCGCGCAAGACAACTCGCGCAGTCGGTCACGCGGGCCAGTGCGATGCGCTGCTTCCATGCCTCGCTGATGCAACTTTCGCTGGTCCTGGTTGGCGCCGTCGTCGACTCGCGGATCATCTGATCGTGGGATATCCGGCGAAATTGCTGTGCTTTGGCCTGACGCTGTTTGCGTGCGTCGTCCACGCCCAGCCGGTGGCCGAAGCGCCAAAACTCACCTCTCGACCGCAAGGGGCCGGCAACGGACTTGCGCTGACCACGCTCGACGAGAAATCGGTGTTGGCGCTGTCGCAAAGCGTCATCGGCAAGCCGATCGACGATTTCGTGCTGCTTGATCGCCAGGGCCGTCCGACATCGCTGACCGCCTATCGCGGCAAGCCGCTGCTGGTGCATTTCATCTACACCGGCTGCTTCGAGGTGTGTCCCACCTCCACGCGCAGCCTGCACCGGGTCGTCGAAGAAGTGGTCAGCGTTCTCGGCCCATCCCGCTTCAATGTCGTGAGCATCGGCTTCAATCAGCCGTTCGACTCGCCGTCGGCCCTGAAGACGTTCGCCTATCAGGCGGGCATCCGCATGCCGAATTGGGAGTTCCTCAGTCCGGCGGCGGCAATCGTGCCGGAACTGACGCGGAACTTCGGTTTCAGCTACGTTGCCACGGCCGCGGGATTCGATCACCTCAATCAGGTCACCATCGTCGATGCCGACGGTCGCATCGTTCGCCAGGTCTACGGCGAGACGTTCACTCCGGCCGACATCGCCGAGCCGCTGAAGACCCTCGTCGCCGGCGCGCCGTTGCCGGCGCAGACCAACACGCTGGTCGAACTGGTCGACCGCATCCGCATCCTCTGCTCGGTCTATGACCCGGTGACCGGCAAGTACCGCACCAATTACGCGCTGTACCTGGAAATTGCCGGGTTCATCAGCTTCGTGGGATTTCTGATCTACCTGGGTACCGGGTTCATGCGCGGACACCGGGACGCCAAGCGCCATCCCGGTTGATTGCTGTCAAGTCGCAACAAGCGCGAGACAAACATAATCGTTCGCTAATAAAGCACCACGGCGAATGATTCCCATGCAGCTTCACGACGCCTTGCGTTCGCGCGCAGGCAAGGTTTTCCAGCGCACCGAAGAGGCTTTCGATTCCGCCTTCGGCGGCGCCGGAAACCCGCTGCGCCACCTGGGCGCGCTGGGGCTGTTTTTTCTGTGGATCCTCGTCGCCACCGGCTTGTACCTTTATACCGTGCTCGATACGTCGGTCACCGGGGTATACGAATCGATCGGCGACCTGTCGACGCCCTACTGGTCGTTCGGCGGCATCGTGCGCAGCCTGCATCGCTACGCATCGGATGGCTTCGTCATCGCCATGTTCCTGCACCTGCTGCGCGAGTGGGCATTCCGGCGCTACAAGGGCTTCCGGCACTTTTCGTGGGTAACCGGCGTCCCGCTGATCTGGTTGGCGTTCATTTCCGCCATCGGCGGCTACTGGATCGTCTGGGATGTCACCGCACAATATTCGGCCACCACCACCACCGAACTGCTCGACTGGTTGCCGATCTTCAGCGAGCCGGCGGCGCGCAATTTCCTTTCGCCGACGGCACTGAACGACCGCTTCTTCACCGTGCTCGTCTTCATCCACATCGGCGTCCCCCTCATGCTGCTGCTCGCGCTGTGGGCCCATGTCAATCGCATCAGTCACGTCGACTACCTGCCATCGCGGCCGCTGATGGCAGGAACGACCGGCGTTCTGCTGCTGCTGGCGCTGACGCTGCCCGCGATCAGCGGCGCCCCGGCGGATCTCGCCCACGTCGCCGCGGAAGTGCGTCTGGACTGGTTCGTGCTCTTCATCCACCCGCTGTCCGAGCAACTGTCGGCACCCGTGACCTGGGCACTGCTGCTCGGTGGCACGGCGCTGCTCGCGGCACTGCCCTATCTGCGTCGCGAGCCCTCGGCGCCCGTCGCCGTCGTCGACCGGCCCAACTGCAACGGATGCAGCCGCTGCCATGTCGATTGCCCCTACGAGGCGATCACCATGGTGCCCCATCCCGGCAAGACCGCGCATCAACTGGCCTTGGTCGATCCGGCGTTGTGCGCCAGTTGCGGCATTTGCGCCGGCAGTTGTCCGTCGTCGACGCCGTTCCGCAGCCAGGACACGCTGGTCACCGGCATCGACATGCCGCAACAGCCGCTCGACAGGCTGCGGCAGCAACTTGTCGACGGCCTCGAACGCCTGCGCGGCACCACGCCCGTGGTGGTTTTCGGCTGCGATCACGCAGCGCCCGCCGAGTCGCTCGCCGGCGAAGACACGCTGGCACTGTCGCTCCTGTGCGTCGGCATGTTGCCACCGTCGTTCGTCGAATACGCGCTGCGCAGCGGCGCCGACGGCGTCGTCGTCACCGGCTGTCGCGACTCGGGCTGCGCATTCCGCCTCGGCACCGGCTTCACCCGCGAGCGGCTGCTCCACCGCCGCGAGCCGCACCTGCGCGACAGCGTGCCGCGCGACCGTCTGCTGATCCACTTCGCCTCATCCGCCGATGGCCCCGACCTGCGTCGCGCCGTCGCCGATTTCCGCCACCGGCTCGCTGTCGCACCGGCAAGCCCGCGCCCGCCTTCCTTCCGCCGTCGAAAGCCGCACAATGCTTAAACCCGCCGCCCTCTTTGGTCAGGTGCTCCTTTATGGCGCCTTCGCCGCCTTCGTCGGCACGTTCGCGACGTGGCCACGCTACCGGCAGATTCCCGACGATACCGCGCTGATCAAGCTCTCGATGAGCCATCTGGGCGGCCGCGAGTGCCGCCAGCGCACGGCGGACGAATTGGCCAAGCTGCCGCCCAACATGCGCGCGCCGATGGATTGTCCGCGAGGTCGTTCCGACATACGCATCCAGCTCGAAATGGACGGCAAGCCGTTGTTCGAGACCGTCATGCATCCCACCGGCCTGTCGCGCGACGGCGTCTCGACGGTTTACCGGCGCTTCGAAGTCAAGGCCGGCACCTATCGCCTGGCGGCGCGCATGAACGACAACCTCGTCAAGCCGGACTTCAATCACGTCAAGGAGGCCGAGGTCACGCTGCGCCCGGGTCAGGTGCTGGTGGTCGACTTCAACCCCGACAAGGGCGGTCTGTTCTTCCAATGACCGCAAACTCCCTTCACGAGCCGATCCTGCCGACATCATGCTGAGCTTCCTGCAACGAATCGTGCGCTGGTTCTTCATGCGCATCGAAAACGTCTTCAACCTCGCCTTCGGCGAGAAACTCAACCCCTTCTACCACCTAGGCACCATCACCTTCTGGCAGTTCTGGCTGCTCGTCGGCACCGGTCTGTACCTGTACATCTTCGCCGAGACGGGCGTACACGAAGCCTACGATTCGGTCGAGCGCATCACGCACGAGCAATGGTGGGCCGGCGGCATCATGCGCAGCGTGCACCGCTACGCTACCGACGGCGCGATCCTGACCATGCTGCTGCACCTGCTGCGGCATTTTGCCTACGACCGCTACCGCGGCTTCCGTTGGTTCTCGTGGGCCATCGGCGTGGCGCTGATCTGGCTGGTGTATATCAGCGGCATCAACGGCTTCATGCTCGTCTGGGACAAACTGGCGCAGTTCACCGTCATCGCCATCGCGGAGTGGTTCGATGTCTTCCCCATGTTCAACGGCACGGTGATCCGCAACTTCATCTACCCCGAGAGCGTGAACAGCCGCCTGTTCACGCTGCTGGCCTTTGTCCATATCGGCGCGCCGCTGATCACCGGAATCCTGGCGTGGGTGCATGTGCAGCGCGTGCCGCAGGCGCACATCAATCCGCCGCGCGCCATCGCGATCGCCATCTCGCTCATGTTCGTCGTGCTGGCATTGGTCAAACCCGTCCTGAGCCAGGGTGGCGAGGCCGACATGCTCGCGGTGCCGACCGACATCGCCTTCGACTGGTTCCAGCTGCCGGTGTTGGCGCTGGTTTACGTCACCGACCCGATGCTGCTCTGGGGCATCGTCGTCGCGCTCACGCTGCTGCTCTTCCTGGCGCCCTGGCTACCCCCCAAGAAGCTCGGCGATGCCCACGCCAGCACGTCGATCACCTTCCGTCCGGCCGGCAAGACGGTTGTCGGCCGTTTCGACGAAACCCTGCTCGACGCCGGCCTGCGTCAGGATGTCGTGCTGCCCTTCGACTGTCGCAACGGCGGCTGCGGACAGTGCAAATGCACGGTCGTGCGCGGCCGCGTCAATCCGGGCATCTACCAGCCCGGCGCACTGTCGGCCGACGAACTGGCCGCCGGCAAGGTGCTGCTGTGCTCCGCCTCCGCGCTGGAAGACGTCGAGATCGATTACGAAGCGCCGGCGCAGGCCCGGCAGATCGCCAGGCATGTCGCGCAGGTCGTCGCCATGACGCGGCTCGGTCATGACGTGATGGGGGTCACGCTACGCCTGCCTGAAGGCCGGCACATCGCCTTCAAGGCCGGGCAGTACATCAACATCCTGCTCGACGACGGCCAGCGCCGCGCCTTCTCTTTCGCCAACCCGCCGCACGTGGGTGGCGACATCGAGCTGCAGATCCGGCTCGTCCCCGGCGGCCGTCTCACCACGCACGTATTCGAGCGCATGAAGGTCGGCGATAGCGTCGCATTCGAAGGCCCGCACGGCGATTTCACGCTCAACGAATCCACGCGACCGATCGTCTTCGTCGCCGGCGCCACCGGGTTCGCGCCGGTGAAAAGCATGGTCGAGGATGCCTTCCATCGCGGCGTCCAGCGCCCGATCTACCTCTACTGGGGCGTGCGCAAGCTGGTCGACCTCTACCTGCCGGCGCTGCCGCAGCAATGGGCGCGCGAACATGCGAATTTCCACTTCATCCCGGTGCTCTCCGAGGCAGCGCCCGAAGACCAATGGACGGGTCGCACGGGGCTCGTTCATGAAGCCATCCTCGCCGACTTCCCCAGCCTGTCGGGACACGAAATCTATGCCTGCGGCTCCGTGAAAATGGTGGAGGCCATTTTCCCCAGCCTGAAAAACCAGGGCGCCGAGGAAGGCATGTGCTTTTCCGACGCATTCACGATCTCGGCCCGCTCGATGGCGCTGCAGCCGCGGGAGTAGGCTCCATCGCACGCAGGGCGGCGGCGAAGAACAGCGCCAGGCCGGCCAGCGCCAACGCGCCGCCCAGGGCAGCGAGTCCGACGCCGGCCGCCTGCGCGCTGCCGCTCAGCGCCTGCGCAACATCGTCCGCCTTGCGCGACAGGCCGTGGTGTCCCGCCCACGCCAATCCGGTCGCCAGCAGCACCTGCCCGCCGCCGAACAGCCAGGGCGCCGCCGCGGCGGCGCCCCCGCATGCTGCCGCATAGCCCAGGCGGGGCAGCAGCACGAACGCCAGGCCCATGAACGCCAGGCTCACCGCCGCACCCATGGCATGCGCGTGCGCGACAAGCACCGCCGTGCCGCCCCCCACCGCATAACCGACGGCGCCGCCGGCACCGAACAGCCCCAGCGAAACGATCATCGCCGCCACCGCGGGTTCCGTCCACCGACCGCGCAGACGCCATGCCGCGACGAGCGCGACGACCACCAGCGGCAGCATGTAGGCGTGACCCCACACCATCAGGCGGGCAAACGCCTCCATGTGCACCAAAGTACCGGCATCCGCGCCCAGATAGATCACCGGCACGCCCAACAGCGGCAGCGCGGCG
This sequence comes from Rhodocyclaceae bacterium, assembly GCA_044230495.1. GTDB lineage: Bacteria > Pseudomonadota > Gammaproteobacteria > Burkholderiales > Rhodocyclaceae > JADJEF01. The sequence goes on from JBGARB010000016.1 coordinate 14,617, forward strand.
ACGACGAACATCGCCGACCGCGCGCGCGGCGTCGCCGCCGCATGGGCACCGGCCGCCGCACCGACCCACGCCCATGCCACCGCCGCCAGCAGCGCATGCTGGAATTGCAGCACGTGACCGCCGCCCCAATACAGCACATCGAAGTAGATGCGCTCCTCGATCACCGGAATGCGCAGCCACGACCAACCGAACGCCGCCATCGCCATCGCACCGGCCAGCGCGGCGAGCCAAGCGCCAAGGCGCAGCGGATCGCCTAGCCACGGCCGTGGCCGCACAGTCGCCCGGGCGCGCAGGGCGACGAGCAGGAAGCCGCCGGCGACCAGGGCCGTTGCCAGGCGGAACGCGCCGTGGTCGGCGACCGGCACGTAGCCGGCATGCACGCCGGCGACGCCCGGGAGGAACGGCGTAGCCGCCAACAAGGCCGCGCCCGCTCCCATGCCGGCGATGCCGGCCCAGCCCATCGCGAGCCAGCGCGTCGAACCCAGCAACGTCCACATCGTGGCGGCCAGCGCCAGTGGCCACATGGTGGCGGCAAGATTGGCGTGCACGACCCGTGCCGCACGAAAGAAGCCCGGTGCCGGCCACGGCCACAGCCCCTCGGGCGCACGCGCGGGCCACAGCAGCACCGCGCTCACGGCGGCGCCGATCAGGGCCAGAAAGCCCAGCCACCAGAACGCGCGGGCGAGCGGTCGAACGCCGTCGACGGGTCGCGGTTCATCCATCGAATCCACGCTTTGTCCTCGCAAAATTGCGGAGTATAAAGAGCGCCTTCCACCAAGGAGTCGCCATGCTCGCACGCCTGTTCGCGCTGTTCCTGCCGATGTTGTTCGGCCCGCTCCATTGCGTCGCCGCGGCCGATACGGCCATCAACCTGGACATCGGCACACCGCCGGTCATCGTCGTCAAGCACTCGATCGCGCAGCGCCACTCCCGCCTCGTGCGCTTCTACGACGCCGGCACCGTCGGTCAAGGCGACGACGGAGACATCTACATCCGCGATTCGTCGAAGATGTCGCTTGCCCTGCGGCAGATTGCGGAAAAACTGGTCGACATCGAAAACAACGAACGCCGCGCGCTGGTGGTCGCGATCGCCGACTCGCATGGCGGCAAGGCCGTCGAACCGGCCGTGCGCGAAGCGCTGACCCGCCGCTGGGAAAGCCAGGCCAAGTCCGGCTGGTGGCTGCGCGACGCCCAAGGCCAGTGGCGGCAAAAGCCGTGATGCCGGCGCGTCGGCGCGCCGTCCCGCCACCACTGTAGTTTCGACAACGATCGAGGAGGCTACATGTACCTGACGCAATCACTGCATCGCGGCATGCGCCTGCATCCGCAACGCATCGCCACCGTCTGCGGCACCCGTCGCCGTACCTACGGCGAAATGGGCGAACGCGTGGCGCGGCTGGCCGGCGCGCTGCGCCGGCTCGGCCTCGAGACGGGCGATCGCGTCGGCCTGCTGTCGCTCAACTCCGACCGCTACGCCGAATATTTCTACGCCGTGTATTGGGCCGGCGGCGTGGTCAATCCGGTCAATACCCGCTGGTCGCCCGCCGAGATCGCCTACTCGCTGGCCGACTGCGACACGCGCGTGCTGCTGATCGACGACCCCTTCCTGCCCATGCTGCCGGCGCTGCGCGAAAAGGCGCCGTGCGTCGCCAGTGTCATCCATTGCGGCGACGCGCCAACCCCATCAGGGATGCTCGCCTACGAGGCGCTGGTCGCCGAGGGACCGGCCATCGCCGATGCGCTGCGCGGCGGCGAGGAACTTGCCGGCATCTTCTACACCGGCGGCACCACCGGCTTTCCCAAGGGCGTGATGCTGCCGCATCGCGCGCTGTATGCCAACGGGCTGGTCTTGGCCTTCGAAGCGCCGGGTCTGCGCGGCGCCGTCGGCCTGCACACGGCACCGATGTTCCACCTCGCCGACCATGCCTTCTTCAACGCGCTGGCGATGACCGGCGGCACGCACGTCATGCTGCCGATGTTCCAGCCCAGGGCGGTGGCCGACGTCATCGCGCGCGAGAAGATCGCCGCCGCCGTGCTGGTGCCGACGATGATCCAGCTGTTCGTCGATTCGCCGGACGTGCGCGGGTTCGACCTGTCGTCGCTCGGCATGCTGGTCTATGGCGGGTCGCCGATCTCGGAAGCGGTCATCGACCGCACGCTGGCGCTGCTGCCCGATGTGCGCATGATGCAGGCCTACGGCATGACCGAACTGGCGCCGGTGGCGACCGTGCTGCAACCCGAATACCATGCCGGCCCCGGCCGGGCGCTGGGCAAGGCGCGGTCGGCCGGCACGCCCATCTCCATCTGCGACGTGCGCATCGTCGATGCCGGCGGCAAGGAGGTGCCGCGAGGCACCATCGGCGAAATCGCCGTGCGCGGCCCGGGCGTGATGCAGGGCTACTGGAACAAGCCGAAGGAAACGGCCGCCGTGCTGCGCGAGGGCTGGATGCACACGGGCGATGGCGCCTACATGGACGCCGAGGGCTTCGTCTTCGTCGTCGATCGCGTCAAGGACATGATCGTCACCGGCGGCGAGAACGTCTATTCGATCGAGGTGGAAAACGCCGTCGCCAAGCACCCGGCAGTGATGCAGGTTGCCGTGATCGGCATCCCCGACGACGAATGGGGCGAGCGCGTGCATGCCGTCGTCGTGCCGCGCCCCGGGCAGCAGGTGACGCTCGACGAACTGCACGATCACTGCAAGACGCTGATCGCCGGCTACAAGTGTCCGCGCAGCATGGAACTGGTCGAATCGCTGCCGATGTCCGGCGCCGGCAAGATCACCAAGAACGTGCTGCGCGAAAAGTACTGGGCGGGACGCGATCGACGCGTGGGCTGATCGCTTGCGGCGCAATCCTGCTGCGCTCCGCATCTCGGGTTCGCGCGGTGCTCGCAATCCTCATGTACCCACCAGTACATTCCGGTTGCTGCGCGCAGGGCGCCCCCGATATGCCTTCGCTCGCGACGGATTTCGTGCGCAAGCGTTTGCTCTCCGCCTCCAGATTGCAATGGCTGGTCAGAACGACCAGCGCACGCTGACGTCGCTGTAGGTGCCGTCGCTGCCTTCCATCGCCACGGCGCCGGCGGACGTCCGCACGGTCGTGCTGCTGTTGCGCGTGACCGTTGCGCCGATGCTCAGCGCATCGCTCCAGCGCCAGTCGGCGCCCAGCTGGACGAACTTCTGCTGCTGTGCGAGCACGGTCTCGGTGCGGCCGGTGACGACGCGCCACGTCAGCGCATCGGTGATCGACCAGTCCATGCCCAGCGTCCAGGCATGATCGGCGAAGCCGAGCAGCGTGAAGGCCGCGTTGGCGCTGTTGAAGCGTCGGCGCAGCAAGCGGCGAGCAACGTCGACCGGGTCCTTGTCGTAGTGTTCGGACTCGACCGCCGCGTGCACGGCGAGTGCATCGGACAACTCCCAATACACACCCAGGCGGTGGCGCGTCTGCTCCATCTGCCGGCCGGCGAAAACGCCCGCGTCGGCGCTGCCTTCCTGCGTGAAGCGCGCGATGCCCAGATCGAGCGAGAACTCGCGCGCCGCACCGGCCCAATGGTGCAGGCCGAGCGAGACGCCGATGTCGTGGCCGGTGATGTCCATCAGGCCGTTGGCGGCGTCGGTATAGCGCCACGTCGCCGACACCGGCTTGGTGATCTGCCAGTTGGCGGCGAGGCCCGTCTGCGTCGTCGCCTTGTCGCCCGGCGTGCGTGCGCGCAGGTGGTCGACGGCAAGATTCCACGCCTCGCCCAGGTCGATGTCGCCGCGCACTTCGTCGCTGCGATAGCTTTCCGGACCAAAGCCGGCGGTGTACTCGGCGCTGCCGCCGGCGCTCGCCGCCAGCGGCCACGCCGCGGCCAACACGCAGGCCGCGCCGAGGCGGCGGGTGATTGCTTTGCTCATGCTTGGTGTCTCCCCCTGCGCAGGCGAATGGTCGCCTGCCGTGCTCAGTTGCCGTTGCGCTCGCGCACCCGCTTCCTGACCTCCCGCTTGACGTCGCGTTTGGCACGTGCCGCGCGCTCCGCCGGCGTCGCCGCAGTGTCGTCGTCGGCCTCATCGGCCGCCTCGGCACGCCGCTCGGCGATGCGTTCCTTGATGCGTTCGACCAGTGCCGCCTTGCGCTTTTCGACGCGATCCTCGATGCGCAGCGAACGCCGTTCGAGGAACTCCGGCAGGCGTTCCAGCAGCCGTGGCGCCAAGGCACCATCGCGGGCAAGGAAGGCATGGCGGCCGGCAGAGATGTCGATCTCGCCCTGCGCACCGCGCAGGAAGGCCGCACCTTCGCGTACGCTGACCACGGTGCCGGGCGCGAAGCCCTGCATCGGCTCGTCGATGACCACCGCTTCGTGGTCGGTGCCGCGGATGCCGATGGTGGCCGTCGAGGTCTTGAGCTGGTAGGTGCCCGGGTTGCGCTTGCCGACCCAGCCGGTCACCGAGCGCAGCGCACCCTTGAACAGGGTCAGCACGATGTTCTCTTCTTTTGCGGCCGTGCGGTAGGACTCGGCGCGCATCTGCGACGAAGGCCGTACGGCGATGAAGCCCTCGTCGGCCGTCACCAGATGCACTTCGCCGTCGGCGCCGGTCTCGATGCGCTCGCCGACATTCACTTGCATGCCCGGCGCTGCCGGGCGCGTGCCGCCGTCGGCGGCGCGCACGAGCGCGGTGCCGTGCGTGGCGTCGATGGTGCCGAACACGTCGGCCGCGCGGGCGGTGCCGACACCGATCAACGGTGCGATGACCAACAGGCAAATCGACATCCAGCGCATGGCGGCCCGCTTCGACGATGACGCGCCGGAGTTTACGCGAGTCGCACGGCTTCAGGCGATGGCGGCGCCGGTGAGGATCGTCGCCCGCTGCGCCGCGTCCAGTTCGCACCACTGGCCGGGAGCGAGGTCGAGCGCATCGAGGCGCAGGCCGCCGATGGCCGTGCGGCACAAGGCCGTGCAATGGTTGCCGGCCGCCGCCAGCATGCGCTTGACCTGATGGTATTTGCCCTGCGCGACGACGATCTCCAGCGTGCGTTCACCCAGTGCGACGCAGTGCGTCGCCGCCAGCGGCGCCGGCTCGTCGTGCAGCTGCACGCCGCCACGCAGCGCCGCCAGCAGTTCCGTCGTGACCGGCTCGAAGGTCTGCGCCACATAGACCTTCGGCACGTCGCGGCGCGGCGAACTCATGGCGTGGATGAAGGCGCCGTCGTCGGAGAGCAGCAACAGGCCCGTCGTGTCATGGTCGAGCCTGCCGACCGGCTGCACGCCGCGCTCGCGCAGCGGCGCCGGCAGCAGGCTCATGACGCTCGGGTGATGCGAGGGCTTGCGCGAGCACTCGATGTCGACCGGCTTGTGCAGTGCGACGACCCAGTGCGCGCGCCATCGCCACGCGATGCCATCGACGGTGAACTCCAGTCCGTCGGTCGCCACCGATTGGCGCCAGTCGTCGACCACCGCACCGGCCACCGCAACGCGACCGGCCTCGACCAGCGCGCGGCAAGCCTTTCGCGTACCGAATCCCTGCCCCAGCAACATCTTGTCCCATGCGATCGTCGCGCCCATGCGGCATTGTAGGCGGACGTCCGGGCCGCGCCCCAAACTACAGTGGTGGCGGGACGGCGCTTTCCGCGCGCGAGGATCAGCCGCCGCCCTTTTCGCTGAAGCCGTACTTCTCGATCAGCCGGTAGATGTGCCGCTCGCTGATGCCGAGCACCGCCGCCGTCTGTTGGCGGTTGCCGCCATGCTTGGCCATCACCTGCCGCAGGTATTCGCGTTCGATCTGTTCCAGGCTCGGGTCCTGGCCGAAGCGCAGCACAACGTCACCCACCGGGTTGCGCGGTATGAAGGCCAGATGCTCGATGCGTACCTGATGGCCCGGACGGGCAAGGATGACGGCGCGCTCGACGGCGTTGCGCAGTTCGCGGACGTTGCCCGGCCAGTCGTGGGCAACGAGCAGCTTGAGGGCATCGGCGGCGATGGTGAGCGGCGTCGAGCGCGACTGCAGCGCAAGAAAATGGCGGGCCAGCGGCGCGATGTCCTCGCGCCGTTCGCGCAGCGGCGGGATGGTGATGACGAAACGCGACAGGCGGAAATACAGATCGCTGCGGAAGCTGCCGGCCCCGCTCATCGCCGCGATGTCGCGGTTGGTCGCGGCAACGAAACGCGCATCGGCGGTCAGCGTCTTGTTGCCGCCAAGGCGGCGGAACGTCGATGTTTCCATGACGCGCAGCAGCTTGGCCTGGATGGCCGGGCCGATGTCGCCGATCTCGTCGAGGAACAGCGTGCTGCCGGCCGCCTCCTCGATGAGCCCCTTCTTCTGCCGGTCGGCGCCGGTGAAGGCACCGCGTTCGTGGCCGAACAGCTCGGACTCGAAAAGGCTCTCCTGCAGGCCGCTGCCGTCGATGGCGACCAGCTCGCGCTCGCCGCGCGCGCTGCGCTCGTGGATCGCCTGGGCCACCATTTCCTTGCCGGTGCCCGATTCGCCGAGGATCAGCACCGTGGTGTCGGTGGGACCGACAGCGTCGATCATCGCCTGCACTTCGTGCATCGCCCGGCTCTCGAAGACCATCGGGCCGGGGCGGCGCGAGGCCAGCTGGTGGCGATAGAAGCGGTTCGATTCGCGCAACTCGGCGGTTTCGAGCACGCGGCGCACGGTGAGTTCGAGCTCGTCGAGGTTCACCGGCTTGGTCAGAAAGTCGGCGGCGCCTTCGCGGATGGCGCTGACGGCATTGGGAATCGAACCGTAGCCGGTCAGCACGATCACCGGACACTGGTTGCGGATCTCGCCGAGGATGTGCGCGGCATCGCTGTCCGGCAACTTGAAGTCGAGGATGATCGCATCGGGCTCGATCTCGCCCAGCCGTTGCTGGGCCTCGCGCCAGCTGCCGGCGCCGACGGCGTCGAAGCCCATCGATTCGATGTGCCGGCGCAGCAGGCCGTTGAACACGACGTCGTCGTCGATGACCAGCAGCTTCTTCCGCTTCATGACGACCCCAGTGCCGCATCGGCCAGGGGCAGGCGGATGGTGAATCGCGTGCCGGCCCCCGGCACGCTGTCGACGGCAATTCCGCCGCCCATGCGTTCGACGAAGTTCTTCACGATGGTCAGTCCCAGCCCGGTGCCGGCCACGCCATCGGCCCGGCGGCTGAAGAAGGGATCGAAGATGCGCGCCACGGTCTCGGGCGGCATGCCAACGCCGGTGTCGGCAATGACGATCTCGACCTGTCCGTCCGCGCTCGACAGGCTGGCGCGCAGTTGTCCGCCGTGGGGCATCGCATGGTGTGCATTCTGGATCAGGTTGAGCAGGATCATGCGCACTTCGGCTTCGTCGGCGAGGATGCGCAAGGGCGCCGCCGGCAGCGTGAGCGCCTGCGTGATGCCCCGCGTCCGCGCATCGAATTCCAGCAGACGCAGCGTGTCGGCCAGCACCTCGTCGATCACCACCAGTTGCAGGCTGTTGGTCGGCGGTCGCGCCAGCAGCAGCAGGCGGCGCGTGACGGCGATGCAGTTGTCGATCTCCTGGTCGATGAGGCGCATGTAGTCGACGATCTGCTCCGGCGTGATGCGGCCTTCGCGCACGTCGCGCGTCAGGCCCTGCACGCCCAGCCGCACCGAGCCCAGCGGATTGTGGATCTCGTGGGCGATGCCGGCGGCCAGCAGACCCAGCTCGGACAGCCGCTGCTCGTGCGACACGCGCGCCGCCTGACCGAGGTCGCGCACGGACTCGACGATGCAGGCGGTCATGCCGTTGTCGTCGCGCACGTCGACGCGCATGGCATGTACCTCGGCCGGGAACGCGCTGCCGTCGGCGCGCCGGTGATGGTGCGTGGTCTTGAGGCCGTCGCCGGTCGCCTTCAGCTCGGCCAGCGGACAGACCACCATGGTCGGCACGCAGCGTTCGTCGCGGCCATGGCTGCTGCGATGGCACGGCTGGCCCAGCACCGCCTCGACCGGCAGCCCGACCTGAGCGCAGTACGCACGGTTGGCCAGCTCCACGCGGCCGTCGTCGGCGCGGATCACGCGCACGCCGTCAGGCAGGCCGTCGAGGATGTCCTGCAGATAGGCGCGATGCGCTTCCACGCGCGCCATCTGCGCTTCGAGGCGTATGGCCATGCGATTGAAGCGGGCGCCGAGTTCCGCCAATTCGTCGCCACCCGCCAGGTGCACGCGCTCGTCGAGCCGCCCCGCTTCGAGCGCGGCGCTGGCGCGGGCCAGTTTCGCGACCGGTTCGAGTACGCGCCGGCTGAGCGAGCGCCAGAGCACCGCCATGATCAGCATCAGCGTCGCGATGCCGGCCAGCGACAGGGCCAACGCGCTCTTCAAGGCCTGCGCGCGAATCTCGCCGGCATCGTAGTCGACCACCAGGATGCCATTGACCGGATGCGCGCTGGCGGCGCCGTGGCATGGCGCGCAGGGCGGCTGGTTGCGCACGGCATTGATCGAGCGCAACACGTCGCTGCCATCGTCGGCGACGACGAAATGCGCGGAGGGCGGCGCATCCGAGGCGGGCACCAGCGCCGGCAACTGCCGCCCCAGCCGCGCCGGCGACGAAGCGAAGCGCACGTCGCCCGCCGGGTTGAGGATCATCACCCCGTGGATGCCCGGCTGCTGCCCCATCCGCTCGACGATGCCGGCAAGGCCGGGCACGTCGCGCTTGAGCATGGCGTTCTCGAGTGCCGCCTGCAGCAGCAGGTTGAAGCCGAGCGAGGCGCGGCTGCGCTCGGCGACCAGCTGGCTACGGTAGGCCGTGAGGAACACCACCAGCAGCAAGGCAGACAGCAGGCCGCCGGCGACGACCAGACGCAACAGGATGTGCCGCTTCAGCGGCGAAAGGCCGACGGTTCCCACGACGCAATTATCCCCGCTTGCGTTGGGGGATTACCAGCTGGGCGCGGCGCCCGGCATGAACGTCAGCGGCACCGACTCCGGTACAGGCGGTCGCGCCCGCGCCTCGATGGCCTCGCGCGTTGGTCGGGCTTTGCCCAGTGCATGGGCCAGCAAGTCGCGCAGGCCGTCGACCCACGCGGCGGTATAGACGACAAGGCCGACGTAGAACGGTATCTGCCCGCGTGCGGCGATGCGCGCGGCGAATTCGTCCAGCCAGCGCAGGGTGTGCATGTCGAGCACGTCGGCAAGCGCCCGCCACGCGTCGATGGACTGCGCGCGGCGCAGCACATGCGCGATGTACTGCAATTGCAGGACCAAATGATCGTCGGCGCGGCGCCGCCAGTCCGGCGGCTCGAGGTCTGCCGCGACATGCAGCGCCCGCCACGCGAACATAGGCTGCTGGCAGACGAGGCGATCATCGTCGAGCCACACCGATTCGCATGGCGACGCACCATAGGCGCCGGTCAGGTAGATCGCCGCGTACTCGGCAGCCAGATCATCCAAGCCGGCAGCGTCGCCCGCCGCCGGCAGCGTTGCGATGCCCTGGACGAGCGCCTCCAGCGCCGCACGCGCGCCACCGGTAGCCGGTGTCAGCGCGAGCGTGCCGGCGAACCCGCCAGCGCGCAGCGCGGCGATCATCGCCGGCGTCAGCTCGCGGTCGTGCAATGCCGCCAGTGCCTCGGCATCACCCGCCAGCGCCGTGCCGACGGCCTGCAGCACGCCCGGGGATTCGAGGCTAGGCGCCATCGACGCGCCCCTTGCGATGCGGCACGAAGACGATCGACGGATTGGTCAACTCGGGATTGGCCATGTCCTTGACCTGGCGGACCGGCGCGTCGGCGGCGCCGATCGCCGTGGTCTTCCATTCGTTGGCGCGCAGCTTGTCGATCGGGCCGATGTCGAGCACGCGCATCATGCAGGCCATCACGCAATAGGGCTTGCGGCCGGCGTCGATTTCGTCGACGCACAGGTTGCACTTCTGCACGATCTGCAACTGCGGATTCCACTGCGGCGCGCCGTAGGGACACGTCGCCTCGCAGCGGCGGCAGCCGATGCACAGCGTCGAGTCGATGTCGACGATGCCGTCGGCCTCGCGCTTCCAGATCGCACCGGTCGGGCACGTCGGCAGGCACGCCGGCTCGGCACAGTGGTTGCACGACATGTTCACCTTGTAGGCGAACACGTCGGGGTAATGTCCGCCTTCGACGTACATCACGCGGCGGAAGCGCGGACCCGGCGGCAGGCCGTTCTTGTCCTTGCAGGCGATCTCGCAGGCGCGGCAGCCGATGCAATCGACATTGTGATGCACGAAGCCGAGCTGTTTGGCCGGCTTCACCGGCTCGTAGGTCTGTGCCACCTTGCGGCGGATGGCGTCCTTGACCTGCTGCTTGTCGAGTTTCTTCTCCATGGCTCAGGCGTCCCGGCGGAAGATGTAGGAACGGGCGGTGGCGTGGCTGTCCCAGCCGGGTCGGTGATCGAGCGCCGTCTTCTTCACGTTCACCAGGATGGTGTTGTAGGCGAAGGCGCCGGCCGGGCTCGGTTCGTCCAGCGTCAGGAAGTCCGGGTTGCCCGAACGGTCGACGCCGTTCCTGTCCAGATCCATCCATGCCCCTTCATGCAGCGCGACGACGCCCGGCATGCAGCGTTCGGTGACGTAGAGCGGCACGACGCAGCGTCCGCGGTCGTTCCAGGTCTCGACGATGTCGCCCGTCCTGAGGCCGAGCCGCGCGGCATCGGCGGCATTCATCGTCAGCTCCTGCTGATAGGTCTCGCGCAGCCACGGGATGTTGTTGAAGATCGAGTGCGTGCGCCAGCGCGGATGCGGCGTGATCATGTGGAAGGGGAAGTCTCTGGTCTTGGTCGGATGGTTGAGCGACTCGAACGGCTCGATCCATTTCGGGATCGCCGGAATCGGCGCGCCATACCGCGTCTTCGTCCAGTCCTTGATGTGCGCCAGCTCGGTGCACAGGATCTCGATCTTGCCCGACGGGGTATCGAAGGGCACGCCCCGCTCGATCTGGTCGCGGAAGGCCACCAGCGGCTTGTCGAAGACGAACTTGTACACGCCGCGCTGCTTGAATTCCTCCCACGACATGGTGACGCCCTGGTGCTCCTGCACCCTCTTCCACCAGGCGACGAGGTAGGCTTCGTCGACCGCGTCCGGGTTGTCGAAGTAGCTGCGGTCGGCGCGCGGGTTGTAGCGCTTGCCGAAGTCCTTCAGCGACGGGTCGATCTGTTCGAGTCGATAGGCCAACTCCGTGAATACCTGCAGGTCCGTCCGACTCTCGCCCAGCGGCTCGATGACCTTCGGCCGGTGGATGTAGTAGTGTCCCTTGTACCAGGGCAGGCCGACGTCATGGCGCTCGAAGTGCGTGGCGATCGGCAGCAGCACGTCGGCCCACAGGCCCGACGGCGTGATCGTCGAATCCATGCAGACCACCAGCTCGAGCTTCTTGATGGCGGCGATTTCCTTGTTGATGTTGGTGAGCTGGTTGAACCAGTCCGAACCGTGCCAGAAGATCGCCTTGATGTTGGGGATCTTGCCGTCCAGATCGTCGTCGCGCGGCCAGCAGCCGATTTCCTCGCGCTTGACGTTCGGGTAGTTGAGCACGCAATGCGCCCAGCGGTCGGACTTGATCGACGCCCACCACAGGTTGGCGTTGTCGTCGTAGGGATAGGCCACCGATTCGGCATGCCACGCCTTGCCGACACCCTCGGCGCAACCGCCCAGCTTGCCGATGTTGCCGGTCATCGCCTGCAGCGCCGCCGCCATGCGGTTGTACTGCTCGCCGTAGGCATTGCGCCCGGGCGACCACGAGGCCTTCAGCGCCGCCGGCTTGGTGCGCGCGTACATGTCGGCGAGCTTCCTGATGTCGGCCGCCGAAACGCCGCAAATGGCCTCGGCCCATTCGGGCGACTTCGGCAACTTGTCGTGCGTACCGAGGATGTAGTCCTTGAAGCTCTCCTGGCCCTGCGCCCAGTCCGGCATCGTGCCGGCATCCATGCCCTGGCAGAAGCGGTCGATGAAGGCCTGGTCGTGCAGGTTCTCGCTGAAGATGTGGTGCGCCATGCCGGCGAGCATGGCGGCGTCGGTATTGGGCCGGATCGGAATCCACCACGCGTCGTAGGCCGCCGCCGAGTCGGTGAATTGCGGATCGACGACGACGAACTTGCAGCCGCGCTGCTTGGCCATGCGCATGTAGTAGAAGGTGTTGCCGCCGTGGAAGGTGTAGGCCGGGTTCCACCCCCACATGATGATCAGCTTGCTGTGCGCGAAGGCGTCGTCCTCGTTGCCGTCCTCGATGGTGCCGAAGGTCCACCGCGAACTGGTGGTGGTGCCCTGGTAGCTGGGCACCGACCAGGAGTTGGTGCGGCAGCCGAACATGCCCAGGAAGCGCGCCAGCAGGCCCTCGATCTGGTCCGACTTATGCAGCACGCCATACGATGTGCCGGCATAGGCCTGGTCGAGGATCGCCGTCGGGCCGAAGTTCGTCTTCAGCTCGACCATCTTTTTCGCCACGTGGTCGAGCGCCTCGTCCCACGACACGCGCTTGAAGCGGCCCTCGCCGCGCTCGCCGACGCGCAGCATCGGGTAGAGCAGGCGTTCGGGCGAATACAGCCGCGCGCGATACGAGCGGCCGCGCAGGCAGGCGCGCAGTTGCGGCACCTGTTCGGTGTCCAGACCGTAGGCGCCGCCGGCCTGGTAGCGGCCATCGTCGGACGACAGGCGCACGATGACGTCGCCCTTCTTGTGCGCCACCAGCATGTGCCGCGAGCCGCAGTTGTGATCGCACGAGGTGACCACCGTCGTGAGCTGGTCGTCAGTCTGGTAGGGCTCGTAGGCGAAGGCCTGTGCCTCGCGGCTGGTGAGGCCGAAACGGAACAGGCCGGCCGTGGCGGCGCCGGCCGCCGCCGTCTTGAGGAAGTCGCGCCGCGTCGGGTTCAACAGGTCGGCAATCGCACGGGTCAGGGTCAGTTCGTTCATGGCGTGGCGTGCGCGTAGGGCGTTGCGCTGGTGAACAGGAATCGGGCTTCGGACTGCGTGGCGCGGGCGCGCGCCCACGCCGGCGTCTGGGCAGGCATGTTCGGCCAGTCGTGCCGCGGATACGGATAGGCGATGCGATACCACGGCCGGCCGCCGTGGCAGCCGTAGCAGACATCGCCGCCGCTGCCATCGGCCTGGCCGGCCTTGGCGGCCGCTTCGATGGCATCGGCGTTCAGGTAAGTCACCTGGTGACGATGCGTGCGGATCGTCGCGTGACAGCTCAGGCAATCGTTGTTGAACAGCTTGGCGGCCTCGGGCCATGGCGAAGGCAGCCCCATCACTTCCTTGGCGGGCATCTGGCCATGGCATTTCAGGCAGGTGGTTTCCGGGTTCACCTGCTTGCGCAGCGTGAAGCCGCCTTCGCCCTGATGCGGCGCCGTTGCCGACGAACCCGGCGCTTCCTCGCGCGGATCGTGGCCTTCGTGACAGGTGTTGCATTGCAGGTTCATCAGCTTCCCGGCCAGCGGTGTCACCAGATGGCGACGATGGAAGGTCTCCTGCTCGCCGGTGTAGGTGGAGGTCTGCTGGTACCACGCCAGCGCATCGGCGGCGCGCAAACCCGCGGGAGATGCGGCGCGGACGCGGTCTTCGAGTACCTCGCGATGACAGGCGAGGCACTGCGCGTCGGTCGCCGACGCGATGGCCGGCTTGAAGTGGATCGGATCGTAGCTGGCGCGCAAATGGTCGGATGCGTTGGCCGGCAGCGTGGACGGCTCGAACGTGCGCCTAACATCGACCAGCGTCACGACGACGCCGATCAACGCGGCGAGCACGGCGCCGATGATGAAGTCCTGACGGGTCATCGCGCACCTCGCTGCGGCGCGCCGTACCAGCCGCGCAAGTCGTAGGGCGGCGGCATGCCCGGCCGGTCGAACGGCGTGTACCAGGCGCCCTGGTCACGCACGAAGTTCAATCCGGGCGGCGCCGGGTCGGGAATGCCGTGCAGCGTGCGCGGCTTGTCGCTGGTGGCGGGGGCCTCGACGCGCGGCGCGTTGGCTGGGCGCCGATGCGGCGCCAGTCCGGCGACGTCAGCCGGGGCGGCAGCGGCCGGAGCGGCTGCCATCATCGCGGCGGTCAGCGCGGCGACTGTGTAAAACGGATTCATGGCGTGTGCGGTGTTCCGGTCATCAAAAACGGGATGGAAGGCCGACCTCCCATCCCGTCGAAGGCGCGCGAAAGGCGATTACTTCTTGCCTTCCATTCCCGACATGCCGCTCATGCCCGACATGCCTTCCTGCTTCTTCTTGGCGTCCTTGCCTTCCATACCGCTCATGCCCGACATGCCCTTCTGGCCTTCCATACCAGACATGCCGCTCATGCCCTTCTGGCCTTCCATGCCGGACATGCCGCTCATGCCCTTCTGGCCCTGCATGCCGCTCATGCCCGACATGCCCTTCTGGCCTTCCATGCCGGACATGCCGCTCATGCCCTTCTGGCCCTGCATGCCGCTCATGCCGCTCATGCCCTTCTGGCCTTCCATGCCGGACATGCCGCTCATGCCCTTCTGGCCTTCCATGCCCGACATGCCGCTCATGCCGCTCATGCCCTTCTGGCCCTCCATGCCCGACATGCCTTGCTGCTTGGCGCCCTTCTTCTTGGCGTCCTTGCCTTCCATGCCTTCCATGCCCGACATGCCGCTCATGCCGCTCATGCCCTTCTGGCCTTCCATGCCGGACATGCCCGACATACCCTTTTGTCCGGCCATCCCGGACATGCCGCTCATGCCTTTCTGATCTTCAGCATTTGCCGCGCCAGCAATGCCGAAGGAAAGGAGAGTGGCAACAACGATTGCTTTGGTTTTCATGATGCCCCTTCGAAGGTTGGTTGCTATTTGCCCGGCTTTCACCGGAACCGAACAAACCGTTGACGTGGTCTGCCCAGTGAGTCTTCTGCAAGCAACATGCCGGATTCGAAGCGGTCTCTTATGTCGTTGTTTCGAATGCTCTATTTGCAATTCATAGCAATTGGCGGCGCAGCCGGATCCTGCCATTTTGGCAGGCCGGATTCGATGGCAATGGCCAATTGCATTGCAAATCAGCACGTTGCCGTGCTGACACAATGTCATGCCCAAACTACAGTGGTGGCGGGACGGCGCTTGGCGTGCGGCGGCGCTCAGCCGGGTTTGCCGTCCGGCCGCGGCCGTGTCAGCCACGGCAGATAGCGCACGAAGTAGGCGCCGAAGGCCAGTGCCCACAGCGTCGCCGCAAGGTGCGAGCCAACGGTGGACAGTACGGGCAGCGCCAGCAAGGTCAGCACGCGGACGAGCGCCGCGCTCTGGAGTGCGACGTAGGCGAACACCTCGACGCCGCCGGCCAACAGCGGGCGCGCCGTATGCCCGCGCGCGGTGCGCGTCATCATGCCGATGATGACGCCGGCGATGGCACCGATCGCCAGCGCATGCACAGCCGCCGATTCGGCGACAAGACCCAGTTGTGCCAGGGCGACGAGCAGCAGCCCGAGCGGCACCCACAGGTGGCCGAAATGCAGCACCCACAACAACGGTGAACGCCGCGTTGCCATCGGCCGCCAGCCCCATGCCCGTGCCGCTTGCAGCAGCGTCGCCAGCAGCGCCAGGCTGGCACCGAAAGCGCCCGGCGCGATCGCCCACACGGCCAGCGCGAGGCCGGTCAGGCCGATCGCCATCTGGTTGAGGCGGACGTGCTGCCACGGCTGCACGCCGCGCAGCGCGCTTTGCGTGAACATCGGGATCACGCGACCGCCGATGATGGTCATGAGCAGCACGACCACGCCTAGCGCGAGCAGCAGCGCGCGCAATGGGTCACCACCGATGACGCCGGCCAGTGCCAGATGGAACCAGGCATTCGCCGCCGCCATGACGAGCAGCAGGCCGATGAGGAAATAGTTGCGCGTGCTGTCCGCCTTGACCAGTACGCGGCCCAGCGCCAGCGCGACCAGCGGCAGGAAGGCCACATCGACCAGCGCCACCAGCGGGCCGCTGCCGGCCAGCATGGCGACGCGCCCGGCCAGCCAAAGGGCCGTCAGCGCGGCAAGCCTGCCGCCGCTGGGTGTCATCAGGCCGGTCCAGTTGCGCCCGGCGGTGAACAGGAAGCCGGCCACTGCCGCCGCCGCGAACCCCATCAGCATTTCGTGGGCGTGCCACAGATAGCCGGGCAGGGGCAGCGGCAGGCGGCCGGCGAGCATCAACACCCATGCCGGCACGGCCACGGCGGCAAAGGCGGCGGCGAGCAGGTAGAAGGGGCGGAAGCCGAGGGCGAAGAGGGAGAATCCTGCGGGTGCCGTGCGGCGCGGTTCGTCGATCGTCATCAGAGTCATCAGTGACTGGTGCCTTCGGAACGGTTGATCTTGTTGAAGAGGTTGTACTTGCCGACGGGCTTGTCCATCGGAATGCGCTTCACTTCCCTGAACGTCGCGGCATCGAAGACGATGACCGCGCCGCCGTCGGCGCGGCGTTCCCACAGGCTGGCCAGCGCATACTTGCCGTCGCGGGTGAATTCGATGTGCGCCAGCGTCTTGCCCGGATCGGTCTTCACTTCGGCCACCCGCTTGAGCGTCGCCTTGTCGATGACCTGCAAGGTGTCCTTGGCCTTGCTCATCATCGCATCGGTCCATGCGTAGGGCGAGTTCTCGTGGCTGCGCATGAAAAAGCCCGGGCCGAGCGTCGGGATCTGCCCGACGAGCTTGAAGTCCTTGAGGTCGATGACGCTGACCACGCCTTCCTTGAGGTTCGGCGAACCCATCACGCGGCGGCCGTTCCAGTCCCATGTGATTCCCGAGCCCAGGTGCGGCATGCCCGGCAGCGCGAGGTCGGCGATCTTCTTGCGCGCGTCGAGATTCACCACCTGGCCCTTGCCGCCCTCACGACTCGCGCCCATGAGCTCGGAATAGTCCTGCGTGAAGAAGAAGTCGTCGAGCGGCTCGGACAGGAAGGTGCGCTGCGGATTGAGGTAGCCGCGCACGAAGGCGCCTTCCTTGTACTGGAAGTCGTGGATGACGCCGATCGGCACGTCCGGCGCCCTGGGATCGTAGCTGATCTCCCAGAGCTCCGGCACATCCTTGAGCGCGGCAACGAAGCTCTTGCGCGGCGCGGCGTCATACACCGCGGACACGCGCGACGTCTCCTTGCCGTCCTTGCTCTTGACGACGTGGGTCTTCAGCAGATTGAGATCGGCATCGAGCAGCACCAGCGTATGCGGCAGGTAGTTCGCGACCGCTATCACCTGACCGTCGGCCGACACGGCGACGTTGCGCGTGTTGATGCCGGCGCGCACCTCCGCCACCAGCGTCAGATTCCACAGGTCGTATTTGCTGACCCAGCCGTCGCGCGACGCAAAGAAGACATAGCGGCCGTCGGCGGTGAATTTCGGTCCGCCATGCAGCGCGTAGCGGCTCGGGAAGCGATGCACCGGCTCGAGCCTGTCGCCGTCGAGCACGGTGACGTGGTGGTCGCCCGTTTCGACGACGAGGAACAGATTCATCATGTCGCGGCCGGCAAACGCCGCCGCCGGCTTCGCCGGCAGGCTGCCCGGCGCCGCATGCACGATGCGCGAGGCGCGGATCGCTTCGTCGGGCCACGCCGGCGCCGGCGTCACCGGCGCATAGACGTGCTCGGCCAGCGCCGCGATCTCGGCAGCGGAAAGGCGGTCGGCGAAACCCAGCATCTGCGTCGCCGCGCGGCCTTCGCCGATGGTCTTGATCGCCTCGGCCTTCTTCAGGCGCACCAGGCTCTCCGGCAACAACGCCGGGCCGGACAGGCCGTAGCGGTCGCCGCCGTGGCAGGCCGCGCAATGTTGCTGGTAGAGCGCCGACACGTCGATGGCAGAGGCTGAAGAACTCAAGCCACAGAGGACACAGAGAACACAGAGCCAGAACCGGCCGGGCTTCTCTCCGTGCGCCCCGTGTGCTCCGAGGCGAAATGCGTTTTTCATGCCGCGATTTCCTCGTCGCTCAGGTAGCAGCCGGGGTCTTCCGCCCACGGATCGCCCGTCGTCTGCTGCGCGCGCACGCGGGTATTGCCGCCGCAGATGGCGAAGTGGGCGCAGCTCGCGCAGCGCCCGCCGACGGTTCGAGGTCGCGCCTTCAAGCCCGCCATCAGTGGATCGGCGGTATCGGCCCAGATGGTGCCGAACGGCCGCTCGCGGACATTGCCAATGGTGTGGTGCCACCACATCGTGTCGGGATGCACATTGCCGAGGTTGTCGATGTTGGCGACATTCACGCCGCTCGAATTGCCGCCCCACTGGCGCAGCTTGGCCTCGATGTGCGCGGCGCGCTCGGGAAACCGCCGGCGCACCCAATGCAGCAGATAGACGCCGTCGGCATCGTTGTTGCCGGTGGTGTAGTCGCGCTCGAGGCGGTGCGTCTGGTGATTCCAGCAGGTCTCGAACAGCAGGTCCATCGCCGCACGCGTCATCTGGTGCTGGGCATCGTCCTTGCGGTTCTTGTTGCCGCGGCCGGCGTAGTTCAGATGCGAGAAATAGAAACGCGGGATGGCCTCATCCTCGCACAGCGCCAGCACCGCCGGCAGGTCGCGGAAATTGTCCTGCGTCAGCGTGAAGCGCACGCCGACCTTGAGGCCGGCATCTCGGCAGCGGCGGATGCCGGCCAGCGACGCATCGAAGGCGCCGACCTTGCGCCGGAAGGCATCGTGCGTGACGGATATGCCGTCGAGGCTGATGCCGACGTAATCGAAGCCGGTGACGGCGATGCGTGCGGTCATCGCGTCGTCGATCAGCGTGCCGTTGGTCGACAGCGCCGTGTAAAGACCCATCGACTTCGCCTTCGCCGCGATGTCGAACACGTCCGGGCGCAGCAGGGGTTCGCCGCCCGACAGGATCACCGCCGGGACTTTCGCCGCCTTCAGTTGATCCAGCACGTCCAGCGCCTCGGCCGTCGACAGTTCGCCCTTGAAGTCGGTATCGGCCGAAATCGAATAGCAGTGCTTGCAGGTGAGGTTGCAGCGGCGGATCAGGTTCCAGATCACCACCGGTCCGGGCGGCTGGCGTGCCGGTCCGACCGGCGTTGGCCGCGCGATCTCCTGCATGTATTGCGAAATGCGGAACATGGGCGCGATTTGACCTGCATCGCCCGGCCGCCACATTGACTGTGGTCAACCGCATGGGCGGCGCCGGCGCGCTTGATGCAGGTCAAACGCCATCGCGCACGCCCCGGCTAGCCTGCGCAATCCATGTCGACGCGCAAACCGCATCTCGTCTGCCCCGCCGGCAGCCTGCCGGCGCTGCGTGCGGCCGTCGACCACGGCGCCGATGCCGTCTATGTCGGCTTTCGCGACGCCACCAACGCGCGCAATTTCGCCGGCCTCAACTTCGACCTCAAATCCCTGCGCGAAGGCATCGCCTACGCGCATGCGCGCGGCCGCGAGGTGCTCGCCGCCATCAACACCTATGCGCAGGCCGGCCGCTTCGACGAATGGACGCGCGCGGTCGATCTGGCCGCGCAGTGCGGCGTCGATGCCGTCATCATCGCCGACCCCGGCGTGCTGGCCTGGGCCGCCGACCACCACCCGGATCTGCGGCGGCATCTGTCCGTGCAGGCATCCGCCACCAGCTACGAGGCCATCGAGTTCTGCCGCGAGCGCTTCGGCATCGCGCGCGCGGTGCTGCCGCGCGTGCTGACGCTGGCGCAGGTCGAGCACGTCATCGCGCACACCTCGGTGGAAATCGAGGTCTTCGGCTTCGGCAGCCTGTGCGTGATGAACGAAGGCCGCTGCTGGCTGTCCAGCTACGCCACGGGCGAATCGCCGAATACCGTCGGCGCCTGTTCGCCGGCGCGCCACGTGCAATGGCTGCGCCAGGGCGATACGGTCGAGACGCGGCTGGGCGGCTTCCTCATCGACCGCTTCGGCGACGACGAAAAGGCCGGCTACCCGACCCTGTGCAAGGGGCGCTTCGACGTTGCCGGCGCGACCTATTACGCGATGGAGGAGCCGACCAGCCTGAATGTCGTCGAGCGGCTGCCCGAGCTGCTGCGCATCGGCGTCGCCGCCATCAAGGTCGAGGGCCGCCAGCGCAGCCCCACCTATGTCGCGCAGGTCACGCGCGCGCTGCGCGCCGCCATCGATGCCGCGTGCGCCGCGCCCGAGCGCTTCCATGTCGCGCCCGCGTGGCAGGCCGCGCTGGCCCGCGTCGCCGAAGGCACGCAGGTCACCCTCGGCGCCTACAACCGGCCCTGGCGATGAAGCTCGCGCTGGGGCCGATCCTGTGGTTCTGGCCGAAGGCCGAGGTCTTCGCGTTCTATGCCGACATGGCCGCGCATCCGCATGTCGATCGCATCTACCTGGGCGAGACCGTCTGCGCGCGGCGCAAGCAATTGCGCACCGAAGACTGGCTCGGCCTTGCCCGCGACCTCGCCGCCGCCGGCAAGGAAGTCGTCATCAGCGCACAGGCGCTGCTCGAATCCGAAGGCGACCTGCAAACGCTGCGCCGGCTGGCGACGGAGGCCGGCACGCTGATCGAAGCCAACGACCTCGGCGCCGTCAAGATCGCCTGCGACCGCGGCCTGCCGTTCGTCGGCGGCACGCACCTCAACCTCTATAACGAACACACGCTGGCGTATTTCGCCCGGCTGGGCATGCGCCGGTGGGTGCCGCCGCTCGAACTCGGCGCCGACACCGTGGCGCAACTGCACGCCGGCCGGCCGGCGGGCATCGACACCGAAGTCTTCGCCTTCGGCCGCCTGCCGCTGGCACTGTCGGCGCGCTGCTTCACCGCGCGGCATTACGGGCTGAACAAGGACGACTGCCAGTTCAAGTGCCTCGATCATCCCGACGGCATCCGTCTCGATACGCGCGAGGGCCAGCCCTTCCTGACGCTCAACGGCATCCAGACGATGTCCGCGCGCACGCACAACCTGCTCGGCCATGTGCCGCAGCTTGCGGCGATGGGCATCGAGGCGCTGCGCATCAGCCCGCAGCCCGCCCACACCGCGGCCATCGTCACCGCCTTCCATCGCGCCATCGACGGCGACGACGCCACCGCCGACGCGCAATGGGCGCCGGAGGGCTTTGCCGATGGCTACTGGCGCGGCATCGCCGGCGCCGCGGCGCCGACCTGAACCCGACACATCATGCCGCTCACCCTGCCCCGCCTGCCCCATCTGCCACCGCCGCCGCGCATACCGGACTTCCGCCTGCCGGCCGTCGTCGGGCGTCTCGCCACGCGCCTGCCGCAGTGGCCGCACGGCGTGCTGCTGGCGCTGCTGCTCGACCTCGCGCGCCGCCGCGGGCTGCTGCCCGAAAGCGACCTCGCGACGCTGGAGGGCCGGCGCTTCCGCATCGTCGTCAGCGACCTCGGCGCACAGGCCGACTTCAGCTTCCGCGACGGCCGCTTCCAGCCGGCCAGCGACGCCGGCGAACCCGACCTCGCCTTTCGCGCCGACTGCGCCGCCTACCTGCAGATGATCACGCGGCAGGAAGACCCGGACACGCTGTTCTTCAACCGCCGCCTCGACATCGCCGGCGACACCGAACTCGGCCTCGCGGTGAAGAACATGCTCGATGCCGTGGACGTGTTTCGGGTCTGAGGCAGCAAACTACAGTGGTGGCGGCACGGCGCGCCGGACCGCCGGCAGCCCGTTGTGCGGACCAAGGGCCCGACTCGGGACATCGCTCCAACGATACTGCTCGGGCATGTCTTGGCGCCGCGACGGATTCAGGGGATAGTGGATTCTGTTGTCGGCCTTGGGCGCCTCGCCCCCCACCAGCAACAGGACTTCCTCGTCGGTGTTGTTGATGAAACAGTGCGAGATCCCCGTGCCGGCCGGGAATGCGGCCAGATCCCCCGCCGTCATGCGATGAATGTCACCGTCGATCCAGGCGTCCACCTGGCCGGCGATGACATACACGAACTCTTCCTCTTTCTCCTCGGCGTGAGGCCACGAGGACCGGGTGCCGGGTGGAAGCCGCTGTAGGTTGATGCCCAGACGTACCAGCCCGGCCTCTTTGCCGAGACTGCGCACTGGCCCCATCGGTTCGCTGCTCTGCGGATACACGTGCGTGTACTCGGCTACCTCGTGTGTCGATCGGATGCAGGGCGGGCGCTCGGGCATGGCAATTCCTTGCTGAGTGTGGACGGGCGACGTGCCCTGCGGTTCATGGTAGCGCTGCACGGCGCCATGCGCGAGATCGGCGTTTGACGCTTGATGCGATTGGCACGACGTGGCGAGAATTCCTTGTCGGCATGGACCATTGCGCGTCCACTTCAGATGCCGGATAGTCGACTGCATGCGCTTGCGCGCAGCCATCCCTATCGATCAGTCTCTTGCCGTTGAGGGGGAGTCCATATACGAAGGGTTAGGCCGCATTCGCCTTGCACGGAACCGCAAAGTCGACGTGATAGTGCTCATCGTGGCGCACCCACGGCTTACCCTTCATGAACGGCAGCTTGTCCTTGAGATACGCGCCGCGCTTGGTGGCGAATAGGCGAGGTAGGTACTGGGCATCGAAGATCACGAGCGCCAGCCCCGAGCCGGCGGACTTGGCCGCGACATCGAGCTGATAGAGGTGCTCAGCCAAGGCCTCGAAGTCGATTGTGTACTCCCCGAACCTGGCTTCCTGGTTGAACTCCACGTCATAGCCCAACCTGTCCGTGAGGTTCGTGGGTAGAGGAACCGACTGACCATTGCCGTCCGTTACGGGGACAAAGAAGTCAACGGACAGGCCGTTTTGATGGGTTCGGTGCGGTCGAAACCGACCGCCTGACGGCCAGCCAGTCTCGCCGTACACATACCGAGTGTTTGGCCTAGCCGCCGCGAGAGCCTTGTAGCTGGCTTCCAGAATGGCTGCGACCTTGGAGTGAACGTGTGTACGCCCCGCGGTTGCTGCGAGCGTGCTGTATGCAGCGAAGTTGGTCCCGCTTAGCGGAAGCTTGACGCTGCCTTCGATCCGCCCGTTGCTCGCGGTGCCGTAGCACTGACTCTGTGCAGCTGCACAAAGCGGCGTGAGGAGTGCGGCAATGCTGATGAGCCAGCGGTTCACATGCGGCCTAACGAGGCTGTAGAAAAACTTCATTCATCAGTGCATTGTGCGCCTAGTCGTCTGGAATAATCAAGGCATTCGAAGCGACGACGGGGAAACGCCCATGGCCCGCTACAAAGTCATCGACACCAGCCCGCGCTTCCTCCCCGTCGATCTGTCGCGGCAGCTCCTGCC
>JBGARB010000097.1:0-10125 GCA_044230495.1 Rhodocyclaceae bacterium
GGCCGGGACCGGGCGCGCCCGCCCATTGCCGTGCGGCGTACTTGGCGCCGGCAAGATCGGCCTCGATGGCCTGACGGATGAAATTGCTGGAAACCGGGGGGGACGTCGGTTCTGCCATGGCGGGTCGGATGAATCGCGGAATCAAGCATTTTAGCGGTGCGGAATACAATCCTCCGCCATGAACTTCACCGCATTCGCCGCCATTGGCGCGGGCGCCGCGCTGGGCGCTTGGGCGCGCTGGGGCCTCGGGCTGTGGCTCAACCCGTGGTTCGCCATGGTGCCGCTCGGAACGCTGGCCGCCAACCTGGCCGGCGGCTACCTCGTCGGCTGCGCCGTCGCGGTATTCCACCTCAACGCCGACATTTCACCGGAGATGCGGCTGTTCGTCGTCACCGGCTTCCTCGGGGCGCTGACGACGTTCTCGACGTTTTCGGCCGAAGTGGTCGCGCTTGCCCAGCGCGGGGACTACGGCTGGGCTGCCGGCGCGGCCGGCCTGCACCTGTTCGGCTCGCTGTTGATGACCGTTCTCGGCATCGTCACCATCCACAAGCTGGCGGCGTGAAGCCCAATCTCCGGTTCGACGAAGCGGCTCGCCGCGCCGCGCGCCCGCCCATCGTCTATGACGAGTCGCTGCCGGTCAACGCGAGCCGCGCCGACATCGCGCAGGCGATCCGCGATCATCAGGTGGTCATCGTCTGCGGCGAGACCGGCTCGGGCAAGACGACGCAGTTGCCGAAGATCTGCCTCGAACTCGGCCGCGGCCTCACCGGCCTGATCGGTCACACGCAGCCGCGGCGGATCGCCGCGCGCGCTACCGCGAACCGCATCGCCCAGGAGCTGAAATCGGAGCCCGGTCGATACGTGGGCTACAAGATCCGCTTCACCGACCGCACCACGCCGACCAGCTACATCAAGCTGATGACCGACGGCATCCTGCTCGCCGAGACGCAGGGCGATCCGCTGCTGCGCCAGTACGACACGCTGATCATCGACGAGGCGCACGAACGCTCGCTGAACATCGACTTTCTGCTCGGCTACCTGAAGACGCTGCTGGTCAGGCGGCGCGACCTCAAGCTCATCGTCACGTCGGCAACGCTCGACGCCGAACGCTTTGCCACGCACTTCGCCAGCCGTGGTCGACCGGCACCGATCATCGAGGTGTCCGGGCGACTGTATCCGATCGAGATGCGTTACCGGCCCTACGAAGAGCAGAAGGATGCCGACCTCAATTCGGCCATCGTCGATGCGGTCGGCGAAGCCCACCGCACCGGCCCGGGCGACGTGCTGGTGTTCCTGCCCGGCGAGCGCGAGATCCGCGAGGCGGCCGAAGCGCTGCGCAAACACGCATTCGACAAGCGCGCGCCGGGGCTCGAGGTGCTGCCGCTGTTCGCGCGGCAGACGGCGCAGGAGCAGGCGCGCGTTTTCGCGCCGCATCAGGGGCGCCGCGTGGTGCTGGCGACGAACGTCGCCGAAACCTCGCTCACCGTGCCGGGCATCCGCTACGTTGTCGATTCGGGCCTTGCGCGCGTCAAGCGTTATTCGCATCGCAACAAGGTCGAGCAGTTGCAGGTCGAGCCGATCGCGCAATCGGCGGCCAATCAGCGCGCCGGGCGCTGCGGACGCGTATCGTCCGGCGTGTGTTTCCGGCTCTACGCCGAAGACGATTTCGCCAAGCGGTTGCCGCACACCGAACCGGAGATCCTGCGCTCCAGCCTCGCCGGCGTCATCCTGCGCATGGCTGCGCTGCATCTGGGCGATGTGGCCGACTTTCCGTTTCTCGAAGCCCCGACGCCACGCGCCATCGCCGACGGCTACACGCTGCTGGCGGAACTTGGCGCCATCGACGAAACGAGCAAGGCACTGACGGCCGTCGGCCGCGAACTGGCGAAGCTCCCGCTCGACCCGAAGATCGGCCGCATGATCCTCGCCGCGCGCGAACATGGCTGCATGACGGAGATGCTGGTGATCGCCAGCGCTTTGGCCACGCAGGACCCGCGCGACCGGCCGCAGGAGCGTGCGGCGGCGGCAGACCAGGCGCACGCGCAGTGGAAGGACGAGAAGTCCGAGTTCCTCACCTGGCTCAAGCTGTGGGAAGCCGCCGACGCCGTATGGAAACACGAGTCGTCGAGCAAGCAGCGCCAGTGGTGTCAGCGCAACTTTGTGTCCTGGCTGCGTTTGCGCGAGTGGCGCGACATCCACGGCCAGTTGATGACTCTTTGCCATGAACACGGCTGGAAGGAAAACGCCGCGCCGGCGACCTACGAGGCCATCCACAAGGCGCTGCTCGCCGGACTGCTAGGGCACATCGGCCTCATCAACGAAGAGGACAAGAACTACTTCGGCGCGCGCGGCATCAAGTTCTTCATCCATCCCGGCTCGGCGTTGCTGAAGAAGGCCGGTCGCTGGATCGTCTGCGCAGAACTGGTCGATACCACGCGGCTGTTTGCCCGCTGCATCGCGCGCATCGAGCCGCAGTGGCTGGAGGAAGTCGGTGCCCACCTGATCCGCCGACATGTCTTCGAGCCGCATTGGGAAAAGGGCAGCGGGCAGGTCGTGGCGTGGGAGCGCGTGACGCTGCATGGCCTGGTGCTGCATGCCAAGCGGCGCGTGAGTTTCGGCAGGCCCGATGGCCCGCTCGAAGACCGCAAGCTGGCGCGCGCGATCCTGATCCGCGGTGCGCTGGTCGATGGCGAGGTCGGCGAAGAGTGGTTGAAGAAGTGGCGCTTTCTGCAGCACAACCTCAAGCTCAAGGCCGAGATCGAGCGGCTGGAGCACAAGGCGCGGCGCCCCGACGTGCTGGTCGACGACGAACTCGTTGCCGCCTTCTACGATGCCCGGTTGCCCGAGGCCATGCATACGCTGGCGGCATTCGACGTCTGGCGGCGCGACGCCGAGCGCGAGGACCCCAGGCGGCTGTTCCTCGAGAAGGACCAGCTCATGCGCCACGATGCCGCCGGCATCACCACCGACGCCTTTCCGCCGGCACTCGAATACCGCGGCCAGCGCTGGAAGCTCGAATACCGCCACGATCCGGGCGCCGCCGACGACGGCATCACGCTGTCGGTGCCGCTCACGGCGCTCAACCAGGTGCCGGCCACGCGCTGCGAATGGCTGGTGCCCGGCCTGCTGGAAGAGAAGGTCGTCGCGCTGCTCAAGACCTTGCCGCAAAAATATCGCCACCGCGTGCAGCCGCTGGCCGCGTTCGCCGCCGGCTTCTGCGATCGCGACCCGGATGTCGAGCATCCGCTGTCGCGCGCGCTGACCACGGCGATCGAGGACCGCATCGGCCTCAAGTTGCCGCTCGACGCCTTGCGGCCGGGCGAACTCAAGCCGCATCTGGCAATGAACTTCCGCCTGCTCGACGAGCACGGCGGCACGCTCGCGATCTCGCGCGATCTGGCGCAATTGCGGGCGCAGCACGGGGAGCGCGCCAGCGCACTGTTCGCCGCCGCGCAGCCGCTGGCAAAACACAGTGATGGCGACACGGCGCCTGCGGTCGGCGAGGGCGACGACATCCAGACCGCATGGACCTTCGGCACGCTGCCCGAGCTGATCGACATGCGCGTGGGCGGCCGGCGCGTCGTCGGCTTTCCGGCGCTGATGGCGGCAGGCGAAGGCGTGCGGCTCACCGCCTGCGACACCGAAGAGGCCGCCCGGACCCTGCATGCGCAAGGCCTTGCGCGGCTTTTCGCGCTGCAACTGGCGGCGCAGGTCAAGGCCATCGAAAAGCTGCCGGGCGTGCGCGAGCTGGCATTGCAGTTCGTTGGCCTGGGCAGCGAGCGCGAACTCAAGGAGGCGCTGCTGGCCGTCGCGCTCGGTCGCACCGCGATGGTCGAGCCGTGGCCGCAGGACGCCGCGGCATTCGCGGTGCGCGTCGACGGCGCGCGGGGCCGGCTGTTGCTCGTGGCGCAAGAGATCCTGCGCCTGATCGGCCAGATATTGCTGGAGCATCAAGCGCTGCAGAAGAAGCTCGCCGCCGCGCAAAAAGCGTTCCCTGCTGCGTGCACCGACATCGCCGCGCAGCGCGACGCGCTGCTGGCGAAGGGCTTTCTCACCGCGACGCCGTTCGAGCGGCTGCAACATCTGCCGCGCTATCTCAAGGCCGCCGGGCTGCGGCTGGACAAGGCACGTGTCGATGCCGCGCGCGATGCGCGGCTGATGGCCGATTGGCAGTCGCTGGCCAGACCGTGGGAACGCGAGTACATCGCGCAGAAGAAGAGCGGCGTCGCCGCGCCGCTGCTCGAGGAATTCCGCTGGCTGCTCGAAGAGCTGCGCGTGGCGCTCTACGCGCAGGAACTGAAAACCCCGTCGCCCGTGTCGGTGAAGCGGTTGCAAAAGATGTGGGAGGGCCGGCCGCGCTGATCGCGGTCGGCTGCGCGCCGCGTCTGCGCAGGTCAAACTACAGTGGTGGCGGCACGGCGCATCGGGCGGCGCCGGCGTGCAACCCGGCCGGCGTAGCATAGGCAGGGCGCCTGCGACCCGCCGGTGCGTTCAATCTTCTCCCGGAGCCCGCCATGAGCATCAACTTCAAGCGCGAAATCGCCGACCAGTTCGACAACGCCATCGTCCGTGCCACGCAGGCGTTGGCCGCCGAAGGCTTCGGCGTGCTCACGCGCATCGACATGCACGCCAAGATCAAGGAAAAGACCGGCAAGGACATCGTACCGACGGTCATCCTCGGCGCCTGCAATCCGCACCTCGCCTACGAGGCCTACACTGCGAACGCGGATGTCGCCAGCCTGCTGCCGTGCAATGCGGTGGTGCGCGAACTGGCGCCGGGGCGCGTGTCGCTGGAATTCGCCGCGCCCTCGGGCATGATGCGCATCCTTGGCGATGCGCAGCTCACGGCGCTCGCCATGCAGGCCGACGAGCGCATCCGCCGCGCCCTCGACGCGGCCTGAATGCGCGCCGCGTTCACGCGGCGTCGTACATGCCCTTGCCGTCGTTGAGGCGCAGGAAGCCCTTGACCAGCCGATAGATGATCCAGATCGCATTGGCGATCAGGACCGGGATGCCGATGACGATGAAGCTGAGGATGCCGCCGATGACGCCCCACAGCAGGCCGAACCAGAAGGTGCGGATCTGCCAGCGGAAGTGGCTCTCGTAGATCGTGCCGACGACATCGTCCTTCTTGACGTAGTTCATCACGATGGCGACGATGACCGAGATGCCGACGACGAAGCCGGCGGCATACAGCGCGTAGATGATCAGCGTCAGCGTCTTGTTCGGATCGTTGGCGCGCGGTGCGATGTCGTTCATGCAATGCTCCTGAAGCGGACGGGAATGCGATCAGCTTACGCGCGGCGCAGGGGCATTTCAATCGGCAGCTGCGGTATGCTGCGCGAGGCGCGATGGCCCCGGCGTGCGACCGGCGGCCCGACGCCACGCAACGACAAGAATCGCGACGCGAATCGAGGAGACCCCCATGATCGGCAAGCTGTTGTCCGCAATCGTCGTCGTCGCCGCGGCCACCACGGCCTGGCATTTCGCGTCGCTGCCACCCGCTCCGCCCGCCGTGCCGCCGGTGCCGGAAACCATCGCCTTGCCGCAGGTGCCGCCGCTGACCGCCTACGACCAGCCGACCGCCAGCGTGCCCGTTTCGGCCGAGCCCTACCGCTCGACCAACCGCAGCGTCTCGATCGCGCATCTGGTCGAGCGCAATCTGGGTACCGGCGTCTACACCGGCACGCCGTACTGGAAGAAGCGCGGCGAGTGGTTCGATGCGCGTTTCTATGACACGCTGGCCGCGCGCAAGGTCTGGCCCGAAGGCAAGGGCCCGGATACCCACCGGCGGGGCGATGCCGTCACCTGGCGCTACGAGCCGATCCCGCAATACGCGCCGCCGCCGTGCGACCAGCCGCAACCCACCGGCTACGATGCCGAGGGCTGCCGCTATGTGCTCGGCCTGTTCAAGGACATCGAGGCCGCCGACCCGGCCAAGGCCCGGGCGATGCGCGAGCAGGTGCGCCGGGGCCGCGACGTCTGGTACAAGGGCACCTTCGGCAATCAGGACGAAAATTATCTGCACTCCGTCCGTGTGGCCGGCAAGGAGAACATCAATTACCCGTGGCTCGATACGCGCACGCGCAAGCACCGTTTCACCAAGTGGGGTCTCATCAACGATCCGGATTGCACCGAAGGTGACGCCTCGACGAACTGGTACGACAAGTGCCAGGACCCGCATTCCTCCGGCGTGCTCGGTTATCGCAAGTACTACGCCGATCCGGCGAAGGACAAGGAGGGCAAGGTGATCTTCGACCCGAAGACCGCGCCTTACGCCGCCGATGAGATCAAGAACAACAAGCGCTATGTGATCGGCCACCCGTGCGTGCAGTGCCATGTCGGCTTCGACCCGACGCATCCGCCGGCGAACCCCAACGAGCCCAGGTGGGAAAACCTCTCGGCCACCATCGGCAACCAGCACACGCGGCAGCCCAAGGCCTTCTTCCTCGGCGCGCCGACCAACCACATGGTCAACCAGATCCTCGAGGGCGGGCGCCTGGGCACCATCGATACCTCGCTCGTCGCCTCGGATTTCCAGCACAACCCGGGCACGCAGAACAACATCATGGACTTCCACAACAAGCGTCTGTTCGAGCATGTGATGAAGGACCCTGTGACCGGAGAAGTCAGGAAGGCGATGACGCGCCACGTGCTCAAGGGCGGCGAAGATTCCGTCGGCGAGCATCTGGCGCTGATCCGCGTGTACATGAACATCGGCCTGTGCACCGAGGAATGCTGGGTGCCCAATTTCCCGTATCCGGGCCAACTGATCGGGCAGGGCACGAAGCAAAGCCCGATGCGCATCATGCAATGCGCCGCGCAATGCGACGCGTGGAACTACGCCGATGCCAAGATGGACGACCTCACGGCCTTCCTCATCACCGGCGGGCCGACCTACCTGCTGGCATCGAAGGACCTCGACGGCAAGGACGGCAAGGATTACATCGACCTCGCCGCCGTGCCGCGTGGCAAGGAGATCTTCGCGCGCGAATGCGCCGGTTGCCACAGCTCGAAGGTGGCCCCGGACAACATCCGCGGCGACAAGAACGCCTTGGCGAAGTTCTACGAAGGCCACGTCTTCGGCAAGGAAGACTACTGGGAACTCGAGTTCGCCGAGGCCGTGAAGAACGACCCCGAGTGGCGCGGCAAGCATCTGGTCAAGGATGCGGCCGGCCGGCTGCGGCCGCGGCAATTCGCCGAGAAGGACATCTTCGGCCAGGACTGGCTGTCGAATGACGAACGCATTCCGTTCGGCATCGTCGGCACCAACCACTGCCGGGCGCTGCACGACAATCACGGCACGGGCCACATCTGGGAGGAATTCGCCTCCGAGACCTACCGCGCCAGCCCGCCCGCGGGCACCATCCCGCGGCTGCTCAATCCGCTGATTCCGCTGGTCGGCGGCAAGGCGGTCGGCGAGCGCACCATCGACGGCGGTTCCGGCTACCTGCGCAATTTCTCGCTGCTCTCGGCCTGGGCGACGGCGCCCTTCCTCCACAACAACGCCATCGGCGAAGTCACCCGCCTGCCCGACGGCAGCGTCGACTACACCGTCAAGGGGCGCATCAAACAGTTCGAGATGGCCTTCGAGGAGCTGATGACCTCCGACAATACCGGCGTGACGCCGCATCGTCCGGTAAAGGTCGCCACCTTCACCGAGGATGTCGAGACCTCGGCGCAGGAGGATGGCGGCGGCCTGCTGAAATTCACGCTCAAGGCGGGTACGCCGACCGCCCATGCGGCGTCGATCGATCCGCACCATCCCCTGTTCATGAAGTGCAACGACACCCAGGAGAACAAGGGCCATCAGTTCGGCGTCGACCTGCCGGCGACCGACAAGCGCGCGCTGCGCGAATTCCTCAAGCTGATGTAGCCGGGAGTCTGCGGACGTGGTCAAGGGTCTGCTCAAGCTGGCGGTGGTGGTCGGCACGTTCGCCGTCGCCGTCGCGCTGTGGCTGGCTTCGAGCGGCGAGCCGCCGCCGCCGCCGATCGCCGAGCTGACCAGGTCGGCCAGCAGCGGCAACGAAGGGCTGGCGATCTCGCGGGCCGCGATTCCCGACACGGACCTGCCGCCGGCCGACACGCGCTCGCTGTTCGACCACCTGATCGCGCAGAACGACGGCCTGCCGTATCCGGTCGGCAAGCTCGTCGACCTTCTTAAGTCGAAGCACCCGGCCGGCGAGCCGCCGATCACCCTGCTGGTGCCGCATGGTCGCTCGCTGCTCAAGGGGCAGGCCGACGATGCGCATCCGCGCCTGCTCATCGCCGTCAGCGGGCAATTGTTCATCGGCCTCGTCGAAAATGCCAATGAACTGGAGGTGATCAGCTACAACGAGGCTGCCGGGCGCATGGAATTCCAGCTCGTGCAGAACTACTGTGCCGGATGCGTGCCGCGCATCGTCTATGCGCGGCGGGCCATCTGCCTCACCTGCCATCAGGGCAGCGCGCCGCTGTTCTCGCAGCGGCCGTGGAACGAGACCAATGGCCAGCCGGCGACGGCCGCCGCCATTGCCAAGGCACGCGGCAGCGACACGGCCTACCTCGGCGTCGCCCTGCAGCAGCCGCTGGCGTCGTCCGAGCGCTTCGACCAATTGACCGACGTCGGCAACTTCCATCTCGTCAGCCAGCGGCTGTGGCTCGACGGCTGCGGCAGCGACGCTGCGGGCGGCGTCGCCTGCCGCCGCGGCATGCTGGCGCTGGCGCTGCAGTACGCCGACAACGCCGGCGGCTTCGATGCCGCCAGCCGCGAGGCCGAAGCGCTGCGCGCCCTGCAGGCGAAGACCTTTCCAAAGGGCGGCATCGCGGTGCCCGAGTCCGACCTGCTCAACCGCGACCCCGTCGGCGAAAAGCAGGGACTGGCCGGCTTGCTGCGCTCCTTCGTCGATCGCCAGATCACCTTCCGCTCAAGCGCGAACTCGATCCGCTGACCGTGCGCGCGCCCAAGCGCATGCTCGGCGCCGGCGACATCGACGGCGTCTATGGGATCGCCAGCTTCTTCACGGCGGACGACTTGCGCCTGCTCAAGGGCAAGCAGGGCATGGCGGCGCTGCTCGGGCGCGTCGCGGCGCTGCCCGACGATGTCTTCGCGGCGCGGCCCTTCGTGCGCGTGCGCATGATCGAGGCGCTGCTCGGCCAGTCGCGCGAGTATTGCTGCCTGGCGACGGCCGAGATGTCGCCCCCGGTGGTGTCGGGCGTACCGCCGCTGGAGATCAAGGCTCACCTTGAACTCAAGCCTTTCGCCGAATACTGCTTCGCCTGCCATCGCGGCAACCCGGCCAAGCGGCTCGATTTCATGGCCGGCAAAGACGAGGCGGCCGTGCTCGCCGCCATCAAGGGCAAGCAGGAGATTCGCGATGCGCTCGACTGGGCCCGCTACGAAAACACCGACAAGGCGGGCAAGCTGATGCCGCCGCGTGATTCCGTGCAATACGAACGCCTGGCCGCCGCGGGTGCCGAAGGCGCCAAGGCGCGCGAGGCGATGCGCGGCGTCGTGCCGGGAATGTTCAACTTCTGAGGTCGCCGACCATGCCCATGCCCTTGCGTTTTCCGCTCATGCTCGCGCTGTTCGCCGCCTGTGCATCCGTCCACGCCACGCCGATCAATGCGCGCCTCTACAAGCAGCAGTTCGGCTACATGCCTTCGTGCAACGCCTGCCACAGCGATGGCGGCGGCTCGAAGCTCAACGGCTACGGCACGGCCTGGAAAGAAGCCGGCAAGAGCAGCGGCGCCTTCGACAAGATCGCCGCCGCCGACAGTGACGGCGACGGCGCGGCGAACGGTGCCGAGGCCATGGCCAAGGCCAATCCCGGCGACAAAGCCAGCAAGCCCGGTGCAGCGGGCAACTGGCTCGACATGGCGGCGCTGATTCCGAAGGACGTGCAGGCCTTGTTCCCCGGCATCCGCTCGTGGGTCCCGCGCGATGCCGTACTGACCAGTGCCGACGTCACGACAGCCAGGGGCATGGGTGCCACGCTTTCGGCCGCCGACGAAAACACCATCTACATTCCCGTCGAGGGGCAGTATCCGGTCGGCACGGCACTGATCTTTCCGGTGAACTTCCAGGGCAAGACGGCTTACCTGCTGATGGCCACCGACAAGACGCTGAAGATCACCAAGGTGCAG
>JBGARB010000017.1:0-37182 GCA_044230495.1 Rhodocyclaceae bacterium
CGGGTCATGCTGTTGTCGGCTTGTTCAAAGGACTGGAACAGGCGCCTTTGGGCGTCGTCGTCGATGCCGATGCCGGTGTCGCTGACCTCGAAGCGCAGCGTCATCGCGTCGGCCGTTTCGCCGATCGCGCGCGCGCGTACGTTCACTTCGCCGCGGTCGGTGAACTTGATGGCGTTGCCGACGAGGTTCACCAGCACCTGGCCAAGCCGCAACGGGTCGCCGCGGAGGTCGCCCCGGGCGAGCTCGGGCGACAGGTCGAGCTGCAGCCGCAACCCCTTGTCGGCGGCGCGCTGGCCGAGGGTCGCCGTGATGTTGTCGAAGATCACGGCGAGCTGGAGCGGAACGGCCTCGAGCGCCATGCGCTCGGCTTCGATCTTCGAGATGTCGAGGATGTCGTTGAGGACATCGAGCAGGCGCTCGGCGGAACGCATGGCCTTGTCCAGCTGGTCACGGCCCTGCGGCGCCGTCATGTGACGCCTGGCCATGTTGATCATGCCCATGACGCCGTTCATCGGCGTGCGCAACTCGTGGCTCATGTTGGCCAGGAAGGCCGTCTTGGCGCGGCTGGCGGCCTCGGCCGCATCCTTGGCCTCGACGAGTTCGGCGGTCCGCTGCGCCACCTCGTCCTCGAGGTGCGCGCGATGACGTTCGAGTTCCTGCTCGATCTGCTTGCGCCCGGTGATGTCGCGGGCAAAGCCCACCGTACCGAGCAGTTCGCCGTCGAGTTCGACGGGCGACTTGAAGGTTTCGAACCAGTGGCGCACGCCGGTGCCGTCGATGATTTCTTCTTCGACGTTCTTCTTCTGCCCCGAGACGAGTACCGCCCGGTCATCGGCGCGGTAGCCTTCGGCGAGGTCGGCCGGCGCGATGTCGAAGTCGTTCTTGCCGACCAGTTCGCTGGCGCTGCGTGCCCCGAACAGCGCGACGAACTGGCTGTTTACGGCAAGGAAACGGCTTTCCTTGTCCTTGAGCCAGACCGCAAACGGGAAGTTGTCGAGCAGCACGCGCTGGTAACGGTCGCGTTGCTGCAGCGCCAGCTCGGCGTTCTTGCGCGCCGTGATGTCGTCGTAGATCCCGAGCACACCGATCACCTCGCCCGCCGCATTGCGCAGCGGCACTTTCGACGTGCGCAGCCAGATGGTGCGCCCGACGGGTGTCGTCTGCGGTTCCTCGTAGTCGACGCGCGCCTGTTCCGATTCCATGACCAGCCGGTCGTCGGCGCGATAACGCTCGGCTTGTTCCGCCCAGCCCATGTCGAAGTCGTCGCGGCCGATCAGGTCGGATGGCGTCTGCCGACCGGCATCGTGCGCGAAGGCGGGATTGCAGCCCAGATAGCGGCTGTCGCGATCCTTCCAGAAGACACGGATCGGCGCGGCGTCGATGATCGATTGCAGCAGGTTGCGGGATTCCTGCAGCGCGGCGTGCGACTCGACGCGGCAGAGTTCGCCCAGCAGGTAGGCCAGCAGGGCGAGGCTGGGCGGCGCGACGATGCACGCGGTGACGAAGCCGGTGAGCACGTAGTCCCACGTGACCTCGCCCTTGAGCAGCAGGCTCATCAGCGACACGATCAGGATCGCGCCGACGACAGTCGCAATCGACACGACGACCCACAGGCGCCAACCCTGCAGGCGCAGGAGCAGTGTCACGAATTCGGGTCGTTGTGCTGGCACGTCGCGGGCACCCTATGTCTTTCGTACAATTTTCCCGGCGACCGCACATGCTCGGGATTGACCCACGTCAACGGTCGGCCGATCACCCGCGGGGCACGGCCATGCGCCGTCCCGCCACCACTGTAGTTTGGGCTGCGCCGCTAGCTGCGCGCGCCCGGCAAGGCCCTTGGCGTGGCATCGCGCAGCGCGGGCGCCGGCAGGTTGGTGCTGCCGGCGACGAGCCTGAACATG
This sequence comes from Rhodocyclaceae bacterium, assembly GCA_044230495.1. GTDB lineage: Bacteria > Pseudomonadota > Gammaproteobacteria > Burkholderiales > Rhodocyclaceae > JADJEF01. The sequence continues at coordinate 1,902 of JBGARB010000017.1, forward strand.
GCGACGGCCTCGACAAGGCCGCGCGACTGATCCTCGAGGCTTTCAGCCGCCGCCGCCGCCTGTTCGACGAGCGCCGCGTTCTGCTGCGTGACTTCGTCCATCTGGCTCACCGCGCGGGTGACTTCATCGATGCCGGTGGCCTGCTCGTGGCTGGCGTTGCTGATCTCGGTGACCAGTGCGGCGACCTGCTGGAAGCTGGCGACGACTTCATCCATCGTGTGCCCGGCTTCGTCGACCCGCTTGGCGCCGCCTTCGATCTGATCGACGCTCTCGGTGATCAGCGCCTTGATCTCGCGGGCCGCCGTGGCACTTCGCTGCGCGAGGTTGCGCACCTCTGTGGCGACGACCGCGAAGCCGCGGCCCTGCTCGCCTGCCCGCACCGCTTCGACGGCGGCGTTGAGGGCGAGGATGTTGGTCTGGAACGCGATGCTGTCGATGACGCCGACGATGTCGGCGATCTTCTTCGAGCTTTCCTGGATGCCGATCATCGTGACGACGACGTCCTTGACCATGCGCCCGCCACGTTCGGCCGACTGGTTGCTCTCGCGCGCGAGTTCGTTGGCCGCGCGGGCGTTGTCGGCATTGCGTTTGACCGTCTCGTTCATCTGCTCCATCGAGCTGGCAGTCTGCTCGAGGCTGCTGGCCTGCTCTTCGGTGCGGCTCGACAGATCCGAATTGCCGGCGGCGATCTCCTGTGCCGCGGTGTTGATCGATTCGGTCGATTCCTTGATCTGCCCGATCACCGCGCGCAGGCGGCCGATGGTGGCGTTGGTGTCGTCCTTGAGGCGGCCGAAGACGCCCTCGTAAGGCGCATCGATGGTCTGCGTCAGGTCGCCCTGCGCCAGCGCCTGCAGCACGCGCACGACATCGGCGAGGCCGCGCTCGGTGGTCTCGGCGAGGCGGTTGAGGCCGATGGCGATGTCGCGGAAGAAGCCTTCCTTGCCTTCGACATCGAGGCGACGGCCGAAGTCGCCGGCGGCAGCGCCGGCGACCAGATCGCCGACTTCGTGCTGGGCGCGGACTTCGCCGGTGCGGTCGCGCCATTCGGCAACGGTGCCGACGCGCTCGCCCTCGGGCGTCACCACCGGATTGGCCGTCACCATCAGGTGGCGGCCGCCGACTTCGAGATTCGCCACGTGCACTTTCGACAGCGCGGCGAGCAGGCTGGCCTGGTGCGCCGGATTCCTGTGGAAGTCGTCGATGCTCTGCCCGAGCATGGCATCGGCATCGAAGCGCGGCACCTGCTTGCGGATGTCGGCTTCGGCTTCCTTGAGGATGCGCCTGACCGCGTCGTTGGCATAGATGATGGTGCGCGCCGGGTCGGCGATCATCACGCCGGTGGATACGTTGTCGAGCGCGATGCGGATGCGCAGGTTCTCGGCGGCGATTTCGTGTTCGCGTTCGATGCGCTCGCGCAGTTGGTCCTGCATGCGCTGCATCGACGCCAGCACGCTGTCCTTGTCGCCCTTCGCCAGCGTGATGACGCTGTCGAGCCTGCCGTCCGCGACGGCATGCGCCACCGCCACCACGGCCTCGGGCTCGCCGCCGACCTGCGCCAGCACCTGGCGCACGATGCGGTTCGCCAGCCAGAACACGAACCACGCCGACAGCACCGTGGTCACGGCATAGAAGATCGAAACCAGCGTCGCCTGCTGCTGCAAGCCGCGCATGGCGGCCGTGAGGTCATCGGCGAGGCGGTCCTCGACCTGCTTCATCAGATCGATGCGCGCCGTCGCCGCGGCGAACCATTGCGCGGCGTCGAGGCCGATCGACGGTGCATTCATCTTCGCCAGCGCGTCACGCTTGAAGGCCGCCACGTCGTCGATGGCCTTGCCGGCCAGCGTCTTTTCGGCGAAGGCGCGCTGCGCGTCGGTGGCGTAGTCGCGGAACATGCCGAACCAGGTGTCCTGCGCCGATGCCACGGAAAGGTAGCGCACCAGCATGTCGGGCGCGAAGCGGTCGGCGCCGAGGATGTTGGAGAGCAGCGCGCGCTCCTGCCCGGCGCGCTCCTTGGCCTGCAGCATGGCGCCGTAGGCGGAAGCCAGGCGTGCGATGTCCTTGTCGCTGGACAGCGTCGACAGTTGCCCCGAGGCGCGCAGCAGCGCTGCGACGGCGCCGCTGTAGTAGCCGATGGCGTCGGCTGCCGGAATCGCCAGATCCGTGACGGCCTTGCGTTTGGCCGGCAGGGCGTCGAGCCGGCCCTTCGCATCGGCCAGCGCACCGGCGAAATCCTTGCCGAAGGCCGCGGCATCGAACGATGACAACGCGCTCGTCAGCGCGTCCAGGCGCTTGTCCGTATCGGCCCGCTGGGCCGGCAGCTCGCGGGCGAAGCGCGCGCCGGCGCTGCCGATGAAGCCCGCGCTCATGCCGCGTTCCTTCTGCAACTCGTGCGCCACGGCGCCGACCCGCGTCGACACCTCGACCAGGCCCTGCATGCGGGTCATGTCCTGCGCCAGCAGCAGCTTCTCGACGGTGTTCCATCCCGAGACCCACAACAGCCCCGCCAATGGCACCAGCACCATCGCCAGCAAGCGCGTCCGCAGCGTCCAGTTCTTCATGCTTCGCTCCCCCCGTATCGGCAGCCGTACTCCACCATGCCGCGCGCGCCGGCCCCTTGTTTCAGATCAAGTGTCACCGTCGGGATGCCGGCGCTGCGGCGCGCCGTCGCGCCACCACTGTAGTTTGCCGCGCGACGGTCGGCGCGCTCAGGTCGCCGGCCGCGACGACAACCACTTGTGCAGCACGCCGTAGAACGTCTGCGGATCGACCGGCTTGCCGATGAAATCATTCATGCCGGCATCGCGGCAGCGATCCCTGTCTTCGGCGAAGGCATTGGCGGTCATGGCGATGATCGGCAGGTCCGCCGTCCCCGGCAGGGCGCGGATGGCTTGCGCGGCCTCGAGTCCGTCCATGTTCGGCATCTGCATGTCCATCAGCACGATGTCGTAGGGCTGGTCACGCACCTTGTCCACGGCCTGCAGGCCGTCTTCGGCGGTATCGACGGCGAGGCGGACATCCTCGAGCAGCATGGTGGCGACTTCGCGATTGATCGGTTCGTCCTCGACGAGCAGGATGCGGCGCCCGGCGTGGTGATCCGCCAGCGCATCCGCGGCACTGCGCGCTGGCGCCGGTGCCGGGGTTGCCGCCTTGGCCGGCGGCGGCAAAGCCGCGGCGCGGCGCCCGAGGCGTGCGGTGAACCAGAAGGTGCTGCCTTCGCCCAGCCGGCTGTCCACGCCGGCGTCGCCGCCCATGAGCTGCGCGAGTTTCTTCGTGATGGCCAAGCCCAGCCCGGTGCCCCCATAGCGGCGCGTGGTGGAGTTGTCCGCCTGCTCGAAGACGCTGAACAGCCGGGACACGACGTCGGGCGCGATGCCGATGCCGGTGTCCTGCACTTCGAAGCGCACCGTGGCATCGGCGGCATGCTGGGTGGCGGCAGCGCGGATGACGATCCGGCCGGCATCGGTGAACTTGATCGCGTTCGAAGCGTAGTTGAGCAGGCACTGCTGCAGCCGCACCGGATCACCGACGAGGTTGGCCGGCATGGGCGCCGCCTCGACGACGAGCTGCAGCTTTTTCTCGCGGGCGCGCTCACGCAGCATCGAGGCCACATTGCCGAGTACGGCCTCGATGCGCACCGGCTCGGTGTCGAGCGCAAACTTGCCGGCCTCGATCTTCGACAGTTCGAGGATGGCGTTGATGACGCCCAGCAGGTGGTGGCTGGCGTGCTCGAGCTTGTCGAGCTTGTCGCCCTGCTCGACGGACAGACCGCCCTTGCGCACCATGCGGGCCATGCCGATGATGGCGTTGAGCGGCGTGCGGATCTCGTGGCTCATGTTGGCGAGGAAGGCGCTCTTGGCGACATTCGCCGCCTCGGCCGCCGCCTTGGCCTCGGCCAGCTCGTGCGTGCGCTGCTCGACGAGCAATTCCAGGTGGCCACGATGCGCATCGAGTTCCGCCGACACGCGCTTGCGTTCGCTGATGTCGCGAAAGAACCCGGCCATGTAACGCTTGTCGCCGACAGCGATGGGTGCCGCGCTGACTTCGGCCGGGAAGACGCTGCCATCCTTGCGGCGCATCGGCAACTCTTCGCCGAGCGCCGCGTCGCCGCGCGCGTGACGGGCGAACAGCGCCATGACCTGCGGCAGCGATTGCTCGGGGTGCAATGCCGCGACGGACAGGCGCACGAGTTCGTCGCGGTCGTAGCCGAGCATTGCCGAAATCTTGGGGTTGGCGGCGGCGAATCGTTGCGATTCGACATCGGCGATCAGGATGCCCTCTGGCGCGCCTTCGAACAAGGCATCGAGACGGGCCTGTTCCTGCTTGCGCTCGGAGATGTCGCGCCAGGTGCAGTGGATCACCGGCCGCCCCTGCAGGGTCATTGCCGACAGCGTGACCTCGGCGAAAAAGTCGCTGCCGTCGGCGCGGCGGTGCACCCATTCGAAGCGGTGGAAGCCGGTTTGCTGGGCAATGTTCATCATCCGCTCGGCCTTGTCGAACGATCGTTCGCCGTCCGGCTGGAATTCCGGCGAGAGCGCCGACGGATGCGTATCGAGCAAGGCTTCGCGGCTCCCGTAACCGAGCATGTCGACGGCCGCCTGATTGCATTCGACGAAATTGTGCTGATCGATGATCCACACCGGATCGGGCGAGGAATCGAAGAGGTGACGAAAGCGCTGCTCGCTCAAGCGCAGCGCCTCGTCCAGCCGCTTGCGCTCGGAGATGTCGCGTGAGGTATTGAAGACGCAGACCTTGCCGTCGAGGACGACCGGCAGGCCGCTGACCTCGACGTCGATGACCGATCCGTCCTTGCGGCGATGACGCGTCTGGAACTCGACGCGGGTCTCGGTGCCCATCTGGAACTTCAGCATGGCATCGAGCTTGGCCTGCGAAAACGCGGCATCCCAGATGGCGACGTTTTGCCCGATCAGCTCGTCGCGTGCATAGCCGAGCATGTCGAAGAACGAATCGCTGGCCTCGATCAGCCGCCCCTGGTCGTCGAGGATGTGTGTGCCGTCGCTGGCGTGGCGCAGCAGGATGCGGTTGCGCTCCGCCTCTGCGCGCAACACCCCTTCGACGTTCCTGCGCAGCGCGACTTCGTCTTCCAGCCGCTTGAGCGCAACCGCCATGTCGGCGACGGACGCGCCGTTGGCATGGAGCAGCCGTTCGATCTCGGCTTCGACGGATCGCGCCGAAGGGGCCACGACGAAGGCATCGACCGCGTCGCCCCTGGCGATGAAAGCCGTCTGTTCGGCCCAGCACGGCGTGCCGAACAGGCGCGTGCCATACCCGGCCAGCTTGCCCGCCAGCATGGCGCTGCCCCAGCACACGCCCAGCGCCGTCTGGTAGCGCGCCTCCCAGCTGTCGCGCACGCGGAAGCGGATCTCGCGCGCATTGCGATCGACATGTTCAATTGCCCAGTCACCCCAGCCGGCGACGGCCGCGATGTTCGCGATTGCCGCGAATCCGTCGGCGAACTCGGCGTACCGCCCGATGACGTCCCAGTCGGCGTCGACGCTGCGGCGGCCCTCGGCCTGCAGGGCCAGCGCGAAGCGCTCGGTACCCACCATCGCCTGAACGCCGGCCAGCAGGCCGGCGAGCGTGGTATCGACCCACATCATGGCGACAGGCAGACCGGCGAACGTGCAGGTGCCGGCCTCGCGTTGCCACGCGATGTCGATCCCCGAAACCTCGATTGACCTTGTGCCGGCCTTCATGTCCATCAGTGCGCCCCGCTCCGTTGCACCGAAGCGTACCTGTTGCTGAATCTATTACTTTTTATATAGCTTTTCGGCGTCGGCCGCGTTGACGTGGATCATCGTCGGGCCGTCGGCCGCGGGCGGCCCGGCCCCGGTGATAAAGTCCGCGCCAGGGCCACGGGATGCCCGCGGAGGACGTTGGGATGTCGGCAATCAGGGATTTGCAGGGCAAATGCGTGCTGGTGACCGGCGCCGCGTCGGGCATCGGCCTGGCCTGCGCGAAGGCCTTTGCGCGGCGCGGCGCACGGCTCGTGCTGACCGACATCAACGATGGCGCGCTCCCCGCCGCACGCGAGGCGGTGCTTGCCGCCGGCGCCGCGGCATGCCTGACGACGACCTGCAATGTCGCCGACGAAGCATCAAGCGCCGCCTGTGCCGAATGGACGCTGCGCGAGGCTGGCGTGCCCGACGTGCTGGTAAACAATGCCGGCATCTATTTCCTCGGCGGCTTCATGGAAACCGCGCCGGCCGTCTGGCAGCGGATGCTGCAGGTGAACGTGCTGGGCATCGTGCACATGAGCCGCGCCTTCCTGCCGGCCATGAAGGCGGCCGGCGGGCCGCGCCGCATCGCCAATGTGGCGTCGCTGGCGAGCTTCCTGGGCGCGCCGAACATCAGCGCGTACTGCGCCAGCAAGCATGCCGTGCTCGGCCTGTCGGAGGTACTGCTGATGGAGCTGACAGCCGAGCGCAGCCCGGTGGGCATCACCATCGTCTGCCCCGGCATCATCGACACGCCGCTGCTCGGCGGCCGGGTGGTCGGTGCCAACATCGGCGAGCAGCAGCTGGTGCGCCAGCAGGCGTACTACCACGCGCACGGCTGCTCGCCGGATGTGGTGGCGGAAGGCATCGTGCGCGCGGTGCGGCGCGGCGATGCCTACTGCTTCGTCGGCCCGAAGTCGCGCCTGGGCATCTGGGCGACGCGCATCTCGCGCCGCCTGGCGCGCGCCTTCACGCTCGTCGAAGCGCGGCGCAACGGCTATCTGGCGCCGCGCTGACGCGGATCAGCGCACGCGCTGATAGCGCACGACGTTGTCGCGCCGGCCGACCTGCGAGGTCACCAGGCCGTCGCGCGCGCGGTCGACGTCGAACGACACCTCGCCGACATTCAGTCGATAGCCGTTGATGTAGCCACGGACGCTCTGGCCATCGGCGTGGGCAACGACCTGTCCGTCATTGTCGATGCGCAGCGTCACGTTCGCGTTGCGCCGCGGGTTGTAGCCGGTGAAGGTGCCGATCATCCATTCGGGGACGTACGACGCCTGCCTCGACCCCTGGCGGGGATCGTCGCGGACATGGTCGTCGTCGTATGCCAACGCGCCGATGATTGCCGCGCCGATGATGACGCCGGCGACGACGCCGGCGTCCACCTTGTCGTCCTTGTCGCGGCCGCCGCGATGGTCGCCCCCGCGCGGATCGAAGCCGCGATGATTGACGGTATCGACGCGGAACTTCGCGCTGCAGCCGTCGTCCACCCAGATCCGCGCGCGATCCCAGTCCCAGCTGCGTCCCTTGATGCAAGGCGACCGCGAGTTCTGCCGGATCATGGTGACGAAGCCGCGCTCGTGCAACTCACAGACGTTGTAGCGGTTGTTGGCGCTCTCGCAACTGATTTCGTAGTCGGCGAAGGCCGGTGCCGAAGCCAGCAGACCAACGGCCATCAACGGAATCGAGTGACGGCGGAACGACATCGCAATGCTCATGGCTACCTCCTGGCAGTTGGGTGGGCATCCGGCGGGCCGGATCGCATCAACTTAACACGACCGCATGGCGCGCGGCGCCGCCGAAGCGCCGTGTTACCACCACTGTAGTTTGGGTCAGGATGCGTGACGACGAAACCACCGCGCGGCCAGCGCGACGCCGGCCGCCAGCAGCAGCCCGAACGGCAGCCAGCGCACGCCCCGCTGCGGCTCGATCGGGCCCTCGGCGACGCCGACCGGCGCGTCACGCTTGGGCGACAGGATCAGGCGGCCGTCTCGCTGCGCCATGTCGAAATGCTGCAGGAACGACATGCCGAGCAGGGCTTCGTCGAGGCGTTCCGCGACGACCACCGGCGCGCCGGCCAGACGAAAGGGACCGACATCCACGGCGTCGGCGCGCGTCGCGCAACCGCGTGCCACGCCGTTGGCCGTGCGCAGTTCGATCGGCCGGCAATCGGTCAGGCGCATGGCGGCCGCCGCTGCCGCCGGCACGGATGTCGTCGAGGCACCGGTATCGACGAGGAAGCGCACCGCGATGCCATTGACGGCACCGCCCACGAAGTAATGCGCGCTGTCGGGATCCCGCCGCAACTCGAAGGCATCGCCCTGCCATTCGCCGGCCGCGCGGCGTGCCAGCAGACCGTCGAAAAGCAGCGTCGTCGCTGCCAGCAGGCAGGCGATGCTGGCCGCCGCGATCCAGGGGCCGCCGCGCGTGCTCATGGGGCGCCGGCGATTACTCGACGGTGACGCTCTTGGCGAGGTTGCGCGGCTTGTCGACGTCGGTGCCCTTGACCAGCGCGGCGTGATACGACAGCAACTGCAGCGGCACGACGTGCAGCACAGGCGAGAGCAGGCCGTAATGCTCGGGCAGGCGCAGCACATGCACGCCGGCCTCTTCGTCGAACTGCGAATCGGCGTCGGCAAAGACGTACAGCTCGCCGCCGCGCGCTTCGACTTCCTTGAGGTTGGACTTGAGCTTCTCGAGCAGCACGTCGTTGGGCGCGATGCTGACCACCGGCATGTGCTTGTCGACCAGCGCCAGCGGGCCGTGCTTGAGCTCGCCGGCGGCATAGGCCTCGGCGTGGATGTAGGAGATTTCCTTGAGCTTGAGCGCACCTTCCATGGCGATCGGATAGTGATGGCCACGGCCGAGGAACAGCGCATGCTGCTTGTCGGCAAAGCGCGCCGCCCACTGGCGGATGCCGTCTTCCAGCGCCAGCACCTTCTGCACGGCGACCGGCAGATGGCGCAGGTCGGCGAGGTATTCGGCTTCCTGTTCCGGCGTCAGTTTGCCGGCCAGTTTGGCCAGCGTGGTGGCGAGCAGGAACAGGGTGGCCAGCTGCGTGGTGAAGGCCTTGGTCGAGGCGACGCCGATCTCGGGGCCGGCGCGGGTGAGGAAACGCAGGGCGCATTCGCGCACGATGGCCGACTCGGCGACGTTGCAGATGGCCAGGGTGCGCGCCATGCCCAGCGCCTTGGCGTGACGCACCGAGGCCAGCGTATCGGCCGTCTCGCCCGATTGTGAGATCACCACCACCAGCGTGTCCGGGTCGGGCACCGAAACGCGATAGCGGTACTCGCTGGCGATCTCCACCACGCAGGGGATGCCGGCAAGCTGCTCGATCCAGTAGCGGGCCACCAGACCGCTGTGGAAGCTCGTGCCGCAGGCGATGATCAGCACGCTCTTCACGCCAGCGAGCAGCTCCGGCCCCTGGGCGCCGAAGAGCTGCGGCGCAAGCGACTGCGCACCGCCGATCATCTCGAGCGTGTTGGCCAGCGCCTGCGGCTGCTCGAAGATCTCCTTCTGCATGTAGTGCGCATAGCCGCCCAGCTCGACGGCGTCGGCGGACAGGCTGCTCTCGACCTCGGCACGCTGCACTTCATTGCCGTTGCGGTCGAGGATGCGCACGCCGTCGCGGCGGATCTCGGCGCAATCGCCTTCGTCCAGATAGACGATGCGGCGCGTGACCTGCAGCAGCGCCGAAGCGTCGGACGCCGCGTAGTTGCCGTCGTCACCCAGGCCCAGCAGCAGCGGCGCGCCGTTGCGCGTGACGACGATGCGCTCGTCCCATTCCTGCACGATGGCGAGCGCATAGGCGCCGATCAGCCGGCGCGTCACCGCATGCACCGATTGCAGCAGGTCGGGCACCTGCTTCTGCGTATGGTGGATCAGGTGGGCGATGACTTCGGTGTCGGTCTCCGAGGTGAAGTGGTAGCCGGCTTCGATCAGCTCGCGGCGCAGTTCGGCATAATTTTCGATGATGCCGTTGTGCACCACCGCCAGTCCGGCCGAGACGTGCGGATGTGCGTTGCGCTCCGAGGGCACGCCGTGCGTCGCCCAGCGCGTGTGCGCGATGCCGTGGTGGGCGACCTGTCCTTCGGCCAGCGCTGCCAGCTCGGCGACGCGGCCGACGCTGCGCAAGCGCGTCAATGTCGGGTTGAGCAGCGCCAGGCCCGCGGAATCGTAGCCGCGGTATTCGAGGCGGCGCAGGCCCTCGATGAGCACGGGAACGACATTGCGTTCGGCGACGGCGGCGACGATTCCACACATGGTTCAGGACTCCTGTTTCTTCTGTTTGACGGGGCGCTGCCAGCCGGGGACGCTGAGCTGCCGGGCGCGCGAGAGCGTCAGCGTGTCGGCCGGCGCATCCTTGGTCAGGGTGGTGCCGGCGCCGAGCGTGGCGCCGCGGCCGACGGTGACCGGGGCGACGAGCTGCGTGTCCGAGCCGATGAAGACATCGTCTTCGATGATGGTGCGGAACTTGTTGGCGCCGTCGTAGTTGCAGGTGATGGTGCCGGCGCCGACATTGACGCGGGCGCCGACCGTGGCGTCGCCGATATAGGACAGGTGGTTGGCCTTGGACTGCCCGGCGATGCGCGAATTCTTGATCTCGACGAAATTGCCCACGTGGACTTCCGGCCCGAGCACGGTGCCGGGACGCAGCCGCGCGTAGGGGCCGATCTTCGCCGCGACGCCGATCTCGGCATCCTCGATATGACAGAAGGGCTCGATGCGCGCCCCGGCGCCGACACGGCAATTCTTCAGCACGCAATGCGCGCCGATCTGCGCGCCGTCGCCGATGTCGACGCCGCCTTCGAAAACGCAGCCGACGTCGATGGCGACATCGATGCCGCAGGTGAGCCGGCCGCGCACGTCGATGCGCGACGGATCGGCGAGCATGACGCCGGCATCCATCAGCGCCTCGGCGACGTTGCGCTGGTGGACGCGCTCGAGCGCGGCGAGTTGCGCCTTGCTGTTGACGCCATCGGCTTCCCAGGTGGCGTCGGGCTGCGCGGTCGCCACCGGCATGCCCTCGGCCACGGCCAGTGCGACGATGTCGGTGAGGTAGTACTCGCCCTGCGCATTGCGGTTGCCCAGCGTCGGCAGCCAGCGCGCCAGCGCGGCGGTCGGCGCGACGAGGATGCCGGTGTTGATCTCGCGAATGGCGCGCTCCGCGTCGTCCGCATCCTTGTGCTCGACGATGCAGGTCACGGCGCCGCCCTGGCGCACGATGCGTCCGTAGCCGGTGGGGTCGGGCACGTCGGCGGTGAGCAGCGCGAGGCGGTCGGTACCGGCCGCGGCCACCAGCCGTTGCAACGTAGCCGGGCGCGTCAGCGGCACATCACCGTAGAGCACCAGCGTGAGCGCGTTTTCAAAACACAGTGGTGGCGGGACGGCGCTTGCCTGGCCGAGCGCCGGCAGCGCCTGCAGCACCGCATGGCCGGTGCCCAGTTGCGGTTCCTGCAAGGCCCACAGCAGGTCGGCCTGGGCGGCGAAGGCCTCGCGTACGGCATTGCCGCCGTGGCCATGGACGACGCAGATGTGCGCCGGCGCGAGCGTCCGCGCGCAATCGACGACATGGGCCAGCAGCGATTTGCCGGCGATCGGATGCAGCACCTTGGGCAGGCCGGAGCGCATGCGCTTGCCCTGACCGGCGGCGAGAATGACGACATTGAGCATGGCTTCCCCGTTCATGCGGTGCGACGAATCAGTGCAGCGTCTTGACGAACCCCTGCAGGCCGCGCATCAGCAACTCGACGGCGATGGCCGAAAGGATCAGGCCCATCAGCCGCTCGAGCGCGGTCAGCACGCGCTCGCCGAGCACATCGACGAGCCGGTTGCCTGCCAGCAGGATAAGCGTTGATGCCGCCATGGCAAGCGTCAGCGCGATCATCCACTCGAACAGCCGGTCCGGTTCGCGTGAGACCAGCAACATCACCATCGCCATGGCAGAGGGGCCGGCGATGGCCGGGATGGCCAGCGGCACGATGAACGGCTCGGCGCCCTTGGGGCCGCCGAAGACGCTGCCGCCCGGCGGCGGGAAGATCATGCGCAGGGCGACGAGGAACAGCACGACGCCGCCCGAAATGCCCAGCGAAACTTCCGACAACTGCAGAAAGCCCAGCAGATTGCGGCCGAACACCAGGAAGACCAGCAGCACGCCGAAGGCGATCGTGCATTCGCGCAGCACGACCTTCCAGCGTCGCGCCGGTGCGACCTCGCGCAACAGGCCGGCAACGACCGGCGTGTTGCCGAAGGGGTCGAAGATCAGGAACAGCAGGAAGGCCGCGGAAAGCAGGCTGCCGTGTTCGCCCATGCGCGGCCGAGGCTCGGAGCCTATTTCAGCAGAGAGAGCAGCACGCGTTGCGCTCGCCCTGCCGATGATCGCGCGAAGCCGGCCGCAGCGAATGGCGACCCCCTTCGCAAGGCCGGCGACAAAGCGAGCGCGGCAGGGCGCCGCAACCCGCAGGGCCACGTACCATCCGGCGCGCTGCGGCGTTGGGGCTCATGGCGAGGGTCGCCGGACATCGCTGCTTCGCCCCGCCTTGCAGCGCATCCGGATGGTTCTGTGGCGCATGCCGTTCCTCCTGCTGAAACAGGCTCCTATCTCGGCAAGGTGCTGTTGCCCATCAGAAAGGCATCGACGGCACGGGCGCACTGGCGGCCTTCGCGAATCGCCCAGACCACCAGCGACTGGCCGCGGCGCATGTCGCCGGCAGCGAAGACGCCCTTGACGTTGGTATGGTAGGCCGTGTCGCTCTCGGTGTCGGCGTGGGCGTTGCCGCGTGCATCCTGGCCGACGCCGAAGGCATCGAGCACGCTGGACACCGGCTTGACGAAGCCCATGGCGAGGAAGGCATAGTCGGCCTTGATGTCGAACTCGGATCCGGGCAGCTCGGCCATCTTGCCGCCCTGCCACTCGAGGCGGACGGCGCGGATCGCCTTCAGCCGCCCTTTCTCGCCGACGAAGGCCTTGGTGCCGATGGCCCAGTCACGTGCGGCGCCTTCCTGATGCGACGACGACGTCCGCATCTTCAGCGGCCAGTAGGGCCAGACCAGCGGCCCGTTCTCCTGCTCGGGCGGACGCGGCATCAATTCGATCTGCACGATGCCGGCGGCGCCGTGCCGGTTGGAGGTGCCGACGCAGTCGGAGCCGGTGTCGCCGCCACCGATGACGACGACATGCTTGCCCTTGACGTTGATCGGATTCGGCGCGTCGCCGGCGACCGCCTTGTTCTGCGGGATGAGGAACTCGAGCGCGAAATGCACGCCGGCCAGCTCGCGGCCGGGCACCGGCAGGTCGCGCGGATGTTCGGCGCCGCCGGCAAGTACGACGGCATCGAATTCGGCCTTGAGTTGTTCGGTGGTGACGACCCATTTGGCGTCGTTGGCGACGCCGGCCGGCATCGAGGCGCTGCTGACGATGGTGTCGGTGACGAAATGCACGCCTTCGACCTGCATCTGCGCCATGCGCCAGTCGATCAGGCGCTTGTCGAGCTTGAAATCGGGAATGCCGTAGCGCAGCAGCCCGCCGATGCGGCTGTTCTTCTCGAACACGGTCACCTCATGTCCGGCGCGGGCCAGTTGCTGCGCGCAAGCCATGCCGGCCGGTCCGGAGCCGACGACGGCGATCCGGCGACCGGTCTTCTTCGCCGCCGGGCGCGGCGCGACCCAGCCGTTCTCGCCGGCCTTGTCGATGATCGCGCGTTCGATCGACTTGATCCCGACCGGGTTCTGCTGGATGTTCAGCGTGCACGCCGCCTCGCACGGCGCCGGGCAGATGCGGCTGGTGAACTCGGGGAAGTTGTTCGTCGAGTGCAGCACTTCGATCGCCTCGCGCCACTTGCCGCGATAGACGAGATCGTTCCAGTCCGGAATGATGTTGTTCACCGGGCAGCCGTTGTTGCAAAACGGAATGCCGCAGTCCATGCACCGCGCGCCCTGGATCTTCGCCTGCTCGTCCGTCAGATGCGGCACGAATTCGCGGTAGTGGCCGACCCGCGTCGCGGCCTTCTCGTAGGCCTCGGCGACGCGCTCGTATTCGATGAAACCCGTTGGCTTGCCCATTACGCTGTCTCTGTCCTGCTGTTGGATTGCGCCTTGGCGGCGATCTCGCCGAGTGCCCGGCGGTACTCGTTGGGGAACACCTTGACGAACTTCGCGCGCGCAGTCGGCCAGTTGTCGAGCATGGCGCGGCCGCGTTCGCTGCCGGTGCGCCCGACATGGTCGGCGATCATGTGCTGGAGCTGCGCGTCATCGGTCTGGCCGCGATGGCGCATGCCGTCGTCGGCCTGTCTGTCGCCAGGCAGCACCTTCTCGAGCGTCACCATCGCCGGATTGCAGCGGCGGGCGAACTGGCCGTCGATGTCATACACGTAGGCGATGCCGCCCGACATGCCGGCGGCGAAATTGCGCCCGGTCACGCCGAGCACGACGACGGTGCCGCCGGTCATGTATTCGCAACCGTGGTCTCCCGTGCCTTCGACGACCGCCTGCGCGCCGGAATTGCGCACGCCGAAGCGTTCGCCGGCTACGCCGTTGAAGAACACCTCGCCTTCGGTGGCGCCATAGAGCACGGTGTTGCCGACGATCAAATTCTCGGTGGCCTCGCCACGGAACGACGCGGGCTTGCGCACGACGATGCGCCCGCCCGACAGGCCCTTGCCGACATAGTCGTTGCCTTCGCCGGTGAGGTCGAGCGTGATGCCGCGGGCGAGGAAGGCACCGAAGCTCTGTCCGGCGGTGCCGGTCAGGCGCACGTTGATGCTGCCGTCCGGCAGGCCGGCGCGACCGTGTCGGCGCGCGACCTCGAACGACAACAGCGTGCCGCAGGTGCGGTTGGCGCTGCGGATGGCGGTCTCGATGTCGACCGTGCCCTTGCCCTCGAGCGCGGCTTGCGCCTTGGCGATCAGCTGGTGGTCGAGCGCCTTGTCCAGGCCATGGTCCTGCACTTCGCCGTGCCGGCGCAGCACGTCGGCCGGCACGGCGGGGCGGAAGAAGACGCGGCTGAAATCCAGTCCCTGCGCCTTCCAGTGATCGACGCCGGCATTCATGTCGAGCAGGTCGGAACGGCCGATGAGGTCGTCGAACCGGCGCACGCCCATGCGCGCCATCATCTCGCGGACTTCCTGGGCAACGAAGAAGAAGAAATTGACGACGTGTTCGGGCTGGCCGGTGAAGCGCTTGCGCAGCACCGGATCCTGCGTGGCGACGCCGACCGGGCAGGTATTGAGGTGGCATTTGCGCATCATGATGCAACCTTCGACGACCAGCGGCGCGGTGGCGAAACCGAACTCGTCGGCACCGAGCAGCGCGCCGATGACCACGTCGCGGCCGGTCTTGATCTGGCCATCGACCTGCACGCGGATGCGCCCGCGCAGGCGGTTCATGACCAGCGTCTGCTGCGTTTCGGCCAGACCCAGTTCCCACGGCGAACCGGCGTGCTTGATCGACGACACGGGCGAAGCGCCTGTGCCGCCGTCATGCCCGGCGATGACGAGGTGGTCGGCCTTGGCCTTGGAAACGCCGGCGGCGACCGTGCCGACGCCGACCTCGGAAACCAGCTTCACCGACACCGACGCCTGCGGGTTGGCGTTCTTGAGGTCGTGAATGAGCTGCGCGAGATCCTCGATGGAATAGATGTCGTGGTGCGGCGGCGGCGAAATGAGGCCGACGCCCGGCACGCTGTGGCGCAGGAAGCCGATGTAGTCGGAAACCTTGTGGCCGGGCAACTGGCCGCCCTCGCCGGGCTTGGCGCCCTGGGCCATCTTGATCTGCAGCTGGTCGGCATTGGCCAGGTACTCGGCGGTGACGCCGAAGCGGCCGGAGGCGACCTGCTTGATGGCCGAGCGCAGGCTGTCGCCTTCCTGCAGCGGGATGTCGCGCTCGATGCGCGAAGCGCCAAGCACGCCGGCAACCGTCTCGCCCTTGCCGACCGTGCGGAAGCGCCGCGGGTCCTCGCCGCCTTCGCCGGTGTTGGACTTGCCGCCGATGCGGTTCATGGCGATCGCCAGCGTCGAGTGCGCTTCCGTCGAGATCGAGCCCAGCGACATGGCGCCGGTGGCGAAGCGCCTGACGATCTCGGCCGCCGATTCGACTTCATCCAGCGGCACCGGCGGGCCGGCCGGCCGCACGTCGAACAGGCCGCGCAGCGTCATATGCCGACGCGTCTGGTCGTTGATGACCTTGGCGTATTCCTGATAGGTGTCGTAGCGGTTGGCGCGTGTCGCATGCTGCAGCTTGGCGATGGCGTCGGGCGTCCACATGTGCTCTTCGCCGCGGATGCGGAAAGCATATTCGCCGCCGGCATCGAGCATGTTGGTCAATACCGGATCGACCGAGAACGCGGCGCGATGCGTGCGTACCGCTTCTTCGGCGATCTCGGGCAGTCCGACGCCCTCGACCTTGCTTGGCGTGCCGGTGAAGAAGCGCGCGACGAAGGTCGATTCGAGGCCGACCGCTTCGAAGATCTGCGCGCCGCAATACGACTGGTAGGTCGAGATGCCCATCTTCGACATGACCTTCATCAGGCCCTTGCCGATGGCCTTGACGTAGTTCTTGACCGCCTTGCGATAGTCGTCGCCCTTCTGTTCGACGAGGTCATTGATGGTTTCCAGCGCCAGCCAGGGGCAGACGGCTTCGGCGCCGTAGCCGGCGAGAAGCGCAAAGTGGTGCACTTCGCGGGCCGATCCGGTATCGACCACCAGGCCGGTACGCGTGCGCAGGCCGCGGCGCGTCAGGTGATGGTGCACGCCCGAACAGGCGAGCAGCGCAGGGATCGCGACGTGCTGGCGATCGACGATGCGATCGGAAAGAATCAGTACGTTGAAGCCTTCGCCGACCGCCTGCTCGGCGGCCGCGCACAGCCGTCCCATGGCGGTGTCGCAGCCGAACGGTCCGTCGGCGACGTCGAAGACGATGTCGAGGACCTTGGCCTTGAAGCGGCCGCCGGACAGATGTTCGATGTTGCGCAGGCGGGCGATGTCGACTTCGTCGAGCACCGGCTGTTTGACTTCGAGCCTTGGCGTCAGGCCCTCGTCGGGCATGCTGCCCTGCTCTTCCTTGTTGGCGATGCCGAGCAGGTTCGGCTTGGGGCCGATGAAGCTGATCAACGACATGACGATCTCTTCGCGGATCGGATCGATCGGCGGATTGGTGACCTGCGCGAAGAGTTGCTTGAAGTAGTTGTACAGCGGCTTGTTCTTGTTCGAAAGCACCGGCAGCGCGGCGTCGTTGCCCATCGAGCCGGTCGGTTCCTCGCCATTGGCGATCATCGGCGAAAGGATGACCTTGATGTCTTCCTGCGTGTAGCCGAAGGCCTGCTGGGTATCCAGCAGCGGCGCGCGCAGGTCGGCGACGGCACGCAGGCGCGGTACCGGCAGGTCGTCGAGGAAGACGCGCGATTCGCTGATCCACTGGCGATACGGCTCGGCAGTGGACAGCGTGCGCTTGAGCTCCTCGTCGTCGACGATGCGGCCCTGCTCGAGGTCGAGCAGGAACATCTTGCCCGGCTGCAACCGCCATTTTTTGACGATGCGCTCCTGCGGGATGGGCAGCACGCCGGCTTCGGACGACATGACCACGAGATCGTCGTCGGTGACGATGTAGCGCGCCGGGCGCAGCCCATTGCGGTCGAGCGTAGCGCCGATCTGGCGGCCGTCGGTGAAGGCGATGGCAGCCGGGCCGTCCCACGGCTCCATGATGGGTGCGTGGAATTCGTAGAAGGCCTTGCGGTCTTCGTCCATCAGCGGATTGCCGGCCCACGCCTCGGGAATCATCATCATCATCGCGTGCGTCAGCGAGAAGCCGCCCATGACCAGCAGTTCGAGCGCGTTGTCGAACGAGGCGGTATCGGACTGGCCGTCGTAGATCAGCGGCCAGATCTTGTTCAGGTCGTCGCCGAGGCAATCGGACGAGATGTTGGACTGGCGGGCGCGCATCCAGTTGACGTTGCCGCGCAGCGTGTTGATCTCGCCGTTGTGCGCCACCATTCGGAAGGGGTGCACCAGATCCCATGTCGGGAAGGTGTTGGTGGAAAACCGCTGGTGCACCAGCGCCAGCGCGGTGACCACGCGGGCGTCGCGCAGGTCGTGGAAATACTCGCCCAGTTGTGCGGCCAGCAGCATGCCCTTGTAGACGACGGTGCGTGCCGACATCGACGGCACGTAGTACATCTTGCCGTCCGGCAGGCGCAAGGCCTGGATGGCGTGGCCGGATTCCTTGCGGATGATGTAGAGCTTGCGCTCGAAGGCGTCGGTGGTCGGTGTCGCATCTCCCTTGGCGATGAAGATCTGCCGCGTCACCGGCTCGCAATCGCGGGCGGCCTGCGCGAGGCCGCGGTTGTCGGTGGGCACGTCGCGCCAGCCGAGCACGCGTTGGCCCTCGGCGACGACCGCGCGCTCCATGGCATCCTCGCAGGCGCGGCGGCTGGCCGCATCCTGGGGCAGAAAGACCATGCCGACGCCATAGTTGCCGACCGCCGGCAGGGTGATGCCCTGCCCGGCCATCTCTTCGCGGAAGAACTGGTCGGGAATCTGCAACAGCATGCCGGCGCCGTCTCCGAGCAGCGGGTCATAGCCGGTGGCGCCGCGATGCTCGAGATTGCACAGAATCTGCAGTCCCTGCTCGACGATGGCGTGGCTCTTGCGATTCTTGATGTGGGCAACGAAGCCGACGCCACAGGCGTCGTGCTCGTGGGCGGGGTCGTACAGCCCGGCTTGCTGCTCAGGAAACATCGCGGCGGGTCCTTCAGGAAAACAGTCGGCAAAAAAGCCGGGGCACATGGTGCTCCCCGGCTTGCGTAACCTCTGACAGGTTTGCACCGAATATACCGCGAATGGGCGCCGGCTTCAATATGCGGCGGCGCAGCAGGCGACGCCGCGCGCAAGTGCCGTGTCGCCACCACTGTAGTTTGGCCGGACGCCTCAGCCGACGGCAAACAGCCGCTGATGCTCCTTCATGGCGTAGCGGTCGGTCATGCCGGCGATGTAGTCGGCGACGGCCCGCGGGGCGCCCTCGGCCTCGGCCAGCGCGAGATATTGCGGCGGCAGCAGACGAGGCTCGGCCGTGAAAGCACCGAACAGGTCGTCGATCACGCGCTTGGCCTTGGTCGTCATGCGCAGGACTTCGTAATGACGATACAGATGCTCGCGCAAGAAGGCCTTGAGCGCCCGGTTGTCTTCGTGCATGGCGGGCGAGAAGCCGATCAGGGGCGGCGCCGCCTGTACCTCGACGACGCTGGCGGGCGCGGCTTGGGCAATGCGACGGGACGATTCGGCGAGGAGATCGGTCACCAGCGCGTCGATCATGCGCCGAACGGTCTCGTGCACCTGCCGGCGCGGCGCGATGTCCGGGTACTCGCCGGCGACCGCCTCGGCATGCCGGGCATAGAGTGGTACCGCCGCGAGCTGCTCGGCTTGCAGCAAACCTGAGCGCAGGCCGTCGTCCACGTCGTGGTTGTTGTACGCAATCTCGTCGGCCAGATTGCAGATCTGCGCCTCGATCGTCGGCCGGCGACCATCGACGAAGCGAGCAGCCACTTCGCCCAGCTCCCTCGCACAAGCGGGGGAACAGTGCTTGAGGATGCCCTCACGGGTTTCGAACATCAGGTTCAGGCCGTCGAACGCGGCGTAGCGTTCTTCGAGGCGATCGACGATGCGCAGGCTTTGCAGGTTGTGTTCGAAACCGCCATGGCCTTGCATGCAGTGGTTGAGCGCGTCCTGTCCCGCGTGGCCGAACGGTGTATGGCCAAGGTCGTGCGCCAGCGCGATGGCCTCGGTGAGGTCGTCATTGACGCGTAGCGCCCTGGCGACGGCGCGGGCAATCTGGGCGACCTCGATGGAGTGGGTCAGGCGCGTGCGGAAAAGGTCGCCTTCGTGATTGACGAAGACCTGCGTCTTGTATTCAAGGCGCCGGAACGCCGTCGAATGGACGATGCGGTCGCGGTCGCGCTGGAACTCGCCGCGCGCCTTCGGCGGTGGCTCGGGGATGCGGCGGCCGCGCGAGCGCGCCGCCGTGACCGCAAAGGGTGCCAGGTCAGTCTCCACTGACGGCCTCGATCGCAGCGCGAATGTCGCTTTGCGGCACATCGGCGACGGTCACTGCTTCACCCAGCCGCCGCAACAGGACCAGCCGCAGTTTGCCGGCCAGCACCTTTTTGTCGTGGCTCATCAGTTCGAACCAGCGCTCCGCGGGCATCCTTGGTGCGCGTACCGGCAGATGGAACGCCTCGAACAGGGCTCGGATGCGCATAACGTCGGCGGCGTCGATCCAGCCAAGGCGGGCGGAGAGCGCCGCAGCGACCATGGTGCCGGCGGCGACCGCCTCGCCGTGCAGCACGGTGCCGTAGCCCGAGCCGGTTTCGATGGCATGACCGAAGGTGTGTCCCAGATTGAGCAGCGCTCGGCCGCCTTCTTTGGCGGTTTCGAACTCGTCGGCCGCCACCACATCGGCCTTGATGCGGCAAGACCACTCGACCGCCTCGGCCAGCGCGAGCGATTCGCGGCCTGCAAGCCGCGCGCGATTCGCTTCGATCCATTCAAGGAACCGGATGTCGCACAGCAGCCCGTACTTGATGACTTCCGCCATGCCGGCGGCGAACTCGCGCGGCGGCAAGGTCGAGAGGGTGTCGGTATCGGCGAGCACCAGTTTCGGCTGCCAGAAGGCGCCGATCATGTTCTTGCCCAGCGGATGGTTGATGCCCGTCTTGCCGCCGACCGACGAATCGACCTGCGAGAGCAGCGTCGTCGGCACCTGGATGAAGGGGATGCCGCGCTGATAGGTTGCCGCGGCAAACCCCGCGATGTCGCCAACGACGCCTCCGCCCAACGCGACCAGCACGGTGCTGCGGTCGCAGCGCGCCGCCAGCATGGCGGTCCAGATGCCGTCGAGCGTAGCCAGATTCTTGTGCGTCTCGCCGTCACCGATCAGATGCGCCGTGCCGCCACGACTGTAGTTTGCCAGCGTCGCTTCGAGCCGCGCGCGATACAACGGCGCGACGAAGGTATTGCTAACGAGGAAGTAGCGGCGGCCATCGAGCGCGGCGGCCAGCGGCTCCGCCGCCCCCGCACCGTCCAGTGCTCCCGGGCCGATGACGATCGGATAGCTTCGCGACCCGAGGCCGACGTTCAGGGTGCGCATCGGGCGAGCTCCTTTTCGATCAGGCGCATCAGAGAGCCCATGCCTCCGCCGCGCGATGGGATGACGATGTCGGCGACCTCGCGGTAGAGCGGATCGCGCAGCGCGTGCAGTTCGTGGAGCTTGGCCAGCGGGTCGGGTACGCGCAGCAAAGGCCGGTTGGTGTCCTTGCGCGTGCGTTCGTACAAGATGTTGGGGGGCGCATCCAGATAGATTACCGTACCCGCCTTGCGCAGGATGTCGCGATTCTCCGGGCGCAGGACGATGCCACCGCCGGTGGCGACAACAATGTCGTCTCGCACCGCCGTTTCGGCCAGCACGCGCGATTCGCGTTCGCGAAATCCCTCTTCACCCTCGAGTTCGAAGATGGTCGTCACGCGCACGCCGGTGCGCTTTTCGATTTCATGGTCGAGGTCTACGAACGAGGCGCCAACACGCTTGGCGAGTTGGCGGCCCACGGTGGTTTTGCCGGCGCCCATCAAGCCGATGAGAAATATGCGCGTCATGGTGGGAGTTTGCCAGAGCGTCCGCGCAAAAGAAAACGCCCCGCCGGGGCGGGGCGTTTCTTGGTGCGCAAATCGCTACGGCAGTGCGATCGGCCCAAACGCTGCGGAATCCGGACTCGAACCTGCGGTGTTGCTTGCGCGGATCGTACAAGTCGCTGTCGTGTCCGCCGCATCGACCGTCACGTTCATCGGGCTTGCTGTACCGGTCGCCGTGTGGTTTGCAGTTCCGGCATCGGTCGCACAAGTCGCCGTATAGCTCGTCGGCGCTCCGCCCGCACCCGCTGCGAAGGTCAGCGTAATGGTCGTGGCGTTCGGCGTCGTGGCTGCCGATATCGTCGGTGCTCCCGGCGGCGTTGCGGGTGCGCCTGGAACCGATATCGCAGCACTTGCGGTTGACGTCACTCCCCGCGGCGTTGTTGCTGTTACTCGCGCCGACCATCCGGTTGCAGCGGCACAGGCAGCGGTGTCGGTGTACTTGAAAATCGCCGTGTGCCGGGTTCCGCCGATGTTCTGACTATTGGGGACGGTATCGCTCTTGATTTCAGCACTCCATTTGTCCGGTACGTTCGAAACCTCAAGCTTGGTTCCAGCGGGCAACGGATTGTTGTTTTCGTCATAGACACTGAAGTCGAGTGTTGATGGCTGGCAAGTGGTGCCCAGCGAACTCGATGTTCCACCCGTGATGAATATCTGATTACCCGAGAGCACAATGATGTTGCTTTGTCGCACGTGCGCCGCGCCCCACACGTTGTCGCATGTGCCGGCCTTCATCAATGCCGCCGCAGTGCCTGGGATCGTCTGCGTACAGGCAGTTGCATTCGATGCGAACGTGATGGCCTGCTCACCAAGTTCCCACGCCGCGCTGAAATTGTTGTCGAGGAACACTTCGCCAAGGTCCTGGAAGCTCTCGCCAGCGTCGTACACGTTGTTGCCGTTCGCGTCGCGGAAGGACTCCTCCCCGAGGGCGTAGGCCGTGATTGCGACGCGACCGTTCGTCGGACGAGGACTGGCGGAGGTAAAGATCGCCGTACAGGCACCATTGACAGTGGCGCAAGCACCCAACGACGTCGTACCAATTTGTCCGCCGGCGGCGATGAAATTGATCGCAGTGCCATCCGGGACAGGGTTGCCAACACGGTCAGAGGCTATGACGGAAACCTCGGTCGTCACGCCATTGATGTAGAGGCCTTCGATGTTCCATGTTTCGACAGCAAACGAGAAACGATCCTGGACCGGGCGTCCCGTGGAAATCTGCAGCGCAGCCGATTGGGTCTGGAAGACCGCGCCGGTGCCTGTTGTATGGCTGGCAGTAACCCATACCGCAGTTGGCGTCGTGCCGGACGAAACTGACACTCGAACCAAACCGCTACCGTCGGTCTGCTTGGTTATCGTCCCGCTGGCGCCACCATCGAGCAGGATGCCGCCACTGCGCGTCGTCAGTCCCAACACCACTGTCTGATTCGTGATCGGCTGGTTGTTGTTGTCGACCAGTTTGAATGTCACGGTCGAGCTTTCCACCAACCCAGTTGCGCCGGTTCCCTTGATGACGATGGTCGTCGGTTCGGCCGAGACAAACTGAATGGCCGCTGCACTCGGCGCCTGAACCGGCAGTTGGAGGCTCGCCGAGACGGCGGTGCCGGTTACGCTGGCGGTGATGACGTCTGTCCCGCCGCAGCCCTTGTCCTCGTACGTCGCTGTTGCGACGCCGTTTACGCTGTTGGTGCTGGCTGTCAGCGACGCCTTGCCTGAATTGACGCAAGTGGAAGAGAAGCTGACTGGAACTGAAGTGGTCGCGGCGACACCGCCGATATCGACCTTGATGCTGGTAGTTGCATACGGAGACAGTATGGTCGTTCCGGTCGGCAGGACCGCCCGCAGGTTCGAAAGAGTAACGTTGGCGACGCCGACGGCAAAATTGATGCTGCCGCTGACAGGTGTTGCGGCGCCATTGACGGTAACCGATGTGGATACATTGACCGTGGTTGCGCCCGCGGAATTGATCGCCACGGCGTCGAGTCGCATGCGCGCGACGCCTTCGGCGTCAGTGAGGGCCGTTCCGGTCGCCGGTGTGAGCGTGGCCAGCGACGTATCGACTATCGTGAACGAGACCAGCGCCCGCTCAATTGCGAGCTTGCCATTCTTGACAGTGGCCGTAATGATCGCGGGATCGCCTGCCGAAACATTGGTCTTGTTCGCGCCAGTCGTCGGGTCGGTCATTGTGACAGTGATGGTCGGTGTGCCGGTCGTGCCGCCACCTCCACTGCCATCACCGCCCGCGCCACCTCCGCCGCAACCGGCGAGGCCAAGGGCCAGCAGGCTGGCCACAAATACGTTTCGCAATGCACCCATCTGCGACACCCTCACAAAGTATTCAGTCCGCATGCCGGAAGGGCATGCCTATTGCGCTGCGACCACGCCGCTATTACCGTCCAGAACGCGTGGTGTGATGAACACGAGCAACTCGCCTTTCTCGGTCGTCTTCGACGTACTCTTGAAAAACTTGCCCAGATATGGAATGTCGCTGAGCAACGGGATGCGGTCCTCGGACGACACCGAGCTTTCCGTGATGACGCCACCGAGAACGACCGTGCCGCCGTTTTCAACCGTAACTTTGGTCTTCAATTCCGACACGTTGATGACAGGCGGCGAGCCGTCGCCCAATGTATTGTTTGTTATCACCAGATCCATGATGACCGTACCGTTGGGCGCGATCTGGGGCTTGGCCGACAGTGACAGCGTTGCCTCGACAAACTGCGTATTGGCGCCGAGCGACGAGGATGTCGTATAGGGAATGCGCGCGCCGCGGGCAATCTTGGCTTCGAGGTTGTTTGCCGTTACGACACGAGGGCTCGAGATGTTGACCGAGCGGCCTTCGGCTTCGGCGGCCTGCAGTTCCAGATTCACGAACCGGGTCAGCGCCGAGTTGAACACGCTGACGGCAAATTGCCCCGTCGGATTGGCGCTGATCGGCAAGTTGATCATGTTCGATCCGCTCCCCACCGAGCCGACGGTTGTGCCACCGCCTACCGCTTGTCCGGTGCGGGAAACAAGATCGGACTGGTTTGCAGCGATTGCACCGAACACGTTGGTGCCGGCGATTCGCGTGCCGATGCCATGACCCGGGACGGTGCTCGAAAGGTCCTGGTAGCCCAGGCGGAGCCCCAGATCGCGGCTGAAGTTCGTATCGGCGCGGACAATTCGCGCTTCGATCAGCACCTGACGCACAGGGATGTCGACGCTGCGGATCATCTCGCGAATGGCGGCAATACGCTCCTCGGTATCGCGAACGAACAGCTTGTTCGTACCATCGTGGCGCGTCACGGAGCCTCTTGCAGACAGCATCCCGCGCCCCTTGATCGACGAGGCGCCGGCATTGCCCGATGCGGAACCCGCAGCTGAAGAGCCGTCAGCGAACACCGGCGCGTTGGTCTGCCCCGAGCCACCGGTGGAGGCACCGGGTGCGGCGGTGATCAGGGCTTCGATGTCGGACGCCTTGAGGAAGTTCATTTCGAAGGTTTCGGTCACCAGCGGTGCCACATCGGCAGCGCGCGCACGATCATCTGCACGCTCCTGATCCCGTTTTTGAAGCACGGTACGGTCACCGAACATCACCACGCCCTCGGTAACACGCATGCCCGCACTGACCTGCGCCATGACGATGTCGAGTGCCTGATCGTAGGGAATGTTGTCGAGCGCAACGGTGATGCGTCTGCCCGCCAGCGACGGGTCAACCAGCACGTTCTTGCCAGAGATCTCGGCCAAGGTGCGCAGTACCATGGTCGCCTCGGCCTCGAAGAAATTGATCGATACCTTCTGGCTGGTTTGTCCCGCCTGAACGAGCTTGTTGACTTCGTCCGGCGGAATCGGCCGCACTTCAACGAGCAGTTCGTTGTTGGTCATGCGTGTCTGGTGATACCACGCGCCGCGGGCCGAAACCTCGACGCGCACATTGTCACCCGCGTTGCGTGACGAAACATACGCGACTGGCGTTGCGAAATCGTTGACGTCTCGCCTGACCTCCAATGCGCGCGGCAGTTCGGTCGACCGAACCTCGACCAGCAGGCGATTGCCGTCGCGCCGCACGTCGATGGGTACGGTGCCGTCGGACAGGCCGATCTTGATGATGCCCTGGGCGTCCTCGCCGCGCTGGAAGCTCACATTTCGGATGAATGCCTTGGCGTCTGCCAGTGCACCCGACTTCGGCGCAGCCGGTGCGGGCGTCATCAAGCTCGGGCGTTCCTCGCCGGCGGTCGTTGCCGGCACGGGCCGGGACTCGAACCGCACCAGAAGCGAATTGCCGCGCGACTCGATTGAATATTGCGACGCGCGGAAGAGATTGAGTACCAGACGCGTCAATTGCTCGGTCTGTACCAGGTTCAGACTCTTGACGTCGCCGACGCCGATTGCTTCGCTGTTGCGACCGGTCTTGTTGGTCATTTCGGGAAAATCGATCACGACACGCGGCGGCTCGACGATGCTCCATGTCCCGGGAGTAGCAGGCGCTTCACGCTCGAAATCGATCTGCACGATGGCGGCGCCGCCATCCTGTCGTGTCTGGATGTTGCGGATCGCGTTGGTGGCCGCGAGGGATGGCGTCGCATGCAGCACGCTGATCGTGCACGCCAGCATCCACACGTGGTGGAAGAGTCGGTTCATTTCTTGGCTCCTTGTCCTTGGCGCGGCACCGGCTTGATCACTTCGCGCTCGACCCAAGCGCCGTTGCTGTCCTTGGTCGTTTCGAGCACCGTGACCCCTTCGGTGGAAATCTTCACGACGCGCCCGAAATGCGTCCCCATGTATTCGCCTTCACGGACATGGACCGGCTTGTTCGGCAGCGGCGGCGAAATCAGGGCGTAGGCAACGCCATTGCGCACGATGACGCCAGCGACGCGCAGTTCTTCGAGCGCAAAGTTCTCCAGCGGTTGGCGCGGGCGATCGGTATCGGGCTTGGCATTGTCGGCAACCGCTTCGATCGTCACGATCTTCTGTCTTGCGAACGGCATTTGCAGCGTCCGGCCTTCGTAGGCGACCGCCGGGAAGGGCTTGATCTCCGGCAACGGCGGCACTTTGCCTCGCATCGTCTTCGCCTCGTCGCGCATCCACTGGCGCAACTCGGTCTGCTGCTCGCTGCCGCACCCGGCGAGCAGGATGACCAGCGCGGCCACTGCGATTCGGCGCCCGTTCATTTCTTCTTGCCCTTCGCCTTCTTGGCATTGCTGCGGATCGTCGCCAATTCGGCTTCGTCAAGGTAGCGGAACGTCTTCGCCCTCGCCTTGACGAGCAGCGATTCGTTCTTGCCAACCGAAATATCGAGGTTGTTCAACGTCACGATTCGGGGCAACTGTGCAAGTTCGCCTGTAAAGGCACCCATGTCGTGATACGTTCCCATCAACTGCAGGTCGATCGGGATTTCTGCATAAAACTCTTTGCGCCCCTCGCCACCTGGCTTGAACAATTCGATTGAGAGGCCGTTCGCCTGGGCGGTCTTATTAACATCGACAAGCAGCGCACCGATTTCGGACTGGTTCGGCAGTTGCTCGAGCAGCACACCGAAGCTTGCGTCGATTTCGGCCAATTGCGCGCGGTAGGCGTCGAGATTGACCGCCTGTCGTTTCTTGTCGAGCCATTCGGTCCGCAGCTTGTCTTCGTCGGCGCGTTTGCCGGCCAATTCTTCGACCTGCGCACTCCAGCCAAACCCGGCTCCGAATCCCCATGAAGCGGCCATCAGCGCTAGGAACAACCCCATCAGAATCAAGGCTCGCGGCGCGGTCGGCCACAGACCCGGATCCTTCGGGTCCATGGTCCTGAAGTCGTCGATGATGTTCTGGAAGCTGAACCCGGCCTTGGCTGGCGCGGCGGCAACGATTTCGTCAACCGGCGCCGCGTCGGCTTTGCCCTTGCCAGTCTTGCGCTTGAATGGATTGGCGAGGTTCATGATTTCTTCGCCGCCTTCTTTTCAACGTCGGGCTTCGCTTCACTGGTCTGGCGCGCAATCTGGATCTCTATGCTGAAGGCGTTGACGCGCCGCCCACCTACCGTTTCGGCCTTGGTTTCGATCAGCCGCGGGTTCTCAAGCAGCGCGGTTGCCTCCAGGTTGTTCATCAGTGTCGTCACGCGGGCGTTCGACTGGGCGTAGCCGGCTATCGTCAGCTTGCGCTCGACCTGTTTCAGCGACTTCAGGTACACGCCCTCGGGCACTTCCTTGACCAATGCATTGAACAAGTGCACCGATTCCGTGCGATTCGACTGCAAGTCTTCGATAACCCGCTTGCGCGCCAGCAACGCGTCCGTTTGCTGCTTGAGCTGCTGGATTTCCTTGATTTCCTTTTCCAGCGAGCCGATCTCCGCCTTGAGAAACTCGTTGCGTTCCTCTTGCGCCGAGATGCGTTGGTTCATCCATGTGTAGCCGGCAAACCAGATCACGCCCCCAAGGACGAGCACCGAGGCCAACAGCGCATAGAACTGCTGGCGCCTGGCCTTGCGCTTTTCCTCGCGGTGCGGCAGCAGGTTGATGCGGATCATTGGTCGAACTTCCTCAGGGCCAAGCCGCAAGCCACCAGCAGCGACGGCGCATCAGCCGCCAGCCGCTTGGCCTGGATTCGGGGCGACACTTCCATGCGCTGGAACGGGTTGGCCAGCACGGTCGCGACGCCCGTCCGTTCGGTCACGATCTCCGCGATGCCAGGCAGCAGCGCGGAGCCGCCGGCCAGCACCACGTGATTCACCTCGGTGTGTGGCGTCGAGGTAAAGAAGAACTGATGCGCACGCGCAACTTCCTGCGCCAGACCTTCAAGGAACGGATGCAGAATTTCCGCCTCGTAGTTTTCCGGCGCAGCCATGGATTTCTTGACCGCCTCGGCTTCGTCGGGGTTCATGCCGTAGGCGCGCATGATGTCCTGCGTCAGCAGTCCGCCGCCGTAGGCGTGTTCGCGCGTGTAGAGCGCCTCGCTATTGCGCATCATCGAGAACTTGATCGCCGAGGCGCCGACGTCTGCCAGCGTGACGATCTGGTCTACCCCGCCGCCCGGCAGCGATGCCAATACGAGTTCGTAGGCCGCCTGGGTCGCGTAGGACTCGACATCCATGACCACGGGGCGCAAGTTGACCGCTTCAGCGGCGGCAACCCGATCCTCGACCTTTTCCTTGCGAGATGCGGCAAGCAGCACTTCAACGTCGTCGGGGCTGGACGGCACCGGGCCGATAACCTGAAAATCGAGATTGACCTCTTCGAGTGCGAATGGGATGTACTGGTTCGCCTCCGACTCGACCTGAATCTCCATTTCCATTTCGCGCAAGCTGGCAGGCAGCGCGATCTTCTTCGTGATGACAGCAGAGGTCGGTAGTGCCATGGCCACATAGCGCGTCGACGACCCCAGACGCTTCCAGCATTTGGAAATGCTCTCGGATACCGCCTCCAGATTGGCGATATTGCCGTCGATCACCGAATCGCGCGGCAGATTTTCGATGGCGTAGCGCTCCACCCGAGGCCGCCCCTTGCCGGCATCGACCAGTTCGACCATCTTCACAGATGACGAACTGATGTCGAGTCCGATCAGCGGCCGACGCTTCGGATCGAACAGCGCTTTCAGGCCCGCGAAATCAATCGCCAATGTAATTCCTTATATATCAACAAGTTACAGGAACAATTGATAATTCACTTCAGATGCTAGCAGCAACTATATCGACTGTAAAGGAAAATTATTAAGTAAGCTGCATTCCGGCGTCGTGCAAATGCATCAATCCATATAATCCCGCCGGCCCATCCGCACCCTTGGATTCAACCCCTTTCCGAGCTTGCTTGTCCGAGCAAACACCGTTTGAATACTGCCCCATACCGCCCCTTGCTGCTTCGCGCGGCGCTCACCGTCGCGGCATTGATCGGCGGTCTGGTACTGGCCGGCGTCGGCCTGCTGGCAATCGTCGCCATCGTCGTGGTCCCGCAACTGCCGTCGACCGACGCACTGACCGACTACCGGCCGAAAGTCCCGCTGCGCATCTATACGGCTGATGGTCACCTGATTGGCGAGTTCGGCGAGGAGCGCCGAAATGTCGTGGCCATCGCCGACGTGCCGCCCGTGCTCAAACACGCGATCCTGGCCGCCGAAGACGACCGCTTCTATGAACACGGCGGCATCGACGTCCGCGGAATCATCCGGGCGATGCTCTCGAACGTCTCCCATGGCAGCCATCGCCAGGGCGCGTCGACCATCACCATGCAGGTGGCTCGCAACTTCTTCCTGACCTCCGAGAAGACGTTCACGCGCAAGCTATACGAAGCGGCGCTGGCCTTCAAGATCGAGCACAGCCTGTCGAAGGACGAAATTCTGCAGATCTACATCAACCAGATCTATCTGGGGCAGCGCGCCTACGGATTCGCCTCGGCGGCGCAAATCTACTTCGGCAAGCCGATCGGCTCGCTGTCGGTCGCCGAAGCGGCCATGCTCGCCGGACTGCCCAAGGCGCCGTCGGCCTACAACCCGGTCGCCAATCCGCGCCGGGCGCAACTTCGCCAGCGCTACGTGCTGCGCCGCATGCGCGAGCTGTCCTTCATCACCGAGGCGGACGAGGCGGTCGCGCGCGAGGCGCCGCTGCGCATCAAGCGCGACGTCAATGACTTCGGCACGCCTGCGGAATACGTCGCCGAGCTGGCGCGGCAACTCGTGGTCGCCCAGTTCCCCGACGACGCCTACAGCCGCGGCTACAAGGTCATCACCACCATCCTGCGCGATGACCAGCTGGTCGCGCAGCAGGCGCTGCGGCGCGCCGTACTCGACTATGACCAGCGGCACGGCTACCGTGGGCCCGAAGCGTACGTCGACATGAAGGCCGTGCAGTCGGACCGCGACGAAGCACTCGAAGAATTGCTGGCCGATTACGACGATGTCGGCGAACTGCTTCCCGCGATCGTGTTGTCCGCCACGACAACGGAGGCGCAGGTCTATCTGCGCGGCGGGGAAGTGCTGAGCCTCGATGCCGCCGGCCTCGCGTTCGCAGCGCGGATGATCAGCCCCAAGGCGCCACCGAACCGCCAGGTACGCCGCGGTGCCGTCGTGCGTCTGCAGAAGCAGGACAAGGGCGGCTGGAAGCTGGTGCAGATTCCGGAGATCGAAGCCGCTTTCGTCGCCGCCAGCCCCATCGACGGCGCCGTACGCGCGCTGGTCGGCGGCTGGGACTTCAACCGCAACCAGTTCAATCACGTGACACAGGCCTGGCGCCAGCCGGGATCGAGCTTCAAGCCGTTTGTCTATTCCGCCGCGCTTGAAAAAGGCTATGCACCGACCACGGTCGTTGCCGACGAGCCGATCTCCTTCACTGCCGAAGAAACCGGCAGCCAGGTGTGGGAGCCGCACAATTACGATGGCAAGTACGAAGGGCCGATGACGTTGCGAACCGCGCTGGCCAAGTCGAAAAACATGGTCTCCATCCGTGTCCTGCGCGCCATCGACCCGCACTACGCACAGGACTACGTCACGCGCTTCGGCTTCGATGCCGACAAGCATCCGCCCTACCTGACGATGGCGCTGGGCGCCGGCGCGGTCACACCGTGGCAGCAGTTGACGGGTTATGCCGTATTCGCCAACGGCGGCTACCGCATCACGCCGTATCTCGTCCAGCGCGTCCTCGACGAAAACGGCAATGTCGTTGCCGAATCCAAACCCGACCTGGCCGGCGACGAACGCCTTCGCGTCATCGACGCCCGCAACGCCTGGGTCATGGACAGCATGATGCGCGACGTGGTCGTCCGCGGCACGGCGGCCAGGGCCGGCCAAGTGCTCAAGCGCCGTGACCTGGCCGGCAAGACCGGCACCACCAACGACTACGTCGACGCCTGGTTCTGCGGCTACCAGCCGACAATCGTTGCCGTGGCGTGGATCGGATTCGACCAGCCCAAGCGCATGGGTGCCGGCGAAACCGGCGGCGGCGCGGCGCTGCCGATCTGGATCGGCTACATGGAGAAGGTGCTCAAAGGCGTGCCCGAAGTGCATCCGGACATGCCGGGCGGCCTTTCCGTCGTGCGTCAGCGTGACGAGAACGGTAACGAGCGGACCGACTGGGTCTATCAGGAGTACGTCCCGCCGGCCGATACGGACTCACCCCAGGCGTCGAGTCCCGCGCCCGGAAATTCGCCACCGTCCGAACCCGTCGCCACACAGGCGCCGGCACCGGTCCGCACCGCTGCGCCAACACCCGTGAAAGCGCCGTGAGCGACCCGCTCGCCCATCGCGTTGCGGAACACGTCGCCAAACTCACCGGCGAGCGTCGGCGGCCGCGCCTCGAACTGCTGCTGCTCGAGGCGCTGTGCGACATCGGCCGAGCGCGCCGAACCGATTACTACCGCCTGCAGGTGGCGCCTGGCGAAACCTTGTGCTGGAAGGCCGCTTCATGCCTGAACGGCCACTCGACGGTCTTTGACGACGGCATCAACGTGCCGCAGGACCTGCTGTCGCTGGCCGCCATGCCCGACGCTGCCCGCGCCGTCGGCGGCGGCCACGCGGTGATCGTCGGCGACGGCTCGGCGCGGCGGATGATCTGGCCGATCAGTGCCGCGGGCTCCTCGGCCGGATTCGTCATCCTCGAATCGGCCCGCGATGCCTCGCGGCCGCTGGCGCCGTTCGAAGATCCGCTCGAGCAGCCGGTCCTGGCCGCGCTGACACGGGTGTTCCGCAACGTCATGGACCTGCTCGACTACAGCGAAGTCGATACGCTGACCAACCTGTTCAACCGCAAGACCTTCGACGAACATCTGATGCAGGTGCTCGCCAGTCTGGATGCCGATGACGACGACGCACTGGCCGAAGGCCGCGAGTTGCCGCGACGACGCCATTCCCTTGCCGGCGCCAGTCACTGGCTCGCCGTCATGGACATCGACCATTTCAAGCGCATCAACGATACGTTTGGCCACCTGATCGGTGACGAGGTCCTGCTCATGGTGGCGAACCTGATGCGCGCATCGTTCCGCTTCCGCGACCGCCTGTTCCGCTTTGGCGGCGAGGAGTTCATCGCCGTGCTCAAGCCGGCGACCGCGATGCAGGTGCATACCGTCTTCGATCGCTTTCGCCGCACGATCGAACGGCACGAGTTTCCGCAAGTGGGCAGCATCACGCTCAGCATCGGCTATGCGCCGCTGCGCTTGGGCAACCAGCCGTCCGTGATCATCCATCAGGCAGACCAGGCGCTCTACTGGGCCAAGGAAAACGGTCGCAACCGCGTCGCCAGCTACGAACAACTGGTCAGCGAGGGGCGCATCGCCGCCTACTTGCCGCCGGCGTCCGACATCGAACTATTCTGACAGCGAGGCGATGATCGGCTGCCACTCCAGGCGGTCCTTCTCCGTCCGCCATGCCGGCAGGTCGAAAATGCTCATGCCGTGCGCCGCGGCCTGCACGTAGTTCTGCGAATCGCGCAGCGTCGCCAGCACCGGCAGGCCGAGGCCGGACAGGAAGCGATCCAGTTCGCCCGCAGCGCGCGTGCGCGCATCGACGCGCATGCCGACGATGCTGATGAAGGCATGGTGTTTGCGCACTTCGCGCTCGGCCAGCAAGGCATCGAGGAACTGCCGCGTCGCCAGAATGTCGAAGATCGAAGGCTGCAGCGGCACGATCACCCGATGCACCAGCTTGAGCACGTTCGCGAGCTTCTTGCCGTGCAGGCCAGCCGGCGTATCGAGGATCACGTGCGTGGCGTCCTTCGGCGGCCGCGCCGGCTGGTCGGCTTCGATCTCCCAGCCGGCAATGTGCGGCAACGACGGCGGCCGCAGCCGCAACCAGGCCGCCGACGATTGCTGTCGGTCGATGTCGCCGAGCATCACCGCCCGGCCTTCGCGCGCCAGAAAACCGGCGAGGTTGGTCGCCAGCGTGCTTTTGCCGACGCCGCCCTTCGGGTTGGCGACGAGGATCGCCTGCCGGCTGTTCACGGCAACAAGACCACGCTGCCGGTGGTGCGGCGCGCCACCAGATCGTCGTGCGCACGCGCCACTTCGGCCAGGGGATAGCGCGTCCCGATCTCGATCCTGACGGCGCCGCTGCCCACCACATCGAACAGCTCGCCGGCCATCGCCAGCAACCGCTCACGTTTGGCGGTATAGGTGAACAGCGTCGGCCGCGTGAGGAACAGCGACCCGCGCTTGGCCAGTTCCTGCGTATCGATGGGTGGAACCGGGCCGGACGATTGGCCGAAAGTCACCATCATGCCCAAGGGCCGCAGGCAATCGAGCGAACCCATGAAGGTGTCGACGCCCACCGAGTCATACACCACCGCCACGCCCTCGCCACGGGTGATCTCCTTGACCCGCGGCACGAAATCCTCGTCCGTATAGACGATCGCGTGGTCGCAGCCATGCGCACGGGCGAGCGCCGCCTTGGCTGCCGTGCCGGCGGTACCGATCACCGTGGCGCCCAGCGCCTTCGCCCACTGGCAGACGATGAGGCCGACGCCACCGGCCGCCGCATGGATGAGGATGGTGTCGCCCGGCTGCACGCGGTACGTCTGGCGCAGCAGATACTGCGCCGTCATGCCTTGCAGCATCATCGCCGCCGCCGTATCGAATCCGATGCCGTCGGGCAGCTTGACGAGCCTGTCCGCAGGGATATTGCGCTCGGTCGCATAGGCGCCCACCGGGGTCTGTGGCGCGCCGGCATAGGCGACGCGATCGCCGACGGCCAGCGCGGCGACGCCGTCGCCGAGCGCCGTGACCACACCCGCACCCTCGAGGCCCAGGCCGCTGGGCAAGGGCAACGGATAGCGTCCGCTGCGCTGGTAGATGTCGATGAAATTCAGGCCGACCGTTTCGTGGCGCAGGCGCACTTCGCCTTGCCCCGGCGGCGGCAGTTCGACGGTCTCCCAGCGCAGCACGCTGCTGTCGCCGGGGGTATGGAAACGGATGGCGTGGGTCATCGTGGGCCTTTCGCGTGCAACCAAACTACAGTGGTGGCGGGACGGCGCATTACGCTGGGGCGCTTGCGGCGCCACGCACGTGATGCGCATCGACGACCGCCAGCGCCGTCATGTTAACCAATCGGCGCACCGTCGCGGTCATGGTCAGGATATGCACCGGCTTGGCGGCGCCCAGCAGCATCGGACCGACGGTGATGCCGTCGCCGTTGGTCTGCTTGAGCAGGTTGAAGGCGATGTTGGCGGCATCGACGTTCGGCATGACGAGCAGATTGGCCTCGCCTTTGAGCCGGCAATGCGCGTAGAGCCGCGTGCGCAGCGCCTCGTCGAGCGCGGCATCGCCGTGCATCTCGCCATCGACTTCGAGGTCCGGCGCGCGCTCGGCGATGCGTTCGCGCGCGTCGCGCATCTTGCGCGCGGATGCCGAATTGACGCTGCCGAAGTTCGAATGCGACAGCAGCGCCACCTTCGGCACCAGGCCGAAGCGGCGCACTTCGTCCGCCGCCATCAGTGTCAGCTCGGCGATCAGTCCGGCATCCGGGTCCTCGTTAACGTAGGTATCGCAGACAAACAGCGTGTGCCGCGGCAACAGCAGCAGGTTCATCGCCGCGAAGCAACGCGCGCGCGGCGCGAGGCCGATGACATCCTCGATATGCCGCAGGTGCTGGGCGTGCCGGCCGACCGTGCCGCAGAGCATGGCGTCCACATCGCCCCGGCGCAGCAGCATGGCGCCGATCAGCGTGGTGTCCGAACGCAGCGCCTGCTTGGCAAGCGCCGGCGTGATGCCGGAGCGGCCCATGAAGTCGTGGTATTCGTTCCACAAGTCGCGGTAGCGCGGGTCGGACTGCGGGTTGACGATTTCGAAATCGCGCCCGGGGACGATGCGCAGCCCGGCGCGCGCGATGCGCGCCTCGATGACATCCGGACGGCCGATCAGCACCGGTATGGCCAGGCCCTCGTCGCGCACCACCTGCACGGCGCGCAGCACGCGCTCGTCCTCGCCCTCGGCGTAGA
>JBGARB010000098.1:0-8229 GCA_044230495.1 Rhodocyclaceae bacterium
GTCTGCGCCCACCCGTACGGCGTCGGGGCATCTTGATATTGCACCTGCCCATCGCGATCGGGAAATGTCGCATGGACGTCCGTTCTCGGGCTGTAGTCGAAATGGCTGCTTGTGGCCGATTGCAGCCACGCAAGCTTCGTTCTACTCGCCAATTTTTTGGCCGTCGTCCCGCCGCGACTGCAGTTTCGCGATGACGCGTCAGAGCGCGGGCGGGGTGCTCCGCGCAGCGAAGTAGAGGGGGAGCCGCCGGAGGCGGCGGAGGACATGAGCGCAGCGGAGCCCCCCACCGTCGCGCGCCGCGATCACCTCCGCAATCCACCCTCAGGCAAGGTGATCACCACAACCGCCGTCTTGCCACCACTGTAGTTTGGCGCGCTACGCCGACAGCGCCTTGTGCCGCCGCTCGTCCTTGCGCGTCATCACGCGCAGCAACGCCGAGTCGCCGCGCAGCACCAGGCCATGCAGGTCGGTGCGCCGATGGCTCTTGCGCAGGGCGGCAAGGAACTGCACGATCTCCGCGGTGATGATCTGCCCCGGCACCAGCGCCGGTATGCCGGGCGGGTAGGGTGAAATCTGGTCGGCGCTGATGCGGCCGACCAGCGCCGCATTCGGGTGGCCGTCGTCGTCCTGCAGCTCGACCAGCTCGCCGTCGCAGTAGTAGGCATCGCGCGGCAGGTAGCGCAGCGCGGTGAATTCGGCGATCTCCGGCGCGCGCAGACGCCGCCGCGGCGGCCCGGCTTCGACGGCGAGTCGACCCAGCGCGTCGATCAGCCGCGAGAGCTTGCTGCGCGTGGTGCCGATGGTGAGCAGCAGGCTGACGGTGTTGAAGGTCGATTTCTCGACCTGGATGTTGAACTTGTCGAACAGCACGGCCTGGAATTCCTCGACGCCGTAGCCGCTGCCCGAGATGTCGATGGTGATCTTGGTGGGATCGAGGCGGACGCCGTCGCGGCGCACTTCGGGCGGCGTCAGGTCGTCGAGCGTCAGCGCGCGGAAGACGCCCGTGGCGTCGATCGCCGTGCGCAGTTCGGCAGCCAGCTCCAGCGTGCGCGCGAGCAGCTTGTAGCCTTCCATCACCGCCTGCTTGCGGCCGACATCGAGGCTCGCGATCAGCGCGTATTGCGGGCTGGTCGAGGCGTGCATGTTGAAGTTTTCGCGGAAGGCATGCGCATCGAAGGCCGCGTCGTTCACATGGATCATGCTCGCCTGCGAAAGCGCCGAGAGCACCTTGTGCGTGGATTGCGTGGCGTAGTCGGCGCCGGCCTCGATGGCCGTCGGGCCGAACACCGGATGGAAGGCGGCGTGGCCGTACCAGGCTTCGTCGATGATCACCTTGATGCCCTTCGCATGCGCGGCGGCGATGATCGGCGGCAGGTCGTAGCGCAGGCCGTCGTAGGTGCACGAGGTGAGGATCAGCGCCTTGGCGTCGGGGTGCGCGTCGATGGCCTCGAAGATGGTCTTCTTGGCCACCGGTCCGAAGAGGCCGTATTTGCGGTTGAGCGAGCCGTTCAGATACAGCGGCAGCGCGCCGGAGAGCACCACGCCGTGATGCACGGACTTGTGGCAGTTGCGGTCGAGCAGCAGCTTGTCGCCGGGCGTGAGCAGCGTCTGGAAGATGACCTTGTTGGCGGTCGAGGTGCCGTTGGTGGCGAAGAAGGTCTGCCGCGCGCCGAAGGCCTCCGCCGCCATCTGCTGCGCCTCGAGGATGATGCCCTTGGGATCGAGCAGCGAATCGAGCATGTCCACCGACACCGACAGATCGGCGCGCAGCAGGTTCTCGCCGAGGAAGTCGTAGAAGTCCGACACCCACGGGCTGGCGCGCAGGCTGTCGCCCGACGAATGGCCCGGCGTGTGCCAGGCATCCTTGGCCATCAACACGTATTCGGCGAGGCGCTCGTGGAAGGGCGTGCGTGATTTTTTCTGCAGGCCGGCATGCAGGATGCGGAACCAGCCGCGATGATCGTCTTCGTCGCGGATGAAATTGCCGCGGATCAGCGCGCGATGCGCCTCGGAGAGCGCCAGCCCCGGATGCGCCTCGGGCACGAGCAGATAGAGGTCCACATGCCGGCGCTGCGCATGCAGCCGGCCGACCAGCGCATCGAGATCCGCGCCCGCCGACACGGTATCGATGAGCACGATCTGCACGTCGCCGTCCTCGCGCGCCAGCCGCTCCAGCTCGGCGGCCTCGGTCGTGCCCAGGAAGTGCAGTCCGAAGGGGTTGTCGAGCGCCCGCGCGGCGGCGTTGAGGCCCTTGACGACGACCTTGCAGCGCCGCGCGTCGCCGACCAGCAGCAGCGCGTTCGAGACGGGTGTGGTCATGCCGCCGCGCTCGCCATGCGCCGTGCCGCCATCACTGTGTTTTGCGTCACTCGATGGACACGCCGTAGAACGACATGCTGCCGAAGGGGCTGATCTTGAAGCCCTTGACCTTGGTGCTCATCGGCACGCTGACGGTGGAATGCGCGATCGTCGTCCACGGCAGTTCGCGCTTGAAGATCACCTGCGCGTCGCTGTAGAGCTTGGCGCGGTCGGCCTGCCTGGTCAGCGTGCGCGCTTTCACGATCAGGTCGTCGAAGGACTTGTCGCACCACTGCGCGTAGTTGTTGCCGCCGATGGCCGCGCAGCCCAGATTCACGCCCAGCCAGTTGTCGGGATCGCCGTTGTCGCCGGTCCAGCCGACGAGGATCGCGTCATGCTCGCCGGCCTGCGCGCGCTTGAGGTATTCGCCCCATTCGTAACTGGTGATCTTCGCCTTGATGCCGATCTTCGCCCAGTCCGCCTGGATCATCTCGGCCATCAGCCGCGCGTTGGGGTTGTACGGCCGCTGCACCGGCATCGCCCACAGCGTGATCTCGGTGCCCTCGGCGACGCCGGCCTTGGCAAGCAGCGCCCTGGCGGTGGCGACATCGCCCGTGGCGTCCTTCAGCGACGTGTTGTAGGACCACTGCGTCGGCGGCATCGGGTTGGTGGCAGCCTGGCCGGCGCCCTGGTAGATGGCCTCGAGAATGGCCTTCTTGTTGATCGCCATGTCCAGCGCCTGGCGCACTTCGAGCCGGTCCAGCGGTTTGTGCTTGACGTTGTAGGCCAGATAGCCGAGGTTGAATCCGGCCTGGCTGGGCAGCGCCAGCTTGGGGTTGGCGCGGATGCCGGCCAGATCGGCGGGCCGCGGATAGACGCCGATGTGGCATTCGCCCTTGGCCAGCTTCTGCGCGCGCACCGAGGCGTCGGTGGTGATGGCGAACACCAGCTTGTCGACCTTCACCTCGCCCTTGCGCCAGTAATCCGGATTGGCCTCGTAGCGGATCACCGCGTCCTTCTGGTAGCTCTTGAAGACGAACGGCCCGGTGCCGATCGGCGCGATGTTCAGCCGCGTCGCCTGCCCGGCCTTGAGCAGATGGTCGGCGTATTCGGCCGAATGCACCGACGCAAACGACATCGCGAGGTTCTGCACGAAGGCGGCATCGACGCTGCGCAGCTTGAACACCACCGTCTGCGCGTCGGGCGACTCGATGGCGGCGATGTTCTTCTCCAGGCCCATGTCCGATGCATAGGGGAACTCGACCGTCGCCGCCTTGTTGAAGGGGTGGCTCTTGTCGATCATGCGCAAGAAGGTGAACACCACGTCGGCGGCATTGAATTCGCGCGTCGGCTTGAACTCGGCATTGCCGTGGAACTTGACGCCGCGGCGCAGCTTGAAGGTGTAGGTCAGGCCGTCGGGCGAGATCGTCCAGCTCTCGGCCAGGCCCGGGTGCACGGTGGTGGCGCCGCGCTCGAACTCAACCAGCCGGTTGAACACCGTCTCGGCCGCGGCATCGAAATCCGTCCCCGACGTATAGCGCGCCGGGTCGAAGCCGGCGGGGCTGCCTTCCGAGCAATAGACCAGCGTCTTGTCGGCGGCAAAGGCGGGGGCGCCGAAGGCCAGCACCAAAGCGCAAACAGCGAACTTCTTCATATTCTTCTCCTCGTTGGGGGCGGGCAGGCGCGCATTCTCGCGCAATCCGGCATCATGCGCCCGCCGCCTCGCCGCACCGCGCACCCCACCCCTCGCCATGCCCCTGCCCGCCACGCTCAGCTTCGTCGACCTCGAAACCACCGGTGCCACGGCGACGAGCGACCGCATCACCGAGATCGGCATCGTCGAGGTGGACGCCGACGGCGTGCGCGAATGGTCGAGCCTTGTCAATCCCGGCACGGCCATCCCGCCCTTCATCGAATCGCTCACCGGCATCAGCAACGCCATGGTGCGCGATGCGCCGCGCTTCGCCGAGCTGGCGCCGGCGCTTGCCGAGCGGCTCGCCGGCCGCGTCTTCGTCGCCCACAACGCGCGCTTCGATTACGGCTTTCTCAAGAACGAATTCAAGCGCGTCGGCATCGACTTCCGCGCCCAGGTGCTGTGCACCGTCAAGCTCTCGCGCAAGCTCTACCCGCAGTTCCACAAGCACAGCCTCGATGCGCTGGTCGAACGCCACGCGCTGGCCGTCGATGGCCGCCACCGCGCGCTGGCCGACGCGCGGCTGATCCACCAGTTCTGGAGCCTCCTGCCGCAGCAGTTCGCCGACACCGACATCGCCGCCGCCGTGGATGTGCAGATCCTGCGCCCGAGCCTGCCGCCGCACCTCGATCCGCATGTACTCGACACGCTGCCCGAAGGCCATGGCGTGTATCTGTTCTATGCCGAGAACGACCTGCCGCTGTACGTCGGCAAGAGCAACACGCTGCGCCGGCGCGTGCTCGCGCACTTCGCCGCCGACCACGCCAATGCCAAGGAGATGAGCCTGGCGCAGCAGGTGCGGCGCATCGAGGTCATCGAGACCGGCGGCGAGACCGGCGCGCTGATCCACGAAGCGCTGCTGGTCAAGCGCCTGCAGCCCACGCACAATCATCGCCTGCGCCGCAACGACGAGCTGTGCTCTTGGCGCTTCACGCCAGGCGGGTCGTCCGCTGCGACGCCGCTGCAGCTCGCGGATGTCCATGACGCCGGCTTCGGCGGCGACGACATGCAGTTCGGGCTCTTCCGCAACGCCCGCGAAGCCAAGCGCGTGATCAAGGAACTCGCCGCCGAGAACGGCCTGTGCCTGGGCCGGCTCGGCGTCGAAAAGCTTGCCGACGGCAAGCCCTGTTTCGGCCACCAGATCAGGAAGTGCGCCGGCGTCTGCGTCGGCCGCGAAAGCGCCGCCACGCACGACGCGCGGCTCGCCGCCGCGCTGGCACGGCTGCACGTCGAAAGCTGGCCGTGGCCCGGCCCCGCTTTCGTGCGCGAGGGCGCGGCGCTGCTGCTCTTCGACCGCTGGCGGTATCTGGGCGCGGCACACGATGCCGATGCGCTGTTCGCGCTGCTCGATGCCGCGCCACCGGCCTTCGATGCCGACATCTACCGCATCGCGCTGCGCGCCCGCCAGCGCCTGCGCCCCCTGCCGCGCGACCCGGCATCGCTGTTCGGCGAGGACTGAAACTACAGTGGTGGTGGCACGGCGGTTGGGCGCACGTGATGCGCGAGTAATGGCGCGACGCGCGTCGTGCTGATCTCGTCGCGGCGCGCGACGGCGGGGGCTTCGCTCTGCTCATGTCACCCGCCGCCTCCAGCGGCTCTCACGGAGCCTATGTCGGTAGCGGGAGCAGCATTCGTTGCACTCGCCCTGCCGATGATCGCGCGAAGCCGGCTGCCGCGAATGGCCAGGCCCCTTCGCAAAGCCGGCGACAAAGCGAGCGCGGCAGGGCGAGGCAACCCGAAGGGCCACGAACCATCCGGCGCGCTGCGGCGTTGGGGCTCCTGGCGAGGGTCGCCGGACATCGCTGCGTCGCCCCGCCTTGCATCGCATCCGGATGGTTCTGTGGCGAATGCCGCTCCCGCTATCGACATAGGCTCCCAACCTCGCTGCGCGAAGCACCCCGCCCGCGCGTTGACACGTCATCGCGAAACGACAGTCGTGGTGCGACGGCGCGCGGGACACACAAGAACCAGATGCCGTCCGGGTGGAAACAAGCCCGCCAACACACCCGTTTGAAATAGAGCAGCCTCCTTCGTATGCTGTGGCGCCCGTAGAGATTGCTCACGCCCGATGGCTCGAGAGGGTGCGTGGAAGTCATCGGCGCATCATCCACGGGGCTGCATGGTTTCGCGGTTTGTTTGCTGCTGTTGAAATCCACACGCCTAGCTGCTACCGGCTGATTCAAAAGGAACAACGCGAATGCCTCTACCAAGTTGCGCATCAGATCGACCCAGATACGCTGCAGATTTGCGGTCGAAATCACGTAGGGCATCATGAGCGCGAACCCACAAGTTACGTTCCAAACTGACTTCTTTAAGCCGGTGCCTGGCGAGGAGGAAGAGACAAACCCTGGGCGCTACGGCAAGGCACTGGCGCAGTGGTTGGCCGAGCGGCTGAAAGAGCGCGGTGTTGCCGTCGAGGGTGTAATTCCCGAAGACTTTGGCTGGGTCGTCATGGTGTCGCGCAAACCGTTCATGCTTTGGCTCGGCTGCGGAAACACCGACGGAAGCACAAACGAATGGAACGTGTTTCCGGTCGCTGAACTTTCGACAGTCCAGCGCCTTTTCAAACGCGCCGATCCCGCGTCCGAGATCGAAAAACTGAGGGCACATCTCTCTGAACTGGTGCCGTCCATTCCCGGGGTAACAAACATCACATGGGAGTAAATGATGCCCAACCCTGCGGTCGACCCCGTTCCCTTCGGTCACTGGACGCTGCGCGATGAAGCCGCGCAGCGCCGGTCACCTTGAACGTTGAAGCTGTAGATAAACCCCTTCTCGCCCGCGTCCGGGCGCAAGAAGTGGCGCGATCGCATCGCGCCATGTTCATGTCCGTCGCGTCTTGCGCCGTGTCACCACGACTGTCGTTTCAACATCCGCTGGGCGGGTCCCCACGCGGTCCTTTCGGCCCCGCCTGCTGCGCGTAGCCGTGGTGTGCCAGCTTCTCGATGTTGTGCACCAATCGGGGACAGCGCACTACGTTCTTTCGCCGCCCCACTACTGCGGATGCGCAGCGCACCGAACCTCGGGTGGCCGGCGCAACGAGGTAAAGAAGGAGCCGCCGCAGGCGGCGGGTGACACGAGTGCAGCCGGCCTCCCGATGGTCGCGGGGCGCGGGCCGACCGTGCAGTTCACGAAACTACAGCGATGGCGGGACGGCGCGTAGTACCTAGTGGCATTCTTCGGGCGCGCCTTGTCGTGGAGTGAATCGGGAATCGCCTGTGCAGCCATCCGCATGATGTTGGCGTCGGGCGGTAACCAGCATCCGCGGTCACGAGGGTGAGATCGCTGTGGCGCACGATGCTTCGATGAAAGGCATGCTTCTGCAAACTCGTTTCGCGTCGCTGTCCGTCACTGCCCTTGACATACCATTTGTGGTATGTCCATAATGTGGCATGTGGCACATTGAAGAGCACCGTCGCGTCGACAAGCAGCTTTCCGGTTCCGTGCCCGTCGAGGTCTTGAAGCGCTACGAAAAATGGAAAGACATTGCCAGGCTTTCCGGACCGCAAGGATTGCGAGCCATCAAGGGATTTCATGATGAAGCCCTGTCCGGCACGTGGAAGGATCATCGTTCCTCCAGGCTCGGGCTTCAGTGGCGAGTGATTTATCGGGTTGTTGCCAACGTGTTGCAGATTCAAGTTGTCCATGTCACTGCCCACGATTACAGGAGGCCATGAAATGAAGGAATTTCGTCCCGCGAAAAGTCGGGTTGAGGTCTCGGTGGGCGAGTCCGTCCGCATCCTGCGCGAACTGCAGGAACTGAGCCAAAGCCAACTGTCCGAACTCACCGGCATTCCGCAAGCCACCATCTCCGCCATCGAGAACGGTCGGGTGAATTTGGGTGTCGAGCGCGCGAAGGTCTTTGCCCGTGCGCTCCACTGCCATCCCGCCGTGCTTGTATTTCCAGGCTGGGAAGTTCCACTTGACCGGGCCGCATAGCCCGGCGCCTGCATTGCCTTTCGCGCCATTCGCGAAACTACAGTCGTGGCGGCACGGCGTTTGGCCGCCGACACCGACGCGCGCTACATTTTGTGTCCCGCGTGCGGGTCGGCCGCAGCGCCAGCAGCCGGCGCCAGCGGCGTGAAGCGCGCCTGCTCGGGCGCCTTGCCGGGCAGCGTGATGGTCACCACCGCCTTCAGGTCCGGCGTGGCGACATAGGCGCCGCCGCCCTTGAGGCGGTTGTCGCCGTCGGGCGCGAGCGTCACCGTCGCCTTGGTCTTGCCACCGAGCAGCGTCAC
>JBGARB010000099.1:0-14339 GCA_044230495.1 Rhodocyclaceae bacterium
GTTGTGCGGCCTGGGCGTCGTCGCCAAACTCCTTGAAACGCGCATCGACGCCGATGAAGCTCGCCACCGGCAACGCGACCGCCGCGCCCAGTGCTGCCCAGCGCGCACGCCGACCGGGCGCGGCATCGGCCGCCGCGCGCCGCAACGGCGCCCGATGCACCACGTACAAGAGCAGCCCCGTCACGACGACGCCGACAAGCATCGGCCGCAGGTCGTACGACTCGCGGATGTTGCCGATCACTTCACGCGTGTAGATCAGGTAGTCAACAGCGATGAAGTTGAAGCGCGAAGTGAATTCGTTCCAGAACACGAATTCTGCGGCGGCGACGAACGCCAACCCGATGCACAGCACGAACAGGCCAGCGCTGGTGGCGCGGGCGAACCATCGGCCGGCGCGTGGTCCGGCCGGCCACAGCGCCGCAAGCAGCAGGAACGGACACAGGAACCAGACTGCGGCGGCGACGTCGAACAGCAGGCCGATGCCGAGTATCGGCGCCAGCCATGCGGGGGAGAACAGGGTCCAATCGCCGTTGAAGGCGATCAGCGCCAGCCGCAGCAGCAGATTGAGACTGACGATGACCGCCAGCAGGCGGATGATCGGTGCGAAGCGCCCGGAGGACAAGGACATCGGACAGGGGCGGAATTTTGAAGCGGGCGAATATACGCCGACGCTTCATGCGCTCTGACCACGGAAACATTTTCTTGCGCTGGCCGCGCACGGGAAGCCGTTGCAGCCGGCCACGCCATCATTCCGCGCGGCGCAGCCGCGAGCCGCCTTCGGCACCTCTGGCGGAACGGGGCGTCGGCGGATTGCAGTCGCTTGCGCCGTGCCACCACCACTGTAGTTTCACGCGCTTGTCAGTCGCAGGGCCGACCAATCGACGCGCCGGCAACGCCGCAGGTACTCGAAAGTCGGGCCGGGCCAATTGTTGGTGATGCGTCCGCCATCCTTGTACCAACTCTCGGCGATGGCGTTCCACGCCGTGTCGGCCAGGCGGCGCTGCAAGGTCTCGTTCCACGCGGC
Organism: Rhodocyclaceae bacterium; assembly: GCA_044230495.1. Lineage (GTDB taxonomy): Bacteria > Pseudomonadota > Gammaproteobacteria > Burkholderiales > Rhodocyclaceae > JADJEF01. The sequence goes on from JBGARB010000099.1 coordinate 1,025, forward strand.
CTCGACCTCGGGGCGCACGGCCGCGGCACGCGCGCCACGCTGGCCCAGACCCTGCACGCAGCGGACGATCCAGCGTGCCTGCGCCTCGCTCATGACCAGGATCGAGTTGTGGCCGAGATTGGTATTCGGCCCGTACATCATGAAGAGGTTGGGGAACCCGGCCGTCAGCATGCCCAGCCAGGCGTGTGCGCCTCCGCGCCAATGCTCGGTCAACGCGCGCCCGCCCTCGCCGCGGATGTCCATGCCGGCGAGGAACGGGTTGGTGCGAAAACCCGTGGCGTAGATGATCACATCGGCATCGACATGACGGCCACCGGCGCAGCGGATGCCGATGGCATCAACAGCGTCGATGGCGTCGGTGACGACTTCGACGTTGGGCCGCGCCAGCGCCTGGAAGTAGTTGTCCGAGAAGAGGATGCGCTTGGCACCGATGGGGTAGTCGGGCACCAGTTTGGCGCGCAATGCCGGATCGGCGATGCAGCGTTCGAGGTAGCGCCGCGCATGTCGTTCGGCAAGCCCGGACACCCATCGGTTGCGTTTCATGATCGCGTACAGCAGCACGTCACCGATGAGCCAGATGCGCAGACGATCCAGCCTGGAGACCAGCGGCAGCTTGTCCGCCAGCCATTGCTCCCACGGCTTGTAAGGGCGGTCGAATTTCGGCAACACCCAATTGGCGCTGCGCTGGAAGACGGTGACGTTCGCGGCTTGCTGTGCCACCTGCGGAATCAACTGCAATGCGCTGGCGGCATTGCCGATCACCGCAACGCGTTTGCCGGCAAGATCGATATCGTGGCGCCATTGCGCCGAATGGAACGCCGGCCCCGCGAAATCCACCCGACCCGGGATGGCGGGAATCGCCGGATGGTGCAGCTGGCCGACCGCGCTGACGAGAAATCGGCAACGCAACTGCGCGCCGTCGGCAAAGCGCACCTGCCATTCGGCCGCGGCTTCATCCCACTGCGCGGCGACAAGCTCCCGGCCGAAATGCAGTGCCGGCGCCAAATCGTGTTTGTCCGCAACGCGGTGCATGTACTCGAGAATCTGCGCCTGTTCGGCCCAGCGGTAATGCCAGTCCGCGTTGTGCTCGAAGGAGTAGCTGTACAGCGCCGAGGCGACATCGCATTCGGCGCCGGGGTAGGTGTTGTCGCGCCAGGTGCCGCCGAGGTCGGCGGCCTTGTCGACGAGCACGAAATCCCCGATGCCGGCCTGCTTGAGATGGATCGCCATCGCCAGGCCGGAAAACCCGGTGCCGACGATCAGCGTGCCGACGCGCGCGGGCAACGATCTAGGCGTCGCCTGACTCATGGGTGGTACCAGAGTTCCTTGCGATCGAGGGGAACGCCGGCGGGCAGGATGGGATTCGTCAAGTCGATGACGCGGCGACCGCTCAGATTAAGGGCACGCAGCGTTTCCCCGAAATGTTCGTTGAACAGCGCGTCGGCACTGCCATCCGCCACGGCCCGCTCGAAACCGCGCCGAATCACCGCCGCGAGCTTCGTGTTGCCGGGCTTCACGAAGAAGTAGGCAGCGGTCGGGTATCGCAAGACCACGTTCGGCTCGATGGCCAATGCCTGCCGGTGCACGCGGGCTTCGGCGGTGATCTCGGCAACGGATCGCGGAAAGTAATCGAAGCGGCCGCCGGCGAGCATGCGGAACAAGCCGTCGTAGGACGTCGAATCGACCACCGGCAAGCCGTTGCCACGCAGAATCTCCTTGTCGGGCCAGTCCTGGCCCTGACCGGCCACCAGCGAGTCGATGTCCTTGGGCGTGCGCGCATTGGCAAGAATTTGCTCCTGGCCGCGACGGACGAGCGCAATGCGCCACCCGATCAGCCCCTTGAAGATCGGTATGCGAATCGGCAGCAGTTGCTGCTCGCGCGCTACTGACGTCATTGACCACGCCACGTCGATATCGCGGCCTTCCGCCAAGTGCACCAGCGTGCGAGCCTGTGACCATCGTTCGCCCGATGGCACCGGTCTCATCTGGCCACCTGCCTTTTGCAGGATCAATGCCAGCAGCGCCACCGGATAATCGTCGCGGCGGTCGCCTTCGGCTTCCGGCAACGGATAGCGCACGAGCGTGGCGGCGTGCAGCGGCACAGAGGCAACGAGCAGGCAGAGGGTGACCGCGCGCGCCAGCAGCGCACGCAATGCACCCGACGAGGGGCGCTTCGGGTTTGGCAAGGACGGATTCAGTACAACAGGAATGGCTCGCGCGATTCTATCCACTCGCGCTCGTCCGTCCGTGCCATTTCGTCGAGGTCGGCCGGCATCGCGCGGGGATCGTCGACCCACTCGCGCAAGGCCGGGCCACCGTTGATGACGTCGATGGCCAGCCGCGTCTCGTACTCGTAGGGAAAGTCCCGCCACAGCGGATAGTCGGGGCGCAGCTGGCGAATGGCCTTGAAAGCCAGCGCCATGAGTCGCCACGGCCGGAACGCGTCATGGAAATAGACACGGGGATCGTCGACGTGGATCTGCAGGCCCTGGCACAGCCGGCCGGCATGCTTGTGGAACGTCGGTTCGAACCAGCAGGGACGCAGCCGGCAGCCGGCGAGCCACTGCGGGGCGAGCGAGCGCATGCGCGCGAGCACTGCATCGGCGTCGAGGTCGGGGGCGCCAAACAGCTCAAGCGGCCGCGTCGTGCCACGGCCTTCGGAAAGCGTCGTGCCTTCGAGCATGACGGTGCCGGCGTAGCAGCGGGCCATCGACAGGTTCGGCGCGTTCGGGCTCGGGTTGACCCAGCTGCGCGCCGCCGGCCAACCGAAGCCGGGCGCGGCATCCGGCCGCCAGCCGCGCATGTCGGCGACCGCCAGGTCGACATCGATGTCGCACGCCTGCGTAAACCAAAGCGCCAGTTCGCCCAGCGTCAGGCCATGGCGCATCGGCAGCGGCCCGGCGCCGACGAAGCTCTCCCAGCCGGGCCGCAGGCACAAGCCTTCCACCGGCCGCCCGGCGGGGTTCGGCCGATCGAGCACCAGCACTTCCTTGCCATGCGCCGCGGCGGCTTCGAGGACGTAGCGCAAGGTGGTGACGAAGGTATAGATGCGACAGCCCAGGTCCTGCAAGTCGACGAGCAGCACATCGAAGCTTGCCATCATCGCATCGGTCGGTCGGCGCACCGTGCCATACAGACTGAACACCGGGATGCCGTGCGCAGGATCGACGTAATCCGGCGATTCGATCATGTTGTCCTGCTTGTCGCCGCGCAGTCCGTGCTGCGGGCCGAAGGCTGCCGTCAGCAGAACATCGGGCAAGGCCTCCAGCGCATCGAGCGCGTGCGCAAGGTCGGCCGTCACCGAGGCCGGGTGGGCCAGCAAGGCGACCCGGCGGCCCGCCAGGCGGCGCTGCAACTGCTTCTCGGCCAATACGCGATCAAGTCCGGTCTTCATGTCGATGCCCACTTCAAAATGAACCCCGCCCGGTCATGAAAGTCAGGGTCCGCGGCGGGATGCGTCAGCGCCCGGTATTCGAGCATGCCGTCGTCGCACTCGGTGACGGCCGTCACACCTGCCAACCATTGTCCGCCCGATGGCGGCAGGGATGCGCGCGACAAACGCACGTCGAGGCGGGCGCCGGTGGCATCGACCGCGAAGCGGATGTGCGGCGCGGGCACCTTCGGCGCTACCTCCGCCCTTTGCCGGTAGGCAGCGAAGTCATAGCAGGCCCATTCTCCCGATGGTGCGAAATTGAATTCGCGATACGCCGTTGCATCGGCATCGGCGATGAACAATTCGCCGCAGGTGTGTTGCCAAAGACCGTCGGCACGCGCTGCCCCGGCAGCGGCAGGGAAGCGGATGCCGACGGTCGGCCAGTCATAGCGCAGCGTCAGCGCATCGGGCGTCAACAGCCAACGCACGGACACATCGGCGGTTCGGGTCACGCGGGCGGGATGCGCGACAAGGCGCAGGCAATCGAATTCGGCCATGCCGCATGTTAGCGGCCGTCGCGCGGCCGGTTTCGGCAAGACTAGTCGTTGACCCGGACTTCGGTGATTTCCGTCACCGGTACGGTCGCGATGTCGCGCTGCTTGTCGAAACGCGCGCTGCCATCCTGTTCCATCAGGCTCTGAACCTGCGAGAAGCTCGATGGCACGAACACCTCGCGACCGTCCGCGGCACGCCGACGTACGCCGTAGCTGACGCGGTCGCGGTACTCGGCGGGAATCTTGCCGATGACGCTCTTGGTCGCCCAGATGCCGCCGAAGCGCGCCAGTTCGGACACGCGGGCGGCCTGGTTGATCGTATCGCCGAGGACCACGAATTCGACGCCGGTCGACGACTGGTAGGTGCCGAACCATTCCTGCCCTTCGGTGATGCCGACGTTCAGGTACAGCTCGTTGAGCCAGTTCTTGCGCAACTGCCATTCGCCAGAGAGCTTGCGCATGGCGTTGCGGATGCGCTGCGCGCAGATCAGCGCGTTGGTCAGGTAGTCGCTGTCGGCCTGCGGGAAGAAGTAATACACGAGCCCATCGCCGACATGCTTGCCGCAGGTGCCGTGGTGCTGGCGGAACAGCGGTGCCATCTCGCTCCAGATCTCGTTGATGAGTTCGAAATACTCGGAGGGCGGCAGTTCGGAACAGATCTTCACGGAGCCTTGCAGGTCGGCCACCAGCACGGCCAGCGGCGTCAGCACCGGCAGGCGACGGCGCAGCAGGCCACGAATCACCTCGTCGCGGCGAGCCAGCAGGTCGAGCATGATGTCCGGCGTTTCCGACTCGGGCACCAGCACGACGAAGATGCCCTCGCGGAAGTGGGACGCATAGCCCGTGTAGCGTGCCATCGCACCGTCGGCACCATACAGCGTCACCGGCGCACCCAAGGTCGGCCGTACGGGCTCGGGGGTGGCGTCGACAAACGCGGCCTGCAAGCGGGCGTAGGAGACCGGATCGAGGCCGCGACAGGCGTTGCCAAAGGCTTCGGCACTGATGCGCGCCTTGGCCAGCGCCACATGGAAGCGCAGCAGCCCGATCCATTCGTTGCGCGACGCCGGCAGCAGGCGGAACAGATTGCGCTCGTCGCTCGTGGGCGGCAGTTCGTCGATGAACGAGAAGACCACCTTCTGCGCCTGGGGGTTCATCCACAACATCTCGAAGTTGTGGTTGACCATGTAGGCGGGGAACTGGATGTCGTCGAGCGTGACGTTGAGACCGCCGCGCGCCGTGACCGGTGGCACGAGTCCCAGCTCGGGCTTGCCGTTGCCGTTCGTGGCCTTGCGATCAGGACCCTCGCCATTAAGGCGCGCCACGATTTCAGACATTGACATTCCCTCCTTTTTCAACCGGCGCACCTCATCGAGGCGTGCCGCGTCGCCCGGCTGTTGACTCATGTGGCTCCCTCGGCCGAATCCTGCCGATAAGGACGCACTCTCGTCCTTCTTATCGGCACAATTTCTTTTTTATTTAACCAAGTTAGAGTGAATTTCTCACCCTTTTTATCTCTTTTGAACCAATGAAGTCAACGACTGTCTGAAATTTGCCGCACCGCAGCAGCGACCAGTCGGTCCCGGAAGGCATGCAGTCCGGGTATGACGTCGGCGCACCGTCAGCGCGGAGGCAGGAATCCGGCCGGATTGACCGGCTTGCCCTGGCGCCGGATCTCGAAATGCAGCTTCGGCGCATCGGTGTCCGAATCGCCCAGCTCGGCGATCTTCTGGCCCGCCGAAACCGCCTGCCCTTCGGCGACCAGCACCTTGCTGTTGTGTGCATACACCGACAGGTAGTCGGCATTGTGCTTGACCACGATCATCTTGCCGTAACCGCGCAGGCTGCTGCCCACGTAGGACACTTTGCCCGGCGCCGCGGCGAGCACCGGATCGCCGATCTTGCCGCCAAGGTCCATGCCCTTGTTGCCGCCCTCGACGAAGCCGGCCAGCAGCTTGCCGGCGCCAGGCCATGCCCAGCTCAGCGCACCGTTCGCGGCCGCGTCGGTAGCCGGCGGCGGCGCTGCGACCGTCGTCGGCGTCGCTGCGGCCGTCGTCGGCGCCGCTGCGGGCGGCGGAACGACCGCAGGCGCAGGCTGCGCCGCGGCCGTTGTCGTCGGCGTCGTCACCGCAGGTGCCGCCTCGATGTTAGTTGGCGGCAGCATGGCGCCGCCTTGGGCCCTGGCGTGCGCCAGCGCCGCATCACTGAAAGGCACCTTGCCACCCTTCGGGCTGCGCTTGACCTCGGCCGAGTTGGCACCGCCGGCGTCCGCCGCGACGGGGGCCGACGCCGGCGGGGCGTCGAGCGCGATCGGTGCGGGCGCCGCAGCCAACACGGGCTTGACGGTCACGCCGTCTGCCGGCGGCGCTTCCACCAGCCCCGGCTCCGCCATCGTCAGCACCTGGCCGACGCGAATCACATTCACATTGGCGATGCCGTTCCAGCGCGCCAGGTCCTTGTAGTCCACGCCATGATCGAGCGCGATGGCGTACAGCGTATCGCCCTTCTTGACCACGTATTCGTTCGCGCCGGCCGGCCGCGCCACCGGGGTTGCGGGTACCGGCTCGGGAGTCGCCACGGGCGGCGCGCCTTCGATGACGCGCGGCGCCCCCGCCGTGACCTCGGGTGCCGGCGCCTTGCTGGCGCACCCGGCGAGAACTGCGCAGAAACACAGTGGTGGCAGGACGGCGCGAAGGCGCCAGCACGTCGGCAACATCAGGCAACTCCCGGCAGCAAGGGCACGAAACGCACCGCATCGTAGCGGCTTTCGGTGAATCCGGTCGGTGTGCGCTCATACACCGTCAACATCTGGACGCCCGCCGCCGCATTGCCCACCGGCAACGCCAGACGCCCGCCCGGCGCCAGTTGCGACAGCAGCGCCGGCGGCGCGTCCGCCGCGGCCGCCAAGGTACCGAGCACCGCCGCCTGATAGCCGCAACCGGCGCCGATTTCCAGCGTCTTGCCCAGCTCGCGTCCGGCCATCAGCAGCTCGATCATGCGCGCGACGACGAAGGGCTGCGAAATCGTCTGGCCGAAGCCCAGCGGCAGCGGCGCATCGTCATAGGCACGATGCGCCAGGGCCACATCGACGAACAAGTGCCGCGGCACAGCGCCCATCGCATGCAGCACGCGCGGGTCGGCGATGCCCTGTTCGCGCAGGCGCTCGATCATGCGCTCGCGCGTTCGTTGCGACGTCATGCCGGTGCCGTGCAGCGCCGCCGGTGTCATGTCGCCGGCCCCTCCCCGAACCACGCGCGCACGGCCGGCAACTGCGCGGCGTGCGTAAGGTCGATCTGCAACGGCGTCACCGACACCCAGCCGTTTTCGACGGCGTGAAAGTCCGTCCCTTCGCCGGCATCGGCCGCCGGCCCGGCGGCACCGATCCACCACGCCGTTTCCCCGCGCGGCGTCTTCGTCCTGACCGCGCCCTCGGCACGATGGCGACGACCCAGGCGTGTGATGCGCGTGCCCTTGATCTCTGCCGCCGGTACATCCGGCACATTGACGTTGAGCAGCACCGGCGTATCGAAGGGCTTGGCCATCAGGCGCTCGACCAGTTTCCGCGCAATGCCGGCGGCAACATCGAAATGCCGGCCCTCGAAGCTCGCCAGCGACACCGCCAGCGACGGGATGCCAAGCAGGTAGCCTTCGGTGGCGGCGGCCACCGTGCCCGAATAGATCGTGTCGTCGCCCATGTTGGCGCCGAAATTGACGCCGGACACGACCACATCCGGCATGTGTTCGAGCACGCCGGTAACCGCCAGATGCACGCAATCGGTCGGTGTGCCGGTGACGTAGCGGAAGCCGTTCGGCGCGCGGCGCAAGTAGAGCGGCCGGTCGAGCGTCAGCGAATTGCTCGCGCCGCTGCGGTTGCGCTCGGGCGCCACGACCGTCACCTCGCCCAGGCTTTCCATCGCCTGGTGCAGCGCGGCCAGCCCCGGCGCGTAATAGCCGTCGTCGTTGCTCAGGAGAATGCGCATGGGAGGGTGAACCGGTGCCGATGGAAGCGTCGCGGCATTCTAGCCGCGCAGCCGGCTACCATGCGGACCATGGCCATCCCCGTTCTCGCCTCGATCAACGACGTTTCCGCCGACGACTGGGCGGCGCTCGACACGCGTGGCGATCCCTTCGCCAGCGCGGCGTTTCTCGGCACCTTCGAAAACTACAGTGGTGGCGGTACGGCGCATGGGCATCCGGCGCTCGTCTGGCAGCCGCACCACGTCGCGCTGCGTGACGGTACAGGCGCCGTCAGTGCGTTGGCGCCGATGTGGCTGCGCCGGCACAGCTTCGGCGACTTCTCCCGCGACTGGGGCTGGGCGAATGCCTGGCACAGCGCCGGCCTTGCCTACTACCCCAAGCTCGTCACCGGCATTCCCTACACGCCCTCGCCCGGCCCGCGCCTGCTCGTGCGCAGTGGCGACCCGTCGTTGCGCGGCGCCTTGGTCGAGGCCTGCATCGATGCCACGCAGGATGCCGATGCGGCGTCCTGGCAATGTCTGTTCGTCGACGACAACGACCGCGCGGCGCTCGCCGCCGCCGGCTGCCTGCTGCGCCGGGGCGTGCAGTTCCATTGGCGCAACCGCGACTTTGCCTCGTTCGACGACTTCCTTGCGACCTTCACCGCCGAGAAGCGCAAGAAGCTCAAGCGCGAACGGCGCGCGGTGGCCGAATCCGGGCTCCTCATCGAAACACTGCATGGCGACGAGATCGCCGCCGACGCGTGGCCCGCACTGCACGCCCAGTACCGCGACACCTTCGAGCGCTACGGCAACCACCCGGCGTTGCCGGTCGGCTTCTTCATCGATGTCGCGCGGGCGCTCGGCCGGCGCATGGTCGTGTTCACCGCCCGCGAGCCGGTCGGCACGCTGGTCGCGTCGGCCATCTGCTATCGCGACGACAACACGCTCTACGGTCGCCATTGGGGCGCCGCGCGGCAAGTCCCCGGCCTGCATTTCGAGCTGTGCTACTACCAGGGCATCGCGTACTGCATTCGCGAACGCCTCGCACGCTTCGAGCCCGGCGCGCAGGGCGAGCACAAGCTCGCGCGCGGTTTCGAGCCGACCGATACCTGGTCGGCATTTTGGATCGCCGACACGCGCATGCGCGCCGCGCTCACCGACTACCTGCGGCGCGAAGACGCCGCCATGCGCGACTACGCCGACCAGACTGCCGCGCACCTGCCTTTCAAAGCGCCGTTTCGCGACGCTGCCGCCGACGCCTGAAACTACAGTGGTGGTGGCACGGCGCCAAGCGGCTGACCGCGCCGCCTGGTCAGCCGATGCGCAGGCCGCTGGCGCGATCGAAGAGATGGCAGGTCGCGGCGGACAGGGCGACGGCGATGGTCTCGCCCACCCGCACCGCCAATCGCTCATGCGCAACGACGGTCACATCGCCGCCTGGCCCGGCGCACAGCAGGTGCGTGCCGCCGCCGGTCATTTCGACGATGCGCACGCCGAGCCGCAGGCCATGGCGATCCACCCGCAGGTGCTCGGGGCGCACGCCAAGCCATACCTCGCGCCCGGCTTCGACGGCGCGGCCGGGCAGCGGCACGAACTGCCCGTCGGCCAGGCGCACGCCGGCTTCGCCGTTGCCCGCCGACCATTGACCGGCCAGCAGGTTCATCGCCGGCGAGCCGATGAAGCCGGCGACGAAGACGTTGCGCGGCGCATCGTAGAGCTCCAGCGGCGTGCCGACCTGTTCGACAGCCCCCGCACGCAGTACGACGATGCGGTCGGCCATGGTCATCGCCTCGATCTGGTCGTGTGTGACGTAGATTGACGTCGTGCCGATATCGCGGTGCAACTGCTTGATGTCGGCACGCATCTGCACGCGCAGTTGCGCATCGAGATTGGACAGCGGCTCATCGAAGAGGAACACCTTGGGATTGCGCACGATGGCGCGGCCCATCGCCACGCGTTGGCGTTGCCCGCCGGAGAGTGCGCGCGGCTTGCGATCGAGAACCGCCTCGAGCCCGAGCATCCGCGCGGCCTTGCCCACGCGCTCGGCGATCTCCGCCGCCGGCCGCCCGGCCAGTCGCAACGCGAAGCCCATGTTCTGCGCCACGCTCATGTGCGGGTACAACGCGTAGCTCTGGAACACCATGGCGATGTCGCGATCGCGCGGCAGGCGATGGTTCACGCCCTCGCCGTCGATGCGCACTTCGCCGGCGCCAAGCTCTTCCAGCCCGGCGATCAGCCGCAGCAGCGTGGACTTGCCGCACCCCGACGGCCCGACGAAGACGACGAATTCGCCATGCGCGATGGCCAGATCGACGCCGCGGATGACCTCGGCCTCGCCGAAGGATTTGCGGACGGCAACGAGTTCGACGGAAGCCATGTCAGAGCCCCTCGGTCAAGGCGGCGCCATTGCTCGCCACGATGCGGGCGTAGTAGCGCGCGCTGTCCTTGGGTGTCCTTCGCTGGCTCGTGAAGTCGACGTGCACGATGCCGAAGCGCTTGGAAAAACCGTGCGCCCACTCGAGGTTGTCCAACAAAGACCAGACCATGTAGCCGCGCAGATCCACGCCCTGGGCGATCGCGTCGCGCACGGCCAGCAAATGGCCGCGCATCGTCTCGATGCGCAGCGGGTCTCGGATGCGCCCGTCAGTGGCTACCGGCGGATCGTAGAACGCCGAGCCGTTTTCCATGACGTACAGCGGCGGATTGCCGTAACGGGCCTTGATCCACAGCAGCAGTTCGGTAAAGGCGGGCGGATGCACCTCCCAGCCGGTTTCCGTGCGCGTCGATTGCATCTGCGGCACCTGGCGCGCACCGACCGGCCATGCCGCCGCGTCGTGGGCATTGACGCTGCGGGTGTAATAGTTGACGCCGAGGAAGTCCATCGGCTCGGCGATCAGCGCGAAGTCGTCTTCCGGCCATTGCGGCCAGGCCGCGCCGAAGACTTCCGCCATCTCGTCCGGATAGCGGCGCAGGAACAGCGGGTCGAGGAATTGCCGGTTCATGTAGGCATCGGCGCGCCGCGTTGCCGCCAGGTCGGCAGTTGAATCGCTCGCCGCATGCTTGGGTTCGACATTGACGACGATGCCGATGTCGTGGCGTCCCTCGGCGCGGTAGGCGCGCACGGCCGTACCGTGGGCGCGCAACAGGTGATGCGCGGCACGCGCCGCAGCGTAGGCGCAACGCCGGCCCGGCGCCAGCACGCCGTGCAGGTAGCCGCCGTCGGTGACGACCCACGGCTCGTTGAGCGTGGCCCACGAACGCACGCGGCCATCGAGCCGACGGAACATCAGCGCGGCATAGTCGCCGAACCAGTTCGCGATGTCCGGATTGGTCCAGCCGCCCAGGTCGTCGAGCGCGGCCGGCAGATCCCAGTGGTAGAGCGTCGCCAGCGGCGCGATGCCGTTTTCCAGCACCAGGTCGACGAGGCGTGCGTAGAAGTCGAGACCCTTTTCGTTGATGCGCCCGCGCCCGTCGGGCAGCACGCGGCTCCACGAGATGCTGAAGCGGTAGGCGCGCAGGCCCAGCTCGCGCATGATCGCGACGTCCTCGTCCAAGCGCCGGTAATGGTCGCAGGCGACGTCGCCGGTATCGCCGTTGGCGATCCGACCCGGCGTATGGGCGAAACGATGCCAGATGCTCGGCCCGGCGCCGTCGGCCAGCGGCGAGCCCTCGATCTGGTAGGCGGATGTCGCGCTGCCCCACAGGAAGCCGGGCGGGAAGCCGGTCGCATCGGTCATCGCATGGCCCCCAGCATCAGCACCAGCCGATGCACGCGGCCGTCGTCGACCAGCGTCACCCGCACGCTGGCGTGGCCATTGGTGATCGGCAACGGCGTGCCGTCCAGCCGCGCGGAATCGACGCGCCCGGCCTTGCCGTGCGGATTGATCATCTCGATTTCATAGACGGTCGTCGGCGTGTGGCGGTAGCTCAGCGCGCAGCCCGGCCACGCGTCGGGAATCCGCGGCGCGAGGCGCAACACGTTGCCGCCTTCGAGCGAGAAGCCCAGCAGCGTCTCGAGCAAGACGCGATACATCCAGCCCGCCGAGCCGGTGTACCAGGTCCAGCCGCCGCGCCCGACATGCGGTGCGACGCCGTACACGTCGGCGGCGATGACGTAGGGCTCCGTCTGGTAGCGGGCCACGCCCTCCGGCGTCGATGCATGGCTGACGGGGCTGAGCAGCGTCAGGAGCTCGGCGGCGCGATCGCGGCGGCCGGCCTCGGCCATCGCCTTCACCACCCACAAGGCCGCGTGCGTGTATTGGCCGCCGTTCTCGCGCACGCCGGCGACATAGCCCTTGATGTAGCCCGGATCATGCGGCGTATCGACGAAGGGTGGTGCGAGCAGACGGATCAGGCCGTCGTCGTCGGAGATCAACTGCAACTCCAGGGCGTCGAGCGCGGCATCGCGCCGCTCGTCAGGCGCGGCACGCGAGATCACCGCCCAGGCTTGCGCCAACGCATCGATGCGGCACTCGTCGCTCCGGATGGAACCCAGCGGTGTGCCATCGGCATAGTAGGCGCGGCGGTACCACGCGCCGTCCCAGCCGGCGTCGTTCACGGCCGCCAGCATCCGCTGGCGGAATGCGCGATAGCGGGCAGCCCGGGCATCGTCGCCGCGCCGGTCGCACAGCGGCGCAAAGGCATCGATGATGGCGATGAGGAAGAACCCCATCCACACGCTCTCGCCGCCGCCGTGGCCGACGCGGTTCATGCCGTCGTTCCAGTCGCCGCAGCCGAAATACGGCAGGCCATGCGGCCCCGTCACCAGCGAGCGATCGAGTGCGCGGCAGCAATGCTCGAAGACGTCCGCCCGCGTGCCGGAATCGGTAGGTGTCAGGTAGGCCTCGTCTTCGTCAGCGGCCAACTGGCGCGCCGTGATGAACCGCACCGGTTCGTCGAGTACCGCGACATCGCCGGTAATGCCGACGTAGTACGCGGTGAGATAGGGCAGCCATAGCAGGTCGTCGGCGAAGCGCGTGCGCATGCCGCTGGCGGCCGGCGGATGCCACCAGTGCAGCACGTCCCCTTCGACGAACTGGTGCGCGGCATTGGCGACGATCTGCGCACGCGTCAGGTCCGGCCGCAGGTGGATCAGCGCGGCGGCATCCTGCATCTGGTCGCGGAAGCCGAATGCACCGCCCGACTGGTAGGTCGCCGTGCGCGCCCACAGGCGGCAGGACAGATTCTGGTAGGCGAGCCAGCCATTGCCCATCAGGTCGAGTGCGGGCACCGGGGTGCTGATCCGCACGCGGCCGAGCAGGCGCGCCCAGAAGGCACGCACTTCATCGAGGGCATGGGCAATCGCGCCCGGCTCGCGATAGCGCCGGACCAGCGCGGCGGCTTCGTCGGCCGACTGACCCTCGCCGAGCAGGAAATCGATTTCGACGAAGCCCCCCGGCGCCACGTCGATGCCCGTGCGCCACGCCGCGCAC
>JBGARB010000018.1:0-34898 GCA_044230495.1 Rhodocyclaceae bacterium
GCCACGCCGGATCTCCTCGCGGCCGTCGGCGCGCCCTGAGGGGGCGCCGGAAGCTGCCGAACCGCCGGCCCGTAATGCGGGCGCGCGTACGATCGAAGCGGCGACACCTCCCCAGCGCGGCGCGGTGCGCAAGCGCAGTCCGCTGCGGCCGCCGGCCGCGGCGTCCCGGCGTGGTGCCGGACGCAACGCACCGGCCGTGGAAATTGAAGCGCCGAAGCTGCAGAAGGCGCTCGCCGACATCGGCATCGGCTCGCGGCGCGAGATTGACGGCTGGATCGCGGCCGGGCGCGTGCAGGTCAATGGCGAGACGGCGCATGTCGGGCAGCGCGTCGGCTTGGGTGATCGCGTGCGCGTCAACGGCAAGATGGTGCAGTTGAAGCTGGGTGATCGCTTGCCGCGAGTGCTGATGTACCACAAGCCCGAAGGCGAAATCGTGTCGCGCGACGATCCGGATGGTCGGCCGACCGTGTTTTCGCGCTTGCCGCGCTTGAAGAGTGGTCGCTGGATTGCCATCGGCCGGCTTGATTTCAACTCCTGCGGACTGCTGCTCTTCACCAACGATGGCGGCCTGGCCAACCGCCTGATGCACCCGCGCTACGAGGTCGAACGGGAATATGCAGTGCGCGTGCTGGGGGCGCTGACGGACGAGCAGACCGAGCGCCTCAAGGCGGGTGTCGAGCTGGAAGACGGACCGGCGCACTTCAATCACCTCGTTGATCAGGGTGGAGAAGGGGTCAATCACTGGTATCGGGTATCGATCTCAGAGGGACGCAATCGGGAAGTGCGACGCATGTTCGAGGCGGTCGACAGCATCGTCAGTCGGCTGATGCGGGTTCGATATGGCCCGGTGGCGCTGCCGCCGCGGCTTCGGCGCGGCCAGGTGGCAGACCTTGCGCCAGAAGACGTCAGGCGATTGGTGCGAGGCAGCAAGCGGACTGCTGCAGCGATGCCGACGGAGACGCTGATCGACGAAGCCGCCGACGATTCGTGACACCACGCGCACGGTAGGGACTGCTCATTGCAAGTGGCTGATCCACTTGCTATAATCTTCCTGTTTTCGTTCGCGCCGTTCTCGATAAGAGAAAGAAGGAATGGGCCTTGGAGCCCATTTTTTGTTTCTGCTCAAAATGCAAGTAGCTGAATTAATTGAAAAAACTGTCGAAGGGCTGGGTTTCGAACTGGTTGAGTTCGAAGCCAGCCCGCGTGCGCGTCTGTTGCGGGTCTTCATCGACCGTCCCGCAGACGGTACGCTTTCGCCGATCACGGTCGACGATTGCGCGCAGGTCAGCCATCAATTGACCCGGCTGTTTGCCGTCGAAAACGTCGATTACGATCGCCTCGAAGTGTCGTCGCCCGGACTCGACCGTCCGCTGACGAAGCCCCGCGACTATGTTCGCTTTGCAGGTGAACAGGTGCAGATCAAGTTGCGTGTGCCTAAAGGTACGCAGCGCAACTTCTCGGGAACACTCGAAGGCCTGGAGCCTTCTGCAGCTGTCGGGGATGTGCCGCGCATCCGCCTGCGTGTGGATGCCGCCACGCATGTGTTCGCGATCGACAACATCGATCGAGCCCGCCTGATTCCGAAATTCTGATTCGCGACTTTCTGGAGAAACACGTATGAGCCGTGAAATGCTGCTGCTGGTCGATGCCCTGGCCCGCGAAAAGAACGTCCAGAAGGATATCGTCTTCGTTGCGCTGGAGCTTGCGCTGGCGTCGGCCACGAAGAAGAAGGTCAACGAAGAGGCCGACGTGCGCGTCGAGATTGATCGTGAAACCGGCGAGTACGAGTCGTTTCGCCGCTGGTTGGTGGTCGCCGACGGCACCGTCGAGAATCCGGAACAGCAGATCAGCCTGAGCGAGGCGCGTTCCCAGGTCGAGGATGTCGATCTCGAAGACTATATCGAGGAGTCGATCGAGCCGGTGGATTTCGGTCGCATCGGCGCCCAGGCGGCCAAGCAGGTCATCCTGCAACGCATCCGCGACGCCGAGCGTGAGCAGGTCTTGAATGACTTCCTCGAGCGCAAGGAACACCTCGTCTCCGGTACGGTCCGTCGCCTCGAGCGCGGCAATGCCATCGTCGAAGCCGGTCGCGTCGAGGCCCTGTTGCCTCGCGACCAGATGATCCCCAAGGAAAACCTGCGTCCGGGCGACCGCGTGCGCGGTTGGTTGCTGAAAATCGATCGGCAGGCGCGCGGGCCGCAACTCATCCTGTCGCGCACGGCACCGGGATTCATCATCAAGCTCTTTGAGCTGGAAGTGCCCGAGATCGAAGATGGCCTCCTCGAAATCAAGGCCGCCGCGCGCGATCCCGGCGTGCGCGCGAAGATCGCCGTCAAGTCCAATGACCCGCGCGTCGATCCCATCGGTACCTGCGTCGGCATGCGCGGGTCACGCGTCACGGCGGTGACCAACGAATTGTCCGGCGAGCGGGTCGACATCATCCACTGGTCCGCCGATCCGGCGCAGTTCGTCATCGGCGCGCTGGCACCGGCGCAAGTGCAGAGCATCGTGGTCGACGAAGAGCGGCATGCGATGGACGTCGTGGTGGATGAAGACAACCTGGCCATCGCGATCGGTCGCGGCGGCCAGAACGTCCGCCTGGCGTCCGAACTGACCGGCTGGACGATCAATCTCATGACGATCGAGGAGTCGCAGCAGAAGAGCGAGTCGGAGCGTTCGACGATCCGGCAACTGTTCGTCGACAAGCTCGATGTCGATCAGGAAGTCGCCGACATCCTGATCGACGAAGGATTTTCGACGCTCGAGGAAATCGCCTACGTGCCGCTCGGCGAGATGCTCGAGATCGACGCGTTCGACGAGGCGACGATCAACGAACTGCGTGATCGTGCGCGCAACGTCCTCCTGACCGAAGCGATCGTCGACGAGGAGCAGCTCGACAAGGTCGCCGACGACATGATGTCGCTCGAAGGCATGGAGCCTGCCCTGGCAGCCAAGTTGGCGAAACAGGGGGTCACCGACCGCGACTCGCTGGCCGATCTGGCCGTCGACGAATTGGTCGAGATGACGGGGATTGACGAAGAAAGGGCCAAGGCACTCATCACCGAGGCGCGTGCGCACTGGTTTGCCGAGGAGGCCTGAGGAATAG
Organism: Rhodocyclaceae bacterium; assembly: GCA_044230495.1. GTDB lineage: Bacteria > Pseudomonadota > Gammaproteobacteria > Burkholderiales > Rhodocyclaceae > JADJEF01. The sequence continues at coordinate 3,107 of JBGARB010000018.1, forward strand.
CGCTATGGAACTCATGACCGTTTCCCAGTTCGCTGCAGAACTGAAGATGCCGGCAAAGGCGCTGCTCGAGCAGTTCGTCAAGGCTGGCGTACAGAAGGACGCATCCACCGACCCGGTGACCGAGCAGGACAAGTCGTTGCTGCTCGACTACCTGCGCAAGTCGCACGGCGAGACCGCACCCAAGTCGAAGATCACGTTGACGCGCAAGCAGACGACCGAGATCAAGGCGGCCGATGCCACCGGCAAGGCGCGCACGATTCAGGTCGAGGTGCGCAAGAAGCGGGTCTTCGTCAAGCGCGATCCGCAGGAAGTCGCTGCAGAAGCCGCGAAGGAAGAGGAAGCCAAGGCGTTGGCAGCCGCACAGGCAGCCGAGCGCGTGGCACGCGAACGCGAAGAGGCGGAGCGGGCGGCCGAGCACGCGCGACTGGCCGAAGAGGAAGCGAGAGCGCGGCGTGCGGCGGAGGCGGCGGCCAAGGCGGCAGAAGCCGAGGCGGCAGCGGCGGCGGCCCCGGAAGCCGCGGCGGGTTCAGCCCCAGCGGCGTCCGCACCGGCCGAACCTGCAGCGGAGGCACCGAAGGTGCGCGCCCGCACGGTGGCCAAGGCCAAGGCCAAGCCCTCTTATCTCGATGCCGGCCAGATCGCACAGCGCGAAGCCGAAACCGAACGTGCGGCCAAGCTCGCTTCGATCCAGGCCGCAGAACTGGCGGAAAAGCGCGAACGCGAAACACGCGCCCGTGCCGAAGCAGAGGCCCGCCTGGCGCAGCAACAAGCTGCGCTGGCCCAGACCGAGGCCAAGAAGGACGCCGCCGCGCCGGGCGTGTCGGGAACCATCCACAAGCCTGCCGGGCGCCCCGATGAAGTCAAGGGCAAGTCGGCAAAGAAGGACACGCGGGACTCGGCGTCCGACAAGAAGCGCACGATCAAGACCCGTGGCGACACGGGAATCGGCGCGCCGGGCTGGCGTGGCGCGCGCGGTCCGGGCCGTCAGGGACGGCACTCCGCGGGGCATCAGACCGCTACGCAGGGAACCCAGGCGACAGAGGCGATCATCCGTGAAGTCCATGTTCCGGAGACGATCTCCGTCGCCGACCTGGCGCACAAGATGGCGGTCAAGGCCGCAGAAGTCATCAAGACGATGATGAAGATGGGGTCCATGGTCACCATCAATCAGGTCATCGATCAGGAAACGGCGATGATCGTCGTGCAGGAAATGGGCCATACGGCCGTCGCCGCCAAGCTCGATGATCCCGATGCCTTCCTCGCGGAGACCGCGGAAGCACAGAATGTCGAAATGATGCCGCGCGCGCCGGTGGTGACCGTCATGGGTCACGTCGACCACGGCAAGACGTCCTTGCTCGACAGCATCCGCAAGGCGCGTGTGGCGCACGGCGAAGCCGGCGGCATCACGCAGCACATCGGGGCCTACAACGTCGTGACGCCGCGCGGCGCCATCACCTTCCTCGATACGCCCGGCCACGAGGCTTTCACGGCGATGCGCGCGCGCGGCGCCAAGGCGACGGACATCGTCATCCTCGTCGTCGCCGCTGATGACGGCGTGATGCCGCAGACGAAGGAAGCCATCCACCATGCGCAGGCGGCCGGCGTGCCGATCGTCGTCGCACTGAACAAGATGGACAAGCCGGAAGCCAATCCGGAGCGCGTCAAACAGGAACTGGTTGCCGAGGGTGTCGTGCCGGAAGAATACGGCGGTGAGTCGCCGTTTGTCTCCGTGTCCGCCAAGACCGGCATGGGTATCGACAGCCTGCTCGAGAATGTGCTGCTGCAGGCCGAAGTGCTTGAACTGCGTGCGCCGGTCGATGCGCCGGCGAAGGGCCTCGTCATCGAAGCCCGACTGGACAAGGGCAAGGGCCCGGTAGCGACGCTGCTGGTGCAATCCGGGACGCTAAAGCGAGGCGACACTCTGCTTGCCGGCGCGGTATTCGGCCGCGTGCGGGCGATGATCGACGAGTCGGGGCGCACGGTCGACAAGGCCGGGCCCTCGGTGCCGGTCGAGATTCAGGGGTTGACCGACGTACCGGCCGCTGGCGACGAAGTCATCGTATTGGGCGACGAAAAGAAGGCACGCGAGATTGCGCTGTTCCGTCAGGGCAAGTTTCGCGATGTCAAGCTCGCCAAGCAGCAGGCTGCCAAGCTGGAGAACATGTTCGAGCAGATGGCCGAGGGCGAAGTCAAGTCGCTGGCGCTGGTCATCAAGTCGGACGTGCAGGGTTCGCAGGAAGCACTGGTGCATGCATTGGGCAAACTGTCGACCGACGAGGTGAAGGTGAATGTCGTGCATGCCGCCGTCGGCGGCATCACGGAGTCGGACGTCAATCTGGCGAGCGCGTCCAAGGCCGTCATCATCGGTTTCAACACGCGTGCCGACTCAGGCGCGCGCAAGGTGGCCGAGACTTTCGGCGTCGATATCCGCTACTACAACATCATCTACGAAGCCGTCGACGAAGTGAAGGCAGCCCTCTCCGGCATGCTGGCGCCGGAGAAGAAGGAAGCGGTCACGGGCCTGATCGAGATTCGACAGGTGTTCCGCATTTCGAAGGTCGGCGCGATTGCCGGTTGCATGGTGCTTTCCGGCATCGTGCGGCGCAATTCGCAGATTCGCCTGTTGCGCAACAACGTGGTCATCCACACCGGCGAGTTGGCCTCCCTCAAGCGCTTCAAGGACGATGCCCGCGAAGTGCGCGAAGGCTTCGAGTGCGGCCTGAATTTGAAGAACTTCGACGACATCATGGAAGGCGATCAGATCGAAGCCTTCGAAATACAGGAAGTGGCGCGCTCGCTCTGATCGCGATCGCAAACTACAGTGATGGCGGGACGGCGCGAAACCGGCTTTGCCCGCTCCGAGCGGGTAGCGCAGCAGATCCGGCGCGAGTTGGCCGAGCTGCTGCGCAACGGCATCAAGGATCCGCGCGTGGCGCGTTGGCTACCGTTGGTCACGCTGACGGAAGTCGAGGTCAGTGCCGATTTTTCGCATGCCAAGGTGTACTTCACTTCGCTGGCCGAAGTCGATGCCGGCGAGGTCACGACAGGAATGCAGCGGCTCGGCGGGTTCCTGCGCGCCGAACTGGGCAAGCGCATCCGCATTCACCAGATTCCGCAGTTGCACTTCGTGTATGACGTTTCGGTGGAGCGGGGTACCCGCCTGTCCCGCCTGATCGACGAGGCCGTCGCCAGCGGATCGCCGGACGACGCGCAGTGAGTGCGCCACGCAGGGCGCCGCGCCGTCTGGTGGACGGCGTGCTGCTCTTCGACAAGCCGGCCGGCCCGAGTTCCAATCAGGCGTTGCAGACCGTGCGGCGCCTGTTCAACGCCGAAAAGGCCGGCCACACCGGGACACTCGATCCTTTTGCGACCGGCTTGCTGCCGATATGCTTTGGCGAGGCGACCAAGTTTTCGGCGGACTTGCTCGACGCCGACAAGCGTTACCTTGCGACGGCGCAGTTGGGCGCCGAAACCGACAGTGGCGATTCATCCGGCGTCGTCGTGCGTCGCCACGAGCGTCCCGTTGATGTCGCGCGTGACGAAGTCGAGTCCGTTCTCGGACGATTTCGCGGCGAGATCGAACAGGTACCTCCAATGCATTCCGCGCTCAAGCGCGACGGAACGCCACTGTACGAACTGGCCCGCAAGGGGATCGAAGTCGAACGGATGCCGCGGCGCATTCGCGTCATGACGCTGGCCCTCGTTGCCTTCGAGAATTCGGCGATGACGTTCACCGTGCATTGCAGCAAGGGCACCTACGTGCGTACGCTGGCCCAGGACATCGGGCGGGCGCTAGGCTGCGGCGCCCACCTTACGGCATTGCGCCGCACCGCGATCGGGTCATTCGACATCGAGGAAGCGATCTCGCTGACGCAGATCGAAGGGATTGAACTGTCCGAACGCGACAGACACCTCAAGTCGGTTGATTGCCTGGTGGCGACACTGCCCGTTATTTCGCTGGATGCCGATGCCAGCCGCCGGCTTGGGCAGGGACAGACCATCGCCTACGCCGGGATGGACGGCAGCCGGGTTCGCCTGCAGGACCCCAACGGTCGCTTTCTCGGGGTTGGACGATCACAGGGGGACTGGATCAAACCCGAGCGACTGATTGCCGATCGGGGCGCCATCTGCTGAACAGAGGGAAAAATATGCCGCGAAGGCTTGAGCAGGGGATGCATCAACCGATATAATCCTGCGCTCGCTACAAGGCACGAACATACTGAAACCGCAAGGAAATTCATCACATGTCCATCAGCACCTCCGACAAGGCGAAGATCGTCGCCGACTATCAGCGCGCCCAGGGCGATTCCGGTTCACCGGAAGTCCAGGTTGCGTTGCTCACGGCACGCATCAACGACCTTACCAACCATTTCAAGGCCCACGTCAAGGATCACCATTCGCGTCGCGGCCTGCTGAAGATGGTCAGCCAGCGTCGCAAGATGCTCGACTATCTGAAGCGCACCAACGCCGAGAAGTACAAGACGCTGATCGAGCGCCTTGGCCTGCGCAAGTAATCCGCCAGCGTGCGCTTGCACGCAGCCGGGCGGTCGCAGGACCGCGCGAGGTGCCGTGCGCATCCGCTGAATCCCGGCCGGCATCGCCTAATGGCGATGCCGGCCTTTGTTTTTGTCGAAAGGAATTCTCGTGTTGACTGCTATCAAAAAGACGTTCGCCTACGGCGAGCGCACGGTGACCCTCGAAACGGGTGAAATCGCCCGCCAGGCTGGCGGTGCGGTGATGGTGAACATGGATGACACCGTGGTACTCGCGACCGTCGTCGGCGCCAAGGATGCGAAGCCGGGCCAGGATTTCTTCCCGCTGACGGTCGATTACCAGGAAAAGACCTACGCCGCCGGCCGCATTCCGGGTGGCTTTTTCAAGCGCGAGGGACGTCCGTCGGAAAAGGAGACGCTGACCTCCCGCCTGATCGATCGGCCGATTCGCCCGTTGTTTCCTGATGGCTTCTACAACGAGATCCAGATCGTCTGCACCGTGATGTCCTGCAATCCGGAGGTGGACCCGGATATCCCCGCGCTGATCGGTGCATCGGCCGCTCTGGCGATTTCCGGCCTGCCGTTCAACGGCCCGATCGGCGCCGCGCGCGTCGGCTACATCGATGGCCGCTACGTGCTGTGCCCGACCAAGACCCAGATGGGAACCACGCAACTCGACCTCGTCGTCGCCGGCACCGCTGCCGCCGTGCTGATGGTGGAATCGGAAGCCCAGCAGTTGTCCGAAGAGGTGATGCTCGGTGCCGTGGTGTTCGGTCACGACCAGATGCAGATCGCCATTAGCGCCATCAACGAGCTGGTCGAGCAAGCCGGGAAGCCCGAGTGGGATTGGCAGCCGGCACCGAAGAATGAGCCCCTGATCGCCCGCGTTGCCGAGTTGGCGGAAGACGAATTGCGCGCCGCCTACAAGATCACGAGCAAGCAGGCACGTGTGCAATCGACGCGCGAAATCTTCAAGAAGACCATCGCAGCCTTGACCGACGGCGTCGACAATGCGCCGAGCAGCAACGAGATCGGCAATGTTCTGTTCGAACTGGAAGCCAAGATCGTACGCAGCCAGATTCTCAACGGCGAGCCACGCATCGATGGACGCGACACCCGCACGGTACGCCCGATTTCCATCCGCACCGGAGTCCTGCCGCGCACGCACGGTTCCGCATTGTTCACGCGCGGTGAGACCCAGGCGCTGGTGGTTGCCACGCTGGGCACCGGGCGCGACGAGCAGATCATCGACGCGCTGCAGGGCGAATATCGCGACCGCTTCATGCTCCACTACAACATGCCGCCCTTCGCCACCGGCGAAACCGGCCGCGTCGGTACGCCCAAGCGCCGCGAAATCGGCCATGGCCGCCTGGCCAAGCGGGCTTTGATCGCCGCGTTGCCCTCCGCCGAGGAGTTCGGCTATTCGATGCGCGTGGTATCGGAGATCACAGAGTCCAACGGCTCGTCGTCGATGGCCTCCGTGTGCGGCGGTTCGCTCGCGCTGATGGATGCCGGTGTACCGTTGAAGGCGCATGTGGCCGGCATCGCCATGGGCCTCATCAAGGAAGGCAACCGCTTCGCCGTATTGACCGACATCCTTGGTGACGAGGATCATCTGGGCGACATGGATTTCAAAGTGGCCGGATCGGACACTGGCGTCACCGCGCTGCAAATGGACATCAAGATCCAGGGCATCACCAAGGAGATCATGCAGGTCGCGCTGGCGCAGGCCAAAGAAGCACGTCTGCACATTCTCGGCCTGATGCGCGATGCGATGACGGGTGCGCGTGAAGAGGTTTCCACTTTTGCGCCGCGCATGATCCACATGAAGATCAACCCCGAGAAGATTCGCGACGTGATCGGCAAGGGTGGCGCCGTCATTCGTGCGCTGACCGAGGAAACCGGTTGCGTGATCGACATCGAGGACGATGGCTCGGTGACCATCTCGTCGGTCAATGCCGATGCGGCGCAGACCGCGAAGAAGCGCATCGAAGACATTACCGCCGAAGTCGAAGTCGGCAAGATCTATGAAGGCCCTGTCCTTCGCCTGCTCGATTTCGGCGCCATCATCAGCCTGCTGCCGGGCAAGGATGGTCTGCTGCACATCTCGCAGATTGCCAACGAGCGCGTGAATGCCGTGTCCGACTATCTGAAGGAAGGACAAGTCGTCAAAGTCAAGGTCATCGAGACCGACGACAAGGGACGCGTTCGCTTGTCTATGAAGGCGGTTGCCGCTGACGGTGTGCCGCCGGCCGCCTGAACACCAATCAGGCGCAGCAAACAAAAAGGACGCCGAGGCGTCCTTTTTGTTTGGCCTCTGCTTGAGGCGGATGATGCGGTCTACTTGCCGACCTGCTTCTCGCGATGCTCTTCAAGCGTCTTGCAATCGATGCACAACGTCGCAGTCGGTCGCGCCTCCAGTCGCTTCAGGCCGATCTCGACGCCGCAAAGCGAGCAGTATCCATAGTCACCGGCCTCGAGCAGCGCGATCGAATCGTCGACCTTCTTGATCAGGCGTCGCTCCCGATCCCGGTTGCGCAGTTCGAGCGCCATGTCGGATTCCTGGCTGGCACGGTCATTCGGGTCGGCGAACACGGTCGCCTCATCCTGCATCGCGTGCACGGTGCGCTCGATGTCCTCCATCAGTTCATCCTTCAGCGAGTCGAGGATCGCGCGAAAATGCGCGCGCTGCTTCTCGCTCATGTACTGCTCACCCTTCTTCGGGACGTAGGGAGCAATCGCCTTCTTGTGCAGCAATTCTTCGGCCATTTCGTGGCGTCCTGTCGAAACGAAGGGGGCTTTATAGCGGAAAGGGACACGTGCCGCAAGTTGGTTTTTTGTGACGCAAGTGCTGCACTGCGCCGGCAATTGCCCGCGTTTCGGCGAGGTCAGGCCAGTTGCCGTGGCGCCCGGTAGAATGCCGGCTTCGGGGTGTAGCGCAGTCCGGTAGCGCGCTTGCTTTGGGAGCAAGATGTCGCAGGTTCGAATCCTGTCACCCCGACCAATTTCGCGCGTCCGGCGCGGCCCGATTGCCGCCCGTAGCTCATTTGGATAGAGCACCGGCCTTCTAAGCCGGGGGTAGCTGGTTCGAATCCAGCCGGGCGGGCCATCTCGCGCCTCTGCAAGGGCAGGGCGCGTCGTGCAGTGCACGCCAACGGCGCGAAACTATAGTGGTGGTGGCACGGCGCATCGGGAAGACGATGCCCGTGCGGGCCGGTCAACGCCTTGCCGGCAGCTGGATCTCAGTGACTACCGGGAAGTGATCGGAGGGATACTTGCGATCGCGGCTGTCACGAAGAATGTCCGCGGCAAGCACTTCCGCAGCTTGCGGAACGAGTATGTAGTCGATCTTGCGCGGATCGTCGTGCCCGAATATGAAGTTGTTGAATGTCGCGACGTTGTCCGCCTTGGGATGAACGATCCGGAAACTGTCCCGCCAGGGGCCTTGGCGACCCGGGCCAACTAGATTGGCGAGTGCGGCATTGTCCTCGCCGGAATTGAAGTCCCCCATCACGATCGCCGGATCGGCCGCGAAGGTGCGCGAGGCGACGCGCTGCCGGACCGAAGCGGTGGCCAGTTCACGCGAGCCCTGCGCTTCGTGATCAAGATGCATGTTGTAGACGTAGAACGCACCGCCCTGACGATCAATCAGACGTGCCCATGTACAAATGCGGGTGACGTTGTTGCCCCATGTCTTGGAATTGGGCGTCGCCGGCGCATCCGACAGCCAGAACGTGCCGCTTTCGGCAATGCGGAAGCGATCCGTGCGTACGAGCAGGGCGGAGAACTCGCCGGCGGAGTAGCCGTCTTCCCGCCCAACGCCGACGACCGCGTAGCCGGGGACTGCCGCCATGATCTGCTCGATCTGAAAATCGTGGGCCTCCTGCAATCCGATGACGTCGGCGTCATAGCGCCTGACAAGGTCGAACAACATGCCCCGGCGCAGATTCCAGTGATTTTCCCCGTCATCAACGACGCCCAGACGGATGTTGTAGGTCATCAGTCTCAGCGTCGATCGCGCGGCGCTGGGCATCGACGCACCGACAGCTGCGTCTTTGGCCAGAGCTGCGGGCGAGGCCATCGCCAACGCAGCGGACAATGCCAAGGCAATCCAATGCCGGCTCACGATTGGGCACCTGCGGAGATGGACCGCGCATAAGGTGCCGCATCGGCCTTGAGCAGGACGTGGATCAGGCCGGTACTGAAGCGCTGAACACCGCGGGCGCCGAGCTGCACCAGCGCGGGTTCGTCGATGCGTTCGTCACTGATCAGCATGACACGCAAGCGTGTCGTGGCAACGGCTTCGACCCTCGTGATGTTTTCGGCGCCGCCAAGTGCGGTGATCCACGTCCTTGCATCGAACGCGACGGTGTCGGTATTTGCCGCACCGACCGGCGACCGCGATGCGTCCGATGCCGTGGCGGCAACCGCCGGCGTCGGTTTCTTGATCGCATTGCGCATTTCTTCGGCAATCTGGTCGGCCACCGGGCCGAGGACGACCTGGGCGGTCGTTGACGTCGGACGAATCAGTCCGTGCGCTCCCAGGACCTTGAGTGCCGCGTCGTCGATACGACTGGCGTCATCCAGCGTCAGTCGCAGCCGCGTGGTGCAGGCATCGATGGTGCGAAGGTTCGACGCGCCTCCCAGTGCGGCGATGAACCGGTGGGCACGATCCGCCGGCGCGGCAGGGTTGGCGTGCGACTCGTCGTCGTCGACCACTTCGCGCCCCATCGTCTTCAAGTTGAAACGCTGGATGAAGAAGCTGAACAACACATAGTAGAGACCGAAATAGAAAAGTCCGACGGGGATCAGCCGTAGTCCGTTTTGCCCCTTGCCGAACGACAGCAGGTAGTCGAAGAGTCCCGCGGAAAAGGTGAAACCGAGGCGGACGTCGAGCATATGCATCGTCGCCATCGACAAGCCCGTCAATACGGCATGGATTGCATACAGCGCCGGCGCGAGGAACATGAAGGCGAACTCGACCGGTTCGGTGACGCCCGTCAGCATCGCCGTCAATGCCATGGAAAGCAATACGCCGCCCACGGCCGGCTTGTTTTGCGGCAAAGCGGCGCGGTACATCGCCAGGCAAGCTGCAGGTAATCCGAACATCATGACCGGGAAGAATCCGGTCATGAAGGCGCCAGCGGTCGGGTCGCCGGCAAAGAAACGGTTGAGGTCGCCGCTTGCGATCTTGCCTTGCACCACCGGGTCGGAAAACGACCCAAAGACGAACCAGACGAGCGAATTGAGAATGTGGTGCAGGCCTGTGACGATCAGCAGGCGATTGAGCACACCGTAAATGAACAGGCCAATTTCGCCGGCGTTGATGAGCCAGTGGCCCACTGCGTCGATGCCTGCTTGAACGGGTGGCCAAACAAAGCCCAACACGACACCGGCGACCAGCATTGCAAATCCCGAGACGATCGGCACGAAGCGCTTGCCGCCAAAGAACGCCAGATAGGCGGGAAGGTTGATGGCGTGATATCGGTTGTAGAGCAAGCCGCTGGCGACGCCCGCAGCAATCCCCGCAAGGACGCCCATATTGATCTTTGCATCGATCGACTTGAGCACGGCCGTCAGAACAACGTAGCCAATGGCGCCTGCCCTCACAAGTTGCATCATGATGTCCATCGTTGCGCTCATGTGGGTGAGCCAGGCATTTGCTGCTTCGCCACCAGATTCGCTTGAATTGCGGTGGCGGATAATCGATATGGGCAAGCGTTCAGACGGCACGGACTTCACGTCTGCACAATTGGTTCTCCGGAACAAGGGGCTTCACCCGATCTCCGTTGATGGTGCACAACTTTACTTCACCTGCATAGCGGGCATCGACGTCTCACAGGTGCCTTCCCAGGCCGGGGCGGCAGCATGTTCCGATCAGGTGCAGGATTGGGCACGCTTGTGCGCCTACGCAGACTTGAACCGCGAAATCGGAGATCCCCGACCGGATGAGATGCGCGTTGTGTTCATGGGAGATTCAATAACCGAATTTTGGGATCGCGAACGACAAGGCATGTTCTCGGCCCGTTCGCACATCAATCGCGGGATCAGTGGTCAAACCACATCGCAAATGCTGCTTCGCTTTCGCCAGGACGTCGTGGCGCTCAAGCCGCGCGCTGTCGTTCTGCTGGCGGGCACGAATGACATTGCTGGCAATACGGGACCGGTGGATATGGCAACCGTTTTCGGAAATATCGCCAGCATGGCTGAGCTCGCGACGCAGCACGGAATCGGCGTACTGATCGTCTCGGTGCTGCCTGCGTCCAAATACTACTGGGCACCAGAGAAGAGACCTGGGCCACAGATCACGGCCCTCAACGCGCTGTTGCGCGAATATGCGATGAAGTGCGATTACAAGTACGTCGATCTCCACGCCCAAGGGCTAGCGCCACGCACCTATGATCCCTTGGTCGATGTGACGCCGCCTGACGAAGTCGCCAAGCTGGTGCGGAACGTGCAAGAGACCATACGCAAGTGCGTGGAGGTTATGCCGACGCACGCCGAATACATCGCGCGCCATTGCGCGGCCGGCACCGCGCCGGGAATCAAATAGAAGGCAAGCGCCATGTCAGGATCGATTCAATCACTTTGGCCGCGGGTCTTGTTTGCGGGGTTGATGGCCGTTTCGCAGGCGGCATGCGGCGCTGGCGGCGGAACGGCGTCGACGCCTGCGGATGGAATCGCCGCGAAAGTCTGGCTGACGACTGGAGACAGGGCTCACCTTCTTGCACAGCAGCCGGACGTGAACTTCCTGGCACAAGGTGTGGAGCGCGATGTCATCGATGTCGATGCGCGCGTACGCTTTCAGGAAATGGTGGGATTCGGCGCCTCCATCACCGACGCATCGGCCTGGCTGATCCGCAACAAGCTGTCGGATGAGCAGCGTGCAGCGCTGATGCGCGATCTGTTTTCCATACAGGATGGCATTGGCCTGAGCTTCACGCGGCTGACCATCGGGGCGTCCGACTTTTCGATGCACCATTATTCGCTGGATGATCCACCCGCAGGTCAAGCGGATCCGGCGCTTGCGCACTTCTCGATTGCGCCCAATCGTGCCGATGTCTTACCGGTTCTTCGCGACGCCCTTGCAATCAATCCGCAGATCAAGGTAATGGCCTCGCCATGGAGCGCCCCGGCATGGATGAAAACCACCGGCAGTCTCGTCAAGGGGCGACTGAAAGCGGATGCGTACGGGGTCTTTGCCGACTACTTCGTCCGTTACCTTGATGCCTATGCGCAGGAAGGCATCCCGATCCACTCGATCACCGTGCAGAACGAGCCGCACTTCGAGCCCCCCGACTATCCCGGCATGCGGATGGACTCGGCAGAGCGTGCCAGATTCATCGGCGAGCATCTTGGTCCGCGATTGGCAACGCGGACGCACAAGACGAAGATCGTCGAGTGGGATCACAACTGGGATGAGCCCTCGGCGCCGCTGTCCGTGCTCGCCGATCCGGTCGCCAACCGCTATATCGATGGCGTCGGCTGGCACTGCTACGTCGGCAATGTCGCTGTCCAGTCCGCCGTACGCGATGCGCACCCGGACAAGGAGACCTACTTCACGGAGTGCTCGGGCGGAGCTTGGAAGCCGCATTTCGCCGAGACATTCCCGTGGTTCATGCGCCATCTGGTGATCGGCACGACACGGCATTGGGCCAAGGGCGTGCTGCTATGGAATCTGGCGCTGGATGAAAACCACGGACCGCATCTGGGCGGCTGCAAGGATTGCCGAGGCGTCGTCACCATCGACTCGAAGACGGGCGCGGTGACGCGCGAACTCGACTATTACGCGTTGGCCCACGCCAGTCGATTCGTTCGTCCCGGCGCGTTCCGCGTGTTCGCTTCACCTGGTACGACCGACCTCGATTCGGTCGCCTTCCAGAACGCCGATGATCGCTCGATCGTACTGCTGGTGTCCAATTCAGCGACAGCGCCGAGGCGGTTTTCCGTTCGCCATGGCGGCAAAGCGATGACCTACACGCTACCGGCGAGCAGCGCGGTCACGTTCGTCTGGCCGGGAAGCTAGTAGACGCGTTGTCCTGTTCCGGCTGCGAAGAGATGCGCCGATTCCTTGGCCCATGCCAGGCGAACCGGATCACCGACGCGGGCCGCAATCCTCCCTGGCACGCGGATCGTCACCGCTCCAACGGCCGTGTCGATGGCGGCGTAGGTTTCCGGTCCGGTCGGCTCGACAATGCGAACCGTCCCCGGCAGGCCGTCCTCATCGCATAGCGATACGGCCTCCGGGCGAAGCCCGTACAGCAATTCCGTTCCGGCGCCTGCGGCGGCAAGACCTTCGCCTGTCACGGGCAGCGCCCTTTCCATCGCGAACAGTCCGTCGTCGGTTCGTCTGGCGCGGATCAGGTTCATTGCCGGTGACCCGATGAACTCCGCGACGAACACGGTCGCCGGGCGCTCATAGATTTCGTCTGGCGTGCCGAACTGCTGCACGAGTCCGTCCTTCATCACGGCAATGCGATCGCCCAGCGTCATGGCCTCCACCTGGTCGTGCGTCACGTACACCGTCGTCGTTCGCGTCCGCTGATGCAGCAACTTGATCTCCGCACGCATTTCGACACGCAGCTTGGCATCGAGGTTCGACAGTGGCTCATCGAACAGGAACAACTTGGGGTCGCGCGCCAGCGCCCGTCCCATGGCAACACGCTGCCGCTGACCGCCCGACAGCGCAGCCGGCTTCCGGTCGAGCAGATGGTCGATCTGCAGCATCTGCGCCACGCGCGCCACCGCGGCATCGCGCTGCGCTTTCGGCACTTTGCGCATCTCGAGCGCGAACGCGATGTTCTGCGCCACATTCATGTTCGGGTAAAGCGCGTAGCTTTGGAACACCATCGCAATATCGCGGTCCTTGCTCGGAACATGCGTGACGTTGCGTTCACCGATGTGGATCGACCCCGAGGTCGGCATTTCCAGCCCGGCGATCATGTTGAGCAGCGTGCTCTTGCCGCAGCCGGACGGGCCGACCAGGATGAGGAACTCGCCTGCGTCGATCTCGATGTCGATGCCCTTGAGGATCTCGACGTCGCCGAACGTCTTGCGAATTCCGCGAATTGACAATGCACCCATGACTATCCCTTGACCGCGCCGGCGGTCAGTCCGCGCACGAAGTATTTGCCTGCCAACACATACACCAGCAAGGTCGGCAGCGCAGCGATGATTGCCGCCGCCATGTCGACGTTGTATTCCTTCACGGAGCTGGTCGTGTTCGACAGATTGTTGAGGCCGACGGTCACCGGCTTGCTGTCTGCTCCCGAGAACACAATGCCGTAGAGGAAGTCGTTCCAGATGTTGGTGAATTGCCAGATCACCGTCACCACGACGATGGGAAGCGACAGCGGCAGCACGATGCGCTGGAAGATGCGCCAGAACCCTGCGCCATCGAGCGTCGCCGCCTTGATCAATTCGTCGGGCAAGCCGACGTAATAGTTGCGGAAGAACAGTGTCGTGCTCGGGATGCCGGCGAGCACATGTACCAGCACGAGGCCGCCGATGGAACTGGCGATGCCCAACCAGCCGAGAACCTGGCTCATCGGCAACAGGACCACCTGCATCGGCATGAAGACGCCGAACAACAGCAACGCGAAGATCGTCTCGCTGCCGCGGAATCGCCACTTGCTCAGGACGTAGCCGTTGAGTGCGCCGATTGCGGTCGAGATCGCCACTGCCGGCACGACCATCAGCACCGAATTGGCGAAGAAGGGCTTCAGTCCGCCGCACTCGACGCCGGTGCAGGCGCTGCCCCAGGCCTTGGCCCATGCGGCGAGCGTTGGATCGCTCGGCAGCGAGAGCAGGTGGCCGTCGCGGATTTGGTCCATATCCTTCAGCGACGTGACGACCATCACGTACAACGGCAGCAGAAACCAGGCAGCGAAAACAAGCAGGGCGGCCCAGAGCGCGGCTCGTGCGACCATCGCCGTGTTCATCGTTTCACCCGTAGCTCGGAAAACAGGTAGGGCACGACGATCGCGGCAATGGTCGCCAGCATCACGGTCGCCGCCGCCGCGCCGATGCCGATCTGGCCACGGGTGAATGCCGTCGCGTACATGAAGGTTGCCGGCAGGTCGGTGGCGAAGCCGGGCCCGCCGGCCGTGAGCGCCATCACCAGATCGAAGCTCTTGATCGCCAGATGGCTGACCACCATCAATGTCGAGAAGAACACCGCCCGCAGGCTGGGAATCAGGATGCGCCAGTAGATGCGCGGCAGACTGGCGCCATCGACCTGGGCCGCCTTGATGATCGCATCATCGATGCCGCGCAGCCCGGCGAGAAACAGCGCCATCACGAAACCCGCGCTCTGCCACACGCCGGCGATCACCACGCAATAGATAGCCATGTCGGGATCGATCAGCCATTCGAACGAGAAATTCTCGAACCCCCAACCGCGCATCAGATGTTCAAGACCGAGGCCCGGATTGAGCATCCATTTCCATGCCGTGCCGGTGACGATGAAGCTGATCGACATCGGGTAGAGATAGATGGTCCTCAGTACGCCTTCGCCGCGGATCTTCTGGTCGAGCAGCACGGCCAGCAGCAGGCCAATGGCCATCGCGCCGGTCACGAACAGGCCGCCGAAGATCGCCATGTTCAGCAGCGCGACGCGGAAGCGCTCGCTGTCGAGCAGCGCCTCGTACTGCGCCAGCCCGACGAACTCGTAGTTCGGCAGCAGGCGCGAGGCCGACAGTGACAGATAGCCGTTCCACGCGATCAGACCGTAGATGAAGGCCAGCGCGACGATGACGCCGGGGGCGATCACCAGCCGAGGCAGCCACAACGAGGATGCCGAGCTGCTTAACGACACGTGCGGTACGCGCGCAATCGCGCGATGCCGGAAAGCGATGGCGACAGTGGGCTCACCGCACCTTCGCTGCCGACACCAGGCGGTCGCGCGCCTGTGCGGCAGTCATCTTCTCGTTGTTCCAGAACTGCGAGACCACATCCTTCATCGCCCCTTCGGTCGCGCTGACCACGGCCATGCCGTGGGCAATCGACGGCACGAGCGTGCCGGATTGCGCCGATGACACGAAGTCGGCTGCCGAGGCTCTCGCACAGTCGTCGAACTTGTCGAGCTTCATGTTCAGTCGCACCGGAATCGACCCCTTGTTGAGATTGAAGGTCTCCTGGAATTCGGCCGACATGATGGCCGTCGCCAGATCCTGTTGCGCCTTCTGGTTGGCCGCATCCTTGATCTTGAACATCGCAAAGCTGTCTATGTTGTAGGTGAATGCCTTGGCGGAGCCGGGCGCCGGCACGCAGATGAAGTCTTTGCCGGGCAGCTTGCCGGCAGCGACGAATTCGCCCTTGGCCCAATCGCCCATCAACTGCATGCCCGCCTCACCCTTGATGACCATCGCCGTCGCCAGATTCCAGTCGCGGCCCGGCGCATTCTTGTCGGTGTAGGCACGGATGCGCTTGAACGTCTCGAGCACCTTGAGCATGGTGTCGCCCTTGAGCGCGCCGGCATCCAGCTTCACCAGCGCATTGCGGTAGAACTCGGCACCACCCACGCCCAGCGCGACGCTCTCGAAGATCGTGAATTCCTGCCAGCTCTGCCCACCATGGGCCAATGGCACGACACCGGCCTTCCTGAGCGCTTCGGCCGCCGCGAAAAATTCATCCCAACTGGCTGGCAGGGCGGCGTTGGCTTTCTTGAATACCGCCGGATTGGCGAACAACCAGTTCACCCGATGCACGTTGACCGGCGCGGCAACATAGCTGCCCTTGTACTTCAGTCCGTCGGCGACCGCCTTGGGCAGCAGCGCATCCCAGTTTTCGCGCTTGGCGACTTCATCGATGTTGGCCAGCACGCCTTCCTGCGCCCACTCCTGGATCGACGGCCCCTTGATCTGTGCAGCCGACGGCGCATTGCCGGACACGACACGCGATTTCAGTACCGTCATTGCCGCGTCGCCACCGCCGCCGGCAACGGCGAAATCCTTCCACACGTGCCCCTTGGCCTGCAATCCGGCTTTCAGTGCCGCTGCGGCCTTCGCTTCGCCACCGCTGGTCCAGTAATGCAGCACTTCGATTTCGCCCGCGTGGACGGACAGCGGCAGCGCAAGCAGCGCCACGAATGCGCGCGACGCCGCGCGGGGCAGGGCAGGATGCATGGATGTCTTCCTCGGGTTGTTATGATTTGTCGCGCATCTTGCGTGCGCGCTCACGCGCGATTTTAAGTGGCGTTGCGGGGCGCGCGGCATCATCTTGAATGCATTTTGGACTGTAATCGCGGTGTAGTCGCGGTCAGTTTGAAACTACAGTGGTGGTGGGACGGCGCTAACATGCCGGCATGCGATACGAGACGCTGATCGGCCTGCGCTATACGCGCGCCCAACCACGCGAAGGCGGCGGCAACCGCTTCGTGTCGTTCATCTCGATGATCTCGCTGCTCGGCCTTGCGCTCGGCATTGCGGCGCTGATCGTCGTGCTGTCCGTGATGAACGGTTTCCAGACCGAGCTGCGCACGCGCATTCTCGGCGTAGTCTCGCATGTGCAGATCACCGGCGAAGGCGGTCAACTGGCCAACTGGCCTGCCGTGCTCGAACGCGTCAAACAGCATCCGCGCGCTGTCGGTGCCGCCCCCTTCGTGCAGGAGCAGGGCATGCTCTCGGCTGGCGATGTCGCCCGTGGCGTCGTCGTCCGCGGCATTCTGCCCGAGCGCGAAGGGCAGGTCGCCGAGTTCGACGCCCACATGCGCGGCGGCAAGCTCGCCGATCTGCGGCCCGGCGAATTCGGCATCGTGCTCGGAGCCGAGCTCGCGCGTTCGCTGCGCGTCGCGATCAACGACAAGGTGACGCTGATGGTGGCCCAGGGCTTGGTGACGCCGGCTGCCGTACTGCCGCGGGTGAAGCAGTTCCGTGTGGTCGGCATTTTCGATGCCGGTATGTACGAGTTTGATTCCGGCCTGTCGCTGATGCATCTCGAAGACGCGCAGCGGCTGTTCCGCCTCGGCGACGACGTCAGTGGCGTGCGCCTGCGCCTGGACGACCTGTTCGCCGCGCCGCAAGTCGCGCGCGAGATCGCGCAAGGCTACCTCGATGCCAATGCGTGGGTCTCCGACTGGACGCGCAGCCATGCCAACTTCTTCCGTGCCGTCGAGATCGAAAAGCGCATGATGTTCCTCATCCTGTTGCTGATCGTCGCCGTCGCCGCCTTCAACATCGTATCCACGCTGGTGATGGCCGTGCAGGACAAGCGCGCCGACATCGCCATCCTGCGCACGCTCGGTGCCAGCCCGGGGTCGATCATGCAGATCTTCATGGTCCAGGGCATGGTCATCGGCCTCATGGGTCTCGCGCTCGGCATCGTCGGCGGCGTTGCGCTGGCGCTCAATGTCGATGTCGTGGTGCCTGCGCTGGAGCGCCTGCTGGGCATCCGCTTCCTTTCCGCCGACGTCTATCTCATCAGCGAGCTGCCGTCCGAATTGCATGCCGGCGATGTCGCGATCATCGCCCTGTCGTCCTTCGTGCTCACGCTGGTGGCAACGATTTACCCCAGCTGGCGGGCGTCGCGCATCCAGCCGGCGGAGGCGCTGCGCTATGAGTGAGCCGGTTCTCGCCTGCAGCGGCCTGGGCAAGCGATTCATCCAGGGCGACACGGTCGTCCCCGTGCTGGACGAGATCGAGTTCGCCATCGGCATCGGTGAGTCGGTCGCCATCGTCGGTGCCAGCGGGTCGGGCAAGAGTACCTTGCTGCATCTGCTCGGCGGGCTTGACGCACCCACGCAAGGACAGGTCTGGCTGCTGGGGCAGGATCTGGCGCAGCTTTCCGACAGCGAGCGAGGCCAGCTGCGCAATGTTGCGCTCGGCTTCGTCTATCAGTTTCACCACCTGCTGGCGGAGTTCTCCGCCCTGGAAAACGTCGCCATGCCGCTGCTGATTCGTCGGCTGGCGCGCGATGAGGCGTATGCACAGGCGGCAAGGATGCTTGAAGCCGTCGGCCTGTCCGCACGCCTGACGCACCGGCCGGGGCAGCTTTCCGGTGGCGAGCGTCAGCGCGTGGCCGTCGCCAGGGCGCTGGTCACGTCGCCGGCCTGCGTGCTGGCCGACGAACCGACCGGCAACCTCGACCGCGCGACCGCCGATGTCGTGTTCGACCTGTTGCTGGCGCAATGCCGTGAACGCGGCACCAGCCTCGTGCTGGTCACCCACGACATGGCGCTCGCGCGCCGTGCCTCGCGGGTCGTGCAGCTGACGGACGGCGTGCTAGCGGCGTTGGCGCCGCCGCCACTCGCGGACTAGCCAGGCGGCCCAGACAGCGCGCGTCACGGCATACCCTGTCGCGGCCAGCAGCGATGCCAGCGCCAGCAGACCGATGGCCAGCGGCCGACCCAGGTCGCCTGCCCAGCCCGCCAATGCGGCAACCCATGCGCGCAGCCCTTCGTCGCCCATTTCGGGCGGGGCGATGAACAGCGCATCGGCGCCCAGCAGCCAGCGACCGATCTCGAACGCGACGAGATACAGCGGCACGATGGTGAATGGATTGGTATAGAGCGTCAGGATCAAAGCCAGCGGCAAATTGACGCGAAAGGCCAGGGCACCAAGGGCGGCGCTGAGCATCTGGAATGGCCCGGGGACCAGTCCGCAGAAAAGACCGAGTGCGACGCCGCCGGCGGCCGAGCGCCGATTCAGGTGCCACAGCCGCGGATGCAGCAGACTGTTCTGGAACGGGGCCAGCCAGCGGTTGCCGCGGATGACCTCGCGATCCGGCAGCCAGCGACGAACGACGCGGCGCACTCAGACCAGACTCAGGGTCATTTCGGCGACGCCTTCGATGCCGGCCTTTACCCGATCGCCGCGGGCGAGCGGGCCGACGCCTTCCGGCGTGCCGGTGAACACGACATCACCCGCCGCAAGGCGCACCATGCGCGAGAGGTGGGCGACGATTTCGCCGACGTTCCAGATCATGTCGGCTAGATCGCCCGTCTGCCGACGCACGCCGTTTACCTCCAGCCAGATCGCACCTTGCGTCGGCAACACGGCCATGCGCCGCAGCGCCGAAACCGGCGCCGACTCGTCGAACGCCTTCGCCATCTCCCACGGTTGGCCCTTGGCCTTGAGGCCCGCCTGGATGTCGCGGCGGGTGAGGTCGATGCCTACGCCGCACGCCATCACGCATGCGGCGCCCTGGATCGGCGTCAGGTCTGCGCCGCCACTGCCCAGCGCGATGACCCACTCGACTTCGTGGTGCAGGTCGGCCGTTGCCGGCGGGTAATGCACCTGTGTCGTGCCGTCGGAGGCAATCGGCACCAGCGCATCGGCAGGCTTGGCAAAAAAGAACGGCGCTTCGCGCGTCGGGTCGCCGCCCATTTCGCGGGCGTGCGCCGCGTAGTTGCGGCCGACGCACCAGATGCGGCGAACGGGGAACGAAACCGCCTCGCCGACGAAGGGCAGGGCGGAGGGAGCAGCGGGCGGAAATGCGAAGTTCATGGCGCGGGCTCGGACGGATGGCAGGTGGACGCCGTCATTGTGACAGAGCCCGCATGATCTAATCGCGGCATGATCGGACTGGCCATCGGATTCGCGCTCGGCTGCATGTGGTTGCAGCAGCAGGCGAGCCTGCCCGCCGCCGGCACGATGATCGGCGCAGCCATTTCCGGCCTCGTGGCGGCGGTCGCCGCGCTGGCCGTCACGCCCCAAACTACAGCGATGGCGGGACGGCGCTTCATGGCCGTTGCGCTGTGGCTGCTCGCCGGCCTTTGCCTCGGCGCGGCGTGGGCCGCATGGCGGGCGCAGCAACGCATGGACGACGCCTTGCCGACGGCGCTCGAAGGCCGCGATGTGATCGTCGAGGGATTCGTCGCCACCTTGCCGCAGCCGCATGAACGTGGTGTGCGTTTCGGATTCGAAGTGAGCGCCACACCGCATTCGGTGCCACGCCGTCTGATGCTGACGTGGTATTCGCCGGCGCCGGCGGACGGTGAGCCGGCGGTGCTGCCCGAAGTGCACGCTGGCGAGCGTTGGCGGATGGTCGTGCGGCTGCGGCGCGTGCATGGCAACGCCAATCCGCATGGCTTCGACTACGAAGCGTGGATGCTCGAAAGCCATTGGCGGGCGAGCGGCTACGTGCGACCGGCGGGCGCCGTGCGCATGGAAGCGGCGGCGGATGCGCCGGCGCGGTATCTCGTCGAGCGCCTGCGCGAGAACATCCGCGCGCGTTTCGATGCGACGCTCGGATCGGATGCGCCTTGGCGAGCGGTCATGACCGCCCTGGCGATCGGCAACCAGGGCAGCATTTCCGCCGCGCAATGGCGACTCTTTGCGGCAACCGGGATCACGCATCTGATCAGCATCTCCGGCCTGCACGTGACCATGCTCGCCGCGCTGGCCTATGGCCTGATCGGTGCCGCATGGCGCTTCGCCGCGCGCCGCGCGGGGCGCCGCGTGCGCTGGTTCGAGCGCCTGCCGCGACCCCTGGTCGCCAGTGCCGGGGCTGCGCTCACGGCCTGCGCCTATGCCGCGCTTGCAGGGTTTGCCGTGCCGGCACAGCGCACCTTGTACATGCTCGGTGCCGCCGCGCTGGCGCTTGCGTGGCGACGCGAGATGGCAGCGGCGCAAGTGCTTTGCATTGCGCTGCTGGTCGTTCTGCTGGTCGACCCGTGGGCGGTGCTGGCAGCCGGCTTCTGGCTCTCGTTCGGTGCCGTTGCGGTCCTCCTGTATGCGATTCGCGGCTCCGACGCCCAGGGTGCGCGGCAGCGCGCGCTGCAATGGCTGCGCACGCAGTGGGCCGTGACGCTGGGCAGCGTACCGCTGCTGCTGGCGCTGTTCCAGCAGGTGTCGCTGGTCTCTCCGTTCGCCAATGTGCTGGCGATTCCTCTGGTCAGCATGATCGTCACGCCGCTGACGCTGGCTGCGGTCGTGCCCGGGTTGGAATGGCTACTGCAGCCTGCACACGGGTTGTTCGCGGCCGCGTCCGGTGGTCTCGAGTGCCTCGCGGCGCTACCGTTTGCACAGTGGCGGCAGGCGGCCGCTCCCCCGTGGCACGTGGCGTTGGCGCTTGGTGGATGCGTCCTGCTGCTGATGCCGACGGGGCTGCGCATCCGCTGGTTGGGATGGATCGGCTTCCTGCCTTTGCTGACCTTCGTGCCGCCGCGCCCGGTGGACGGCGAGGCCTGGGTGCGCATCCTGGACGTCGGACAGGGGCTGGCCGTGCATGTGCAGACGGCGCAGCACGATCTGGTTTTCGATGCCGGACCGGCCTTCTCCGACGAGACGGACGCCGGCACGCGCATCCTGGTGCCCTATCTGCGCGCACTGGGCGTGCCGCAGGTTGACACGCTCATCATCAGCCACGCCGATCGCGATCACGCCGGTGGCGCATTGTCGCTGGCGCGCGAAGTGCCTGTCGCATCGCTGCGGCATTCGCTGCCCGAGGACGATGCAGTGCTGCTGGCTCTGCGCGGCGATGTGCCCGATCGTCCGGTCACCCGTTGCCGCGCCGGCGAGCGCTGGTCATGGGATGGCGTCGCCTTCGAGGAGTTGCACCCTTTCGGCGACAACGCCAATGGCAAGGACAATGCCATGAGTTGCGTATTGCGTGTTGCCGCCGGCCCGCGTGCGCTGTTGATCGCCTCGGATATCGAGGCGGCACAGGAAGCCGCGCTGCTGGCGGCAGGCAGTCCGCTGGCCGCCGATGTCCTGCTGGTGCCCCATCATGGCAGCAAGACCTCGTCCACGCCGGCGTTTGTCGCCGCGACGCAGGCGCGCCATGCCGTGTTCGCCGTCGGCTACCGCAACCGCTTCGGACATCCGCGGGCCGATGTCGTCAATCGCTACGAGGCGATGGGTGCGAGCGTCCATCGAACCGACCGCGATGGTGCCGTCGCGTTCGTGCTGAATGCCGGCACGTCGCCATCGCCGGTTGGCGAACGGTCAGTCCGGCGGCGTTATTGGCATGGCGGATAATGACCGCATGACTTCTGCACATCACCCAACGGCGGCGCTGCCGTTTGCCGGACTCACGCCCGACCGCATGCTCGATGCGGTCGACAGTATCGGCTTGCGCTGCGACGGACGGCTGACGGCACTCAACAGCTATGAAAACCGCGTCGTGCTGCTGGGCTTGGTGGACGGTGGCGAAGTGGTGGCCAAGTTCTACCGGCCGGGACGCTGGAGCGATGCGCAGATCCTCGAGGAACACAATTTCGTGGCCGAACTGCGGCAGGAGGAAGTGCCGGTCGTCGCACCCTTGACCGTTGACGGGCGGACGCTGCATGCTGCGGCCGGCCAGCGGGTCGCGCTCTATCCGCGACAAGGCGGGCGCGCACCGGAGATCGATCGACCCGAAGTGCTCGAATGGATGGGCCGTCTGATGGCCCGCATCCATGCGGTGGGCGCGCGCAGGCCATTTGACGAGCGGCCGCGGCTGGACATCGACAGCTTTGGCTACGACGCGCGCGACAGCCTGCTCGATGGCGGCATGGTGCCCGAGGAAATCGTCGACGTCTGGCACGGGGTCGTCGACCAGGCGCTCGATGGCGTGCTGGCGAGCTTCGAACGGGCGGGCCCGCTGCGCAACGTGCGCACGCATGGCGATTGCCACGTCGGCAATGTGTTGTGGTCGCCGGATGCCGGGCCGCATTTCGTCGACTTCGACGATGCGCGCATGGCACCGGCCGTGCAGGACCTGTGGATGCTGCTCGGCGCCGGCGACGAAATGTACGACGCATGGCGCCACGTGCGCGCCGGTTACTCGCTGATGCGCGAGTTCGACGAGGCGGAACTGGAAGTGGTCGAAGCGCTGCGGACCTTGCGCTTGCTGCATCATTCGGCGTGGATCGCCCAGCGCTGGGACGATCCGGCCTTCCCGGCGGCGTTTCCGTGGTTCGCGCAGCCGCGCTACTGGGAGGCGCGCATACTCGAAATGCGCGAACAGATTGCGCGGATGGACGAACCCTTCTTTTCAGGAGCCTGACGACATGACCGAGTCCTTCCGACAGCAGTCCGTGCGTTGCCTGTCCGCCGCCGGCTTCCATCGCATGTCCTTCGTCGAATGGGGCGATCCGGCGAATCCGCGCGTCGTCATCTGCGTCCATGGCCTGACACGCTGCGCGCGCGACTTCGACGACCTCGCGCTGGCGCTCAGCGCCGACTATCGCGTGGTGTGCCCCGACGTGGTCGGCCGCGGGACGAGCGACTGGTTGAGCGACAAGGCGCTGTACGGCGTGCCGCAGTATTGCGCCGACATGACCTGCCTGCTCGCGCAGGTCGAAGGTCGCGCAGCCATCGAGACCTTGCACTGGGTCGGGACCTCAATGGGCGGACTGATCGGCATGGCGATGGCGGCACAGCGCGGCACGCCGATCCAGCGCCTGGTGTTGAACGATGTCGGTCCGGTCGTCACCGCAGCATCCATCCAGCGCATCGGCGAATATGTCGGCAAGGCGCCGAGCTTCGAGTCCGTCGCGCAGGCCGAAGCCTTCGTGCGCGCGGTGAGCGCGTCGTTCGGTCCGCACAGCGATGAACAGTGGCGACATCTGACGGCGCATGTGGTGCGCACGCGCGACGATGGGCGCGTCGAGTTCCGATACGATCCGGGCATCGCGCAGACATTCGCGCAGACCGCCGCGGCAATGGCCGGCAAGGACATCGAGATGTGGCCGATCTTCGATGCGATTGCCTGTCCGACGCTGGTCCTGCGCGGTGCCGACTCGGACCTGCTCACGCGCGAAACCGTCGCGGCGATGACCGCACGCGGTCCGCGGGCCGAAGTCGCGGAGATCGCCGGTGTCGGCCACGCACCGACGCTGATGCACGCCGGGCAGATCGGCATCGTGCGTGATTTCTTGCGCCGTGGGTGAGCCATCGGGCTGCTACAATGTCCTGCGGCGGGTCTCCCCGCATTGTGGGGTGGTGAACCTGGTCAGGTCCGGAAGGAAGCAGCCACAGCCAATTCCTGCAAGTGCCGGGGGCCAGGCTCGCCGCCCTCCGCCTTTTGCGGCCAGTCGCGGCATCGCCGCATAGAATCCCCGCCATGAGTTATCAGGTGCTCGCCCGCAAGTGGCGTCCCAAGTCGTTTGCCACGCTGGTCGGGCAGGAACATGTCGTGCGTGCGCTGACGCACGCGCTCGATCAGCAGCGGCTGCATCACGCCTACCTGTTCACCGGCACGCGCGGCGTCGGCAAGACGACCATCGCCCGCATCATGGCCAAGGCACTGAATTGCGAGACGGGCGTGACGTCCACGCCCTGCGGCCAATGTGCCAGTTGCCAGGAAATCGACGGTGGCCGGTTCGTCGATTACATCGAACTCGACGCCGCGTCCAATCGTGGCGTGGATGACATGACGCAACTGCTCGAGCGCGCCACCTATGCGCCGACGCGCGGGCGCTACAAGGTCTATGTGATCGACGAAGTGCACCAGCTTTCCGGACACGCGTTCAACGCGATGTTGAAGACGCTGGAAGAGCCGCCCGAACACGTGAAGTTCATCCTCGCCACCACCGATCCGCAGAAGATCCCGGTGACGGTGCTGTCGCGCTGCCTGCAATTCAACCTCAAGCAGATGCCGGTGGCGCATATCGTCGAGCATCTGGAGCGCGTGCTGGTCGCCGAGGGCGTGCCGTTCGATGCCGGCGCGCTGCGCCTGTTGGCCAAGGGTGCCGCCGGCAGCATGCGCGATGCGCTCTCGCTGCTCGACCAGGCCATCGCGCACGGCGCCGACGAAGTGCGCGAGGCGGGGGTCGAGGCCATGCTCGGCAGCGTCGGGCAGGACCACCTGCTGCGCATGCTCGATGCGCTGGCCGCGGGCGACATTGCGGCGCTGGTGGGTGTCGCCGATGCACTGGCCGCGCGCAGCCTGTCGTTCGATGGCGCCCTGCAGGATCTGGCAACCCTCTTTCACCGCATTGCGCTGTTGCAACTGGCGCCGCAGGCGATGCTCGATGCGTCGGAGCGCGAAACGCTCGCACCTTATGCGGAAGCCTTCGATGCCGAGCATCTGCAGCTTTGTTACCAGATCGTCGTGCAGGGGCGCAACGAGCTGGAATGGGCGCCCGACGATCACGCCGGCTGCACCATGACATTGCTGCGGCTGGCCGCGTTTGCGCCGGCGCGAGCCGGGGAGGGCAGGCCGGCGCCGCGGCGTGCCGCAGCCGCACCGGCGCCCGCATCGCGCGAGGCGCCAACGGCCGCGCCGCCCGCCGCAAGCGCCGTCCCGCCACCACTGTGTTTTGGTGAGGAGGGCGCCAGCGCGCCGACCACCGCCATGACGGAACCAACGGACGATTGGGGCAGCCTGTTGGCCCGGCTTTCCCTCGCGGGCCTGGCCAAACAACTGGCGCTGCATTGCCAGATGATGACCCGCACGTCGAACGACATCCAGCTCGGTCTGTCGGCGACGCACAAGCATCTGCTGACCAAGGAAGCCGAGGAGCGCTTGCGCACCGCGATGCGGCAGCATCTGGGCGAAGGCATGCGCTTGGTCATCTCGTTGATCGACGCCGTGGGCGATACACCCGCCCAGCGCGCGCGCGACGCCGCTCGCGAGCGCCAGGAACGTGCCATCGCCGCCATTGAAAAGGACCCGATCGTCCGCGATCTGGTCGAGCGCTTCGACGCCAGCATCGACGAAGCGACCATCAAACCCATCCAGTAGCCAACAAGGAGTCATCCGATGATGAAGGGCGGAATCGCCGGCCTGATGAAGCAGGCGCAGCAGATGCAGGCCAACATGCAGAAGGCGCAGGAAGAACTGGCGCTGGTCGAGGTCGAGGGCCAGTCCGGTGCCGGCGCGGTCAAGGTGACCATGACCTGCAAGCACGACATCAAGCGCGTGTCGATCGATCCGTCGGTGATGGACGACAAGGAAATGCTCGAAGACCTGATCGCCGCGGCCGTCAATGACGCCAACCGCCGC
Organism: Rhodocyclaceae bacterium; assembly: GCA_044230495.1. GTDB lineage: Bacteria > Pseudomonadota > Gammaproteobacteria > Burkholderiales > Rhodocyclaceae > JADJEF01. Next base: position 29,470 of record JBGARB010000018.1, read on the forward strand.
GCCGAGGACACGACGCAGCAGCGAATGAGCGCCTTCACGGCCGGCATTGGGCTGCCGCCGGGCATGAAGCTGCCGTTCTGATGGCCGACGCGACGGCGCTCGACGAGTTGATCGAGGCGCTGCGGGCTTTGCCCGGCGTCGGCCCCAAGTCGGCGCAACGCATCGCCTATCACATGCTGCAGCGCGACCGCCGTGGCGCCGAGCGGCTGGCGCGCGGCTTGGATCGGGCGCTTGCCGAGGTCGTGCACTGCGCGCGCTGCAACAACTTCAGCGCCACATCCGTCTGCGGGCGCTGCAACGCGCCACAACGCGACGCGGCGATGCTGTGCGTCGTCGAGATGCCGATCGACCTCAACAGCATGGAGCAGACGCATGCCTACAACGGTCTCTACTACGTGTTGATGGGCCGCCTGTCGCCGCTGGACGGCATCGGCCCGAAGGAACTGGGCTTCGATCGACTGATCGCCCGTGCGACCGACGGCGTCGTGCGCGAGGTCATCATGGCGACCAATTTCACCAACGAAGGCGAGGCCACCGCCCACTACCTCTCCGAGGTCTTGCACGCGCGGGGACTCAGGGTCACCCGCATTGCGCGCGGCCTGCCGGTGGGTGGCGAACTGGAGTTCAGCGACGCGGCCACGGTGGCCCAGGCGCTGATCGAGCGGCGTGAATGGTAATGGCGTGGTAGCTGCGCCCACCGCGCGTCCGCTCGAGGGCTTGCGCGTCATCGAACTGGGCACGCTGATCGCGGGGCCGTTCTGCGCGCGCATCCTCGGCGAATTCGGCGCCGAAGTCGTCAAGATCGAGTCGCCAGACGGCGGCGACCCCTTGCGCAAATGGCGCAAGATGGACGGCGAGACGTCCTTGTGGTGGTATGTCCAGGCCCGCAACAAGCGCTCCGTGACGGCGAATCTGAAGCACCCGGACGGAATTGCCCTTGTGCGCGATCTGGTGCAGCGTGCCGACATCGTCATCGAGAATTTCCGCCCCGGCGTGCTGGAAAAGCTCGGGCTGGGCTGGGAGACGCTGTCGGCGCTGAATCCCGGCCTCGTGATGGTGCGCCTTTCCGGCTTCGGCCAGACCGGGCCGATGGCGAAGATGCCGGGTTTCGGCGCCATCGGCGAATCCATGGGCGGATTGCGCTACGTGACCGGCTTTGCCGACCGGCCACCCGTGAAAACCGGCGTTTCCATCGGCGATTCGATTGCCGCGTTATGGGGCGCGTTCGGCGCAATGGCAGCGTTGCGTCACCGCGAAGTGAATGGCGGCGCCGGGCAGGTGGTGGACGTCGCGCTCTATGAAGCCGTGTTCGCCATGATGGAGAGCCTGGTGCCGGAATTCGATGCGGCCGCCTTCATTCGCGAACGGACGGGCAACGTCATGCCGGGCATCACGCCATCGAACACCTACACCACGCGCGATGGCAAACATCTCATCATCGGCGCCAATGGCGACGCGATTTTTCGCCGGCTCATGGTCACCATGGAGCGACCCGACCTGGCGGACGATCCGACGCTGGGCGATAACGCCGGCCGGGATGCACGCGCGGCAGAGCTTTATGCGGCCATCGGCACCTGGGTCGCCGCGCGAGACGAGGCAGACGTTTTGGCCGCGATGGCATCCGCCGAAGTGCCCGCCAGTCGCGTGTTTTCGGTTGCCGACATGTTCGACGACCCGCAGTTTCTCGCTCGCGACATGATCGTCGCCGCGGCCCGTCCGGATGGTCGCCCCCTGGCCGTACCGGGTATCGTGCCCAAACTGTCGGCAACCCCCGGACGCACGGATCGACTCGGCCCGGCCCTTGGCGCCGACACGGAGGCTGTGCTGACTGACCTGGGTTACGATGCGGCGAAAATCATGCGACTGCGCCAGGATGGCGCCATCTGACTGTTTCCGCACCCGTTTTCAGCTTCAAGCGACGATCAGGCCGATAAGGCCGCGTTTCGCGGGGGTTTAATACCCTGTCGACATTGGCTAGAATCCCACGGCTAAAAAGGTTTCGCCATTATTTTTTCGGGAATGAACCATGAGTTCTGAAGACTGCGTGGATTGCGGGCGCCGCAATCTGATCGTCGCGACGGCGGCGGCGGGAGGCGCGGCGGGCGTAGTTGCGGTGGTGCCGTTCGTCGCCAGCATGCTGCCGTCCGAGCGGGCCAAGGCGGCCGGTGCGCCGGTCGAAGTGGATATCAGCAAGATTGGCCCCGGCCAGATGATGACCGTCGAGTGGCGCGGCAAGCCGGTGTGGATCATCAACCGCACGCCGGAAATGCTGGCGACGCTAAGCAAGCTCGACGACCAGATGGCTGATCCAAATTCGGACAAACCGATGCAGCCCGATTACTGCAAGAACCCGACCCGCTCGATCAAGCCCGAAATGCTGGTGGCGATCGGCATCTGCACCCATCTGGGGTGCTCCCCGACGGAGAAATTCAAGTCCGGCGCGGAATCGGGTGTCGCGGCCGACTGGCCGGGCGGTTTCTTCTGTCCCTGCCATGGCTCGACATTCGATCTGGCCGGGCGCGTCTACAAGAGCAAGCCGGCTCCCGACAATCTCGAAATTCCGCCGCACATGTATTTGAGCGACGCGAAGATCGTGATCGGCGACGACAAGAAGGCTTGAGGGGGCGCACGCAATGAGCAAGATGAACGCACTGCTGCAGGGAACGCTGGATTGGGTCGATGCCCGCTTTCCGCTGACATCGAACTGGAAGGCGCACCTGTCCGAGTACTACGCGCCGAAAAACTTCAACTTCTGGTACTTCTTCGGCTCGCTGGCGCTGATGGTGCTCGTGATCCAGATCGTCACCGGCATCTTCCTGACGATGCACTACAAGCCCGACGCGTCGCTGAACGCCTCGGGCGTGCCGGTCGCCTTCGCCGCTGTCGAGTACATCATGCGCGATGTGCCCTGGGGCTGGCTGATCCGCTACATGCACTCGACCGGCGCCTCGGCCTTTTTCATCGTCGTCTATCTGCACATGTTCCGCGGCATGCTCTATGGTTCCTACCGCAAGCCGCGCGAACTGATCTGGATCTTCGGCGTGCTGATCTTCCTGTGCCTGATGGGCGAGGCCTTCTTCGGCTACCTGCTGCCGTGGGGCCAGATGTCCTACTGGGGCGCGCAGGTGATCGTCAATCTGTTCTCGGCGATCCCCTTCGTCGGTCCCGATCTGTCGCTCTGGCTGCGCGGCGACTATGTGATCGGCGATGCGACCTTGAACCGTTTCTTCGCCTTCCACGTCATCGCCATGCCGCTGGTGCTGGTCGGCCTCGTCGCCGCCCACATCATCGCGCTGCATGAAGTCGGCTCGAACAACCCCGATGGGGTCGAGATCAAGAAGAAAAAGGACGCCAACGGCATTCCGCTCGACGGCATTCCCTTCCACCCCTCTTACTCGGTGAAGGATATCGTCGGCGTCGTCGTGTTCCTGATGGTCTTCTCGATCATCATGTTCTTCATGCCCGAAGGCGGCGGCTACTTCCTCGAGTACAACAACTTCTTCCCGGCCGATCCGCTGAAGACGCCGCCGCACATCGCGCCGGTCTGGTATTTCACCCCGTATTACTCGCTGTTGCGCGCCGTGACCTACCCGCTGTTCGGCATCGACGCCAAGTTCTGGGGCGTGGTGGCAATGGGCGCGGGCGTGGTGATCTTCGCCTTCCTGCCCTGGCTCGATCGCAGCCCGGTGAAGTCGATCCGCTATCGCGGGCCGATCACCAAGGTGCTGCTGACGCTGTGGGTGATCTCCTTCTTCATCCTCGGCTTCCTCGGCACCAAGGCGCCTTCCTACGCGTTCTTCGGGGTCATCCCCGGCGCGCCCGTGGCGCAACTGCTGAGCGTCTATTACTTCCTGTTCTTCCTGACGATGCCGGTCTGGTCATCGCTGGATCGCTGCCAACCGGAACCGGATCGGGTGACCAAATGAGAAAGCTGCTGACCGCACTCCTGTTCGCTCCCTTGCTGGCCTTTGCCAGTGGTGGGGAAGTCCACCTCGACAAGGCGCCGGATCGCGCCAACGACATGCCTGCCCTGCAGCGTGGCGCCAAGGTCTTCGTCAATTACTGCCTGAACTGCCACTCGGCGTCCTACATGCGCTACAACCGCCTGAAGGACATCGGCCTCACCGACCAGCAGATCAAGGACAACCTGATGTTCACCGCCGAGAAGGTGGGCGAGCCGATGCGCATCGCGATGCGTCGCGATGAAGGCAATGCCTGGTTCGGCGCCGCGCCGCCCGACCTCACGGTGATCGCCCGCGCCCGCGCGTCGGAGGATGGTTCCGGCGCGGATTGGCTGTACACCTATCTGCGCACCTTCTACCGCGACGATTCGCGTCCGACCGGCTGGAACAACGTCGTCTTCGCCAACGTCGGCATGCCGCACATCCTTTGGGAGCTTCAGGGCGACCAGGTGATGGGCGCCGACCACAAGCTGACCCTGGCCAAGCCGGGCAAGCTTTCGGCCGCCGAATACGACGAAATGGTCGGCGATCTGGTCGGCTTCCTCCAGTACATGGGCGAGCCCGTATCCGAGTTCCGCAAGCGTCTGGGCGTGATCGTGCTGATCGGCCTCGCCGTGCTCTTCGTCTTTGCCTATGCTCTGAAGCGCGAGTATTGGAAAGACATCCACTAACCAACGTGATCTCAACGCCAACCATGGGGCATCGTGAAATGAACGCGCCGCCAGTCCGCAAAGTCGTGCGGGATGCCGACTATTCCTGGGGCACCAGCGCGATGATGAATCTGTATTCGGGCACCACCTGCCCGTTCAGTCATCGTTGCCGCATCGTGCTTTACGAAAAGCAGATGGACTTTCAGGTCATCGATGTCGACTTCTTCAACAAGCCGGAAGACATCGCGGTGATCAACCCGTACAACCGGGTGCCCGTGCTGGTGGATCGGGACCTGGTGCTCTACGAGTCGAACATCATCAACGAGTACATCGACGAGCGCTTTCCTCACCCGCAACTGATGCCGCCGGATCCGCAGACCCGGGCCAAGGCGCGCCAGTTGTTGTTCACCATGGAACAGGAGTTGTTCAGCCATATCGACGCGCTGGACAAGAATCTCAAGTCCGCGGACAAGGCACGCGTGCATGTGCGCGACCGGCTGTCGGAACTGGCCCCGATCTTCGCCAAGCAGAAGTTTCTCCTCGGCGACGAGTTCTCCATGCTCGACGTGGCGATCGCCCCGCTGCTGTGGCGCCTCGATCACTACGGGATCGAATTGCCGAAGACCGCGGCGCCGCTGATGAAGTATGCGGAAAGGATTTTCGCGCGACAGGGATTCATCGACGCGCTGACCCCTTCCGAGAAGGTGATGCGCCGCTAGGCGGCCGGCACGCTCCCGCCTTGGGAACGTGCATCCTGCATGCAATCGACCAAGCCCTATCTGATCCGCGCCATCCATGAATGGTGCGTGGATCAGGG
>JBGARB010000019.1:0-51707 GCA_044230495.1 Rhodocyclaceae bacterium
GAATTCGCTCTTGTTGTCGAACGGCAGCATCTTGAGCACGACGAGCTTGACCACGCCCAGGCTCACCGATGCGGCGATGGCCAGCACGATGCCGATCCACAGCCTGCGGCGCGCCACCCGGCCGCGCTGCGGATCGAGCAGGGGCGCCATCAGGCGGCGGAAGAAGCGGTCGCTGCGCGTCGGCGCCGCCGCGGCGGCGTCTTGCGCCGTGTCACCACCACTGTAGTTTGGCGCCGCGGCGTGATGCGGACGCATCAGCTTCGCCGCCAGCCACGGCGTGACCACGAAGGCGATCGCCAGCGAGATGAACATGCCCATCGAGGCGTTGATCGGGATCGGACTCATGTACGGCCCCATCAGGCCGCTGACGAAGGCCATCGGCAGCAGCGCGGCGATCACCGTAAACGTCGCCAGGATGGTCGGTCCGCCGACCTCGTCCACCGCCTGCGGGATGATCGCCGGCAACGGCCGATGCGGCTCGAGCAGATGGCGGCGGTGGATGTTTTCGACCACCACGATGGCATCGTCCACCAGAATGCCGATGGAAAAGATCAGCGCGAACAGCGACACGCGATTGAGCGTGAAGCCCCACGCCCATGACGCGAACAGCGTCGCCGCCAACGTCAGGGTCACCGCCGCGCCGACGATCACCGCCTCGCGGCGGCCCAGCGCCAGCAGCACCAGCAGCACCACGAAGGCGGTGGCGAAGACCAGCTTGCCGATCAGTTGTTTGGCCTTGTCGCTGGCCGTGGCGCCATAGTTGCGCGAGACCGTGAATTCGACGCCGTCGGGGATCACCGCGCCGCGCAGCGATTCGGCGCGGGCGATCAGGGCGGTGGCGACATCGGCGGCATTGACGCCCGGCTTCTTCGATACCGTCAGCGTCACTGCCGGCGATTCACCGTCCGGCCCGCCGTGCCAGACGAGATTGGTGGGCTGATCGGGGCCATCGACCACCCGCGCCACATCGGCGACATGCACCGGACGCCGTGGCGCATCGCGCGTCACGCCGACGACCAGCCGCTCGACGTCGCGTGCCGAGGCGATGTAGGTGCCCGTCTGCACCAGCACCTCGCGGTCGTCGGCGACCAGCGTGCCGGCCGGCTGCGAGGCGTTCGATACCTGCAACGCGGCCTTGATGTCCTGCGCCGTCACACCGTGCGCGTTCATGCGGTCGGCATCGATGACGACGCGGATCACGTGACCGGGGCCGCCGATCGTCGTCACGTCGCGCGTGCCGGGAATGCGCTTGAACTCTGTCTCGGCGGCCCGCGCCACCTGTTGCAGCTCGAAAGCGGAAATCGCCGGATCGGCGGCATGGAAGGTCAGCGCCAGAATCGGCACATCGTCGATGCCCTTGGGCTTGATGATCGGCTCCTGCACGCCGAGGTTCGGGCTCACCCAGTCGCGATGGGCATTGACCGTGTCGTAAAGGCGCACCAGCGCCTGGATCGGGTCTTCGCCCACCTCGTACTGCACGGTGATGATCGCCATGCCGGGGCGCGACACCGAATACACATGCTCGATGCCGGCGATGCGCGACAGCACCTGTTCCGCCGGTCGCGCCACCAGTGCCTCGACATCGCGCACCGCCGCGCCGGGGAAGGGCACGAAGACATTCGCCATCGTGACGTTGATCTGCGGTTCTTCCTCGCGCGGCGTGATCAGCGCCGCGCCGATGCCGAGCAGCAGCGCCGCCAGCGCGATCAGCGGCGTCAGGGCGTGATGCAGGAAGAAGGCCGCAATGCGTCCGGAGATTCCCATGGTCTTGTCGATGGTGTCCGATGCGCGCCGCGTCGTCGCCGGCGCGCATCCTGGCGGTCATTTCTTCTGTTTGAGCTTCATGATGCCGAGAGCATTCATGACCATCTTTTCGAAGACAGGCTCCGACGTGCCCTTCTTCATCTTGCGCATGAAGTACTTCTCGAATCCGACCTTGGCCAGATGCACCCACTTGCCTTCCGAGAACCAGTTCACGTTGCGCGGCGGAATCTGCGGCAGGGCCACGAAGCAGACGCCCGTATCGCCGAAATCGGCGAGGCACACGGCATTCCATGTCGCATGGTGGGTGAGCGCCTTGCCGTCAAGCGCCTCGCGGATGTTGTGCGCGGTGGCGGTCACCATCGATTCGATCATGTAGCCCGTCTTGGGGGCGCCGGTCGGCACGGGCGTGGCCTCAACGGGCGGGATCGCGACGCAGACGCCCACGGCGTAGATATTCGCGAATTTCGGATTGCGCTGATGCTCGTCGATGAGGATGAAGCCGCGCGGGTTCGTCAGCCCTTCGATGCCGAAAACCGCATCGATGCCCTTGAACGCCGGCAGCATCATCGAATAGGCGAAGTCGAGCACGTGCTCCTTCTTCGGCTGGCCGGATTCGTCGTGCTCGGTAACGTACATCTTGCCCGCCTCGACCTTGGTGGTCTTGGCATTGCAGATCCAGCGGATGTGCCGCTCGCGCATCGCCGATTCGAGCAGCCCCTTTGAATCACCGACACCGCCCAGGCCCAGATGGCCGATGTACGGCTCGGCAGTCACGAAGGTCATCGGTACCTTGTCGCGGATGCGGCGCTTGCGCAGGTCGGTATCCATGATGAAGGCAAATTCGTAGGCCGGGCCGAAGCAGGATGCCATCTGCACAGCACCCACGACGACCGGGCCGGGCTTGGCGACGAATTCCTGCCAGGCCTTCTCGGCCGTCACCGCATGCTCCACATGGCAGACCGACTGCGTATGGCCCTTGGGGCCCAGGCCTTCGACTTCCTCGAACGCCAGTTTGGGGCCGGTGGCGATGACCAGATAGTCGTAGCCAATCTCGCGGCCGTCGTCGAGCTCGATGACGCTTCGTTCGGGATGCACGCGCCGCGCGCCAACGGCGATGAAGTCGATGCCCTTCCTGGCCAGCAGCGGACCGACATCCAGTTCGATCTGCTCGCGCGTGCGCCAATCCACCGCCACCCAGGGGTTGGATGGGACGAAGTGGAACTTCGGGTTGTTCGAGATGACCGTGACGCGGTCTTCCTTGCGCGCCGCTTCGCGCATTTCGTAGGCCATCGGCATGCCGCCGATGCCCGCTCCCAGAATCACGATGTGTGCCATGCTCGTCTCTCCCGCTCTTGGTGTTGGCACGAAGACCGCGCCATTGCCGGCATTTCCTGGCCTGTCGCCGTCAGGGAACCGCTTTCCTGCGTATGCCGGTCTTCACTGGATCAAGGCTGATCCGCTCGCCCGCAGCGACGCCGGCGAGCACTTCGATCAGCCCTTCGGCGACAGTCTCGCCCAGGCGGACCTGGCGCAGGCGCGCCTTGCCGTCCTCGCCCATCACATACACCGCGCTCACCTCGCCGCGCCGCAGGATCGCGGCTTGAGGCACGACCAGCTTCTCCGCCGTGCCTGTCGTGAGGTGGGCGCGCACTGCCATGCCGGGCGCGATGCCCGTCACGCCTGCCGGCAGCGCAAGGCGCACGGTGGCGGTATGGCTTTGCGGATCGATGGTCGGCAGCACCTCGACCCTGGCCACGTCGAGCCAGCGGCCGCTCTCGACCAACTCGATACGCGCACGCCTGGCGGCACGCACGGCGTCGAGGCGATATTGCGGCACGCTGGCGACGACACGCAGGCCGGCCGGGTCGAAGATCGTCAGCAGCGGTGTGCCGGGCGAGGCCAGTTCGCCTGGCTCGATATGCCGCTCGGCGACCAGCCCGGATATCGGCGATGCCATCTGCGCATGCGTCAGCGTCGCGTCGCTGGCCGACGCCGCGCCTTGCGCTGCCTTCCAGGCCGCCTCGGCCTGATCGAGCGCCGCCCGGCTGATGAACTTCTGCGCGAACAATTCGCGCGCTCGCGCCGCCGCGGCCTGCGCCTGCGCCAGCGAGGCGGCGTTGGCCTGCGCCGTGCCCGCCGCCTCGCGGGCATCGAGCGTCACCAGCATCTGGCCGCGCCGCACCGAGTCGCCCGCATCGGCGCCCACCCGCGTGACGCGGCCGGCGATTTGTGCCGTCAACGTCACTTCCCGCACGGCCTCGATCCGCGCCTGAGCGGCGTAGGTGGCATCGACGGTTCGGCGCTCGACCAGCGCCGTGGCAATCGCCGTAGCGCCATCGGCAGCCAACACAGGGACGGCGAGCAGGCCGGCCGCGCAGAGCAGACCGGCGAAGAAGGAGGATGTCGACTTCGTCATGAATATAAGTATATCCTAATATTCACGCGGCGAGCAACTACCCGTCGGCTTCCAGTGCGAAATCGGCCATCGCGGCCAGCACCGGCATCGCCTCGCCAACCGGCGCTGCCAGCGTGATCTCGATCCCCGGGTGGCGGTCCATGGCATTGGCGGCCATTTGCGGCAGGTCCTTTTTCACATGGCGCCCGGCGGCCATGAAAATCGGCACCACCACGATGCGCGTCGCGCCCTGGCGGACGAGGCAATCGACGGACTCGTCGAAGCTCGGCCGCGACAACTCGAGATAGCCCGGTTCGACCGGCGTGCCCGGCTCGCGTGCCTTCATCAGCTCGCGGATGCGCTCGAACGGCTCCGTCCATTCCGCGTTGCGAGCGCCGTGACCGAACAGCAATACGCCCTTCACGCGGCCTCCGCGTTGACCAGATTGGGCGGACGCTCGCCGGTCAGCGCCGCGCGCAGGTTGGCCGCCGCACAGCGCGCCATCGCCAGCCGCGTCGCGCGTGTCGACGAGCCGATGTGCGGCGTCAAAGTGACATTGTCGAGCGCGAAATAGCGCGCATCGAGGGCCGGCTCTTTCTCGAACACGTCGAGGCCGGCACCGCCGATCCGTCGTGCCGCCAGCGCCCCGATCAGCGCGGCATCGTCGACCACGCCGCCGCGTGCAACGTTGATGAGGTGCGCCGTCGGCTTCATCGCACCGATTTCGGCGGCGCCGATGAGATGGTGCGTCGCCGGCGAATACGGCACCATGACGACGACGAAATCGCTGTCGGCGAACAACGTTTCGCGCGACACCCATTGCGCCTGGGTCTCGGGCAGCGGCGTGCGGTTGTGATAGGTCACGTGCATGCCGAAGCCGGCCGCGCGCCGCGCCACGGCGCCGCCGATGCGACCCATGCCGAGGATGCCGAGCGTGGCGCCATGCACATCCTGCCCCATCCAGTCGTCGTGGAACTTCCACCCCTGCCAGCGGCCGTCGCGCGTCCAGCGATCGGCGGCGACGATGCGCCGCGCGCTGGCCAGCAGCAAGGCGAACACCAGGTCGGCGGTGGTCTCGTCGAGCACGCCGGGCGTGTTGGTCACCATCACGCCGCGCGCCGTGCAGGCCGCGACGTCGATGTTGTTGAAACCGACGGCCACATTGCTGACCACCTTGAGCTGCGGCGCGCTGTCGAGCAACTCGGCGTCGATGCGGTCGGTCAGCACGGCCATCAATCCCTGCCGGTCGGCGACGCGGCGCAGCAGTTCGGCGCGCGGCAGCAAGGCATCCTCGTCGTGGTAATCGACTTGCGCGATGTCGGCCAGCGAATCGACGATCTGCGCGAACAGTCGTCGGGTGATGAGTACGCGCTTCATTGGTACAGCACCCGCGGCAACCACAGGCCGATGTCTGGGAAGGCGTAAAGCAGCGCCAGCGCCAGCACCTGGATGGCCATGAAGGGCAGCATGCCGGCAAAAATCTGGTTCAGCGTCACATGCGGCGGGGCGACGCCCTTGAGATAGAACGCGGCCATGGCCACGGGCGGGCTGAGGAAGGCCGTCTGCAGGTTGAGCGCCACCAGCAGCCCGAAGAACAGCGGGTCGATGTGGAAGTGCGTCAGCAGCGGAATGAAGATCGGCATGAAGATGACGATGATCTCCGTCCATTCGAGCGGCCAGCCGAGGATGAAGATGATGAACTGCGACAGCACCATGAACTGGAACGGCGTGAGGTCCATCGACAGCACCCATCTCTCCACCAGATCCTGTCCGCCCAACAGCGCGAACGCGGCGGAGAAGATGCTTGAACCGACGAACAGCCAGCAGACCATCGCCGAGGTCTTTGCCGTCAGGTACACCGATTCGCGCACCACGTTCAGCGTGAGTTGCCGGTACGCCGCGGCCAGCACGAAGCCGCCGAGGCTGCCGACCGCTGCCGCTTCCGTCGGCGTCGCCAGACCGAAGACGATGCTGCCGAGCACGGCGAGGATCATGATCGCCAGCGGGAAGAACGAACCCAGCAGCATCTCACGTCGGCGTCGGCAGGCGATCCCGGCTTGCCAACTCATCCTTCGGCGGCTCCGCCAACGCAGGCGGTGTCGTCACCTGTGCGGCCGGCGGCGCCTGCATGCCGGCGGCGGCAGGGGGTTCCTGCAGCCCGCCTGCCGCGAGTGGTTCCTGCACTCCGTCTGTGCCCTTGGCATCCTCTTCTGCCGGTGGTTCCTGCAACCCGCCCGCCGCGGGTGGTTCCTGCAGGCCGCCCGCCCCTTTGGCATCCTCTTCTGCCAGTGGTTCCTGCAGGCCGCCACTGCTGGTCGCGGCATCACCGGCGCTCGCCGCGCCCATCTCGACCAGCCCGGCGGTATCCGTCAGTTCCGCCGGGCGCGTTGCCGCCTGCCACGTAAGGACTACGATGGCGACCAGCGCCAGAGCCGGCAGCACCGCCAGCACGAATTGGCGAAGCGCAGCGCCCCGATCGGCGCCGGGAACGCGCCCGGCCAGCGCGCCGACGAGGCCGGACAGGGCGCGCGGCCCCAACGTCGCCTGCACCCGCTCGGCCAGCGGCGGCAGGTCGACGTGCCGCTCCGACTCGGGCAGCGGCGGCGCAAGGTGCGGTTTGAGCTTGGCGAGGATGATCACATAGGCGATGTACAGCCCCGCCAGCATGATGCCGGGGAAGAATGCACCGGCATACAGTTGCACTACCGACACACCGGCCGTGGCACCATAGACGATCAGCATCACCGACGGCGGAATCAGGATGCCCAGGCACCCGCCGGCGGTGATGGCGCCGGCCGAGAGGCGGATGTCGTAGCCCGAACGCAGCATCGCCGGGAACGCCAGCAGGCCCATCAATGTCACCACGGCGCCGACGATGCCGGTGGCAGTGGCGAAGATCGCGCAGGTGACCAGCGTCGCCACGGCGAGCGCACCTGGCAGGCGCGCCAGCGCCAGCTCCAGCGAGCGGAACAGTTTGGCAATCAGGTTGGCCCGCTCGACCAGATAACCCATGAAGACGAACAGCGGGATCGAGATCAGCACGTCGTTGGTCATCACCGAGAAGGTGCGCTGCACCATCAGGTCGAGCGTCTGCCGCACGGCGATGTCCGGGTTGCCGCTGCGATAAGCCAGCCACGCAAAGAACACGCCCATGCCCATCAGCGTGAAGGCGGTAGGGAAGCCGAGCATGATCGCGACGACAACCAGCGACAACATCAGCAGCCCGAGGTGGCCGTTGGTCATCTGCCCCCACGGCATGAACACCGCCGTCACCGCAAGGATGATCGCCATCAGCCCGAGGCCGAAGCGCAGCTCGCGCTTGATCCTCATCGCGCCGGCTCCCCGCCTTCGGCCTTGACCACATACGCATCCAGCGCGGCGATGTCCTGGTCGGTGACATGCACCATTTCCTTGAGCTTGTCGACGTCGACTTCCTCGACGTCCTGTTCGCGCGACGGCCACTCGCCCTCGCGCAGGCAGATCACGCAGCGCGCGATCTCGACCAGGCCCTGCAGCATCAGCCCGAAGCCGGCGAAGGGAATCACGAACTTGAACGGCCACAGCGGCAGCGGATCAGCCGAGAACGTCTGCTCGTTGATCGCCAGCGATTCCTGCGCGTAGGTCCAGCCGGCCCACGACAGCGCGAAGATGCCGGGCAGGAAGAAGACGGTATAAAGCACGAGATCGAACGCCGCCTGCGTGCGCGGCTCGAAGAAGCTGTAGAGCACGTCGCCGCGCACATGGCCTTCCTTGGCCAGCGTGTAGGCCCCCGCCATCATGAACAGCACGCCGTACAGCATGATCTGCGCATCCAGCACCCATGCATGCGGCGTGTTCAGCACATAGCGCGCGAACACCTCCCACGAGATCAGAGCGGTGAGCGCGACGATCGTCCAGCCGCATAGCTGACCGGCGAGCGTGCTGGCCTTGTCGACGAACAGCAGCAGCTTCTGCATGGACGGCCTCCGGGGAATCGCGCTCGAACGACTATAGCGCACAAAAAAACCCGCCCGGCAACGCCGGGCGGGCTTGGCGGTCAAACGCCGCGATCAGCCTTTCTTGGCTTTCTTGGCGGCGAAGAAATGGTTGTAGGCCATCTTGTAATCGACCAGCGTGTCGTTCTGCCATTTGCAGGCGCGCTGCGCGAAGGCGCGCATCGAATCGTCGACCTTGGCGAAGGCCGGGTTTTCCGCGCGCTTGGCGGCAAGTACCTTGTCCCACGCCGCGAGCTGCGCCTTGAGGATCGCATCCGGCGTCTTCCAGAACTTGACGCCGCCCTTCTGCATCTCGCCGTAGTCGGTCGAATAGCGGTCGATGGCCTTCCAGCTCATGTCCGCCGAGGCCGCCTGCACGGCGTAGTCGATGATCGACTTGAGTTCGGTCGACAGGGCGTTGTAGCGCTGCTTGTTGAACAGGATCTCGAACTGCTCGGAGCACTGGTGGAAGCTTTGCAGCATGCAGTTCTTGGCGACATCGGGGAAGCCGAGCAGCTTGTCCGACGAGGCGTTGTTGAACTCGGCGGCATCGAGCAGGCCACGGTCGAGCGCCGGCACGATCTCGGCGCCGGGCAGCGGATTCACCGCCGCGCCGAGTTCCTTGTAGATGTCCACCGCGAGGCCGACCGTGCGGAACTTCACGCCCTTCATGTCGCCGGCCTTGGTGACCGGCTTCTTGAACCAGCCGAAAGGCTGCGTCGGCATCGGCCCGTAGAGGAAGGACTGCACGTCGAGGTTGAGTCCCTTGTAGATCTCGTCGAGCAGATCCTTGCCGCCGCCGTAGTTGTGCCAGGCCAGCACCATGTTCGGGTCCATGCCATATGCCGGGCCGGAGCCCCACAGCGCGACGGCGGAATTCTTGCCGTACCAATACGCAACGACGCCATGGCCGCCGTCGAGTGTGCCCTTCGATACTGCATCGAGCAGCTCGAAGGCCTTGACCACGGCACCGGCGGGCAGCACTTCGATCTTCAGCCGGCCGCCCGACATGTCGTTCACCTTCTTGGCGAAATCGAGCGCGTATTCGTGGAAGATGTCCTTGGCCGGCCAGGTCGACTGCCAGCGCATGGTGATCGGCGATTGCGCCACCGAGATCATCGGGAATCCGGCGGCCACGGCGCCCGCCGTGCCGACGGCAGCGCCACTGAGGAACTTGCGACGCGTCAGCGGCTCGGTCGGCGGGGTCTTGCTGTCAACGGGGGTGTTCGACATGCGTTTCTCCTCGGTTCGGGTTCTGGTCTGTGATCCTCTGGCCCGTATGCGGCAAGGCGTGGGCGGGCGCGCCGACTTTACCAGCTTTTGAATTTGTCTGACAATTCACCCCACTGCCATGAAAGCCTCTCCCGACCTTCCGCCGCGCGTCCCGCGCACCAAGGCGCGCAACGCGCCGCTGGCCGAGCGGTTGGCCGCGGATTTCCGCCGCCGCATCACCGCCGGCAAGCTGCAGCCGGGCGACCGGCTGCCCACCGAAATGGCGCTGTGCGAGCGCTACGGCATCAGCCGCGCGGCGGTACGCGAAGGCATCGCGCGGCTGAAGGCCGACGGCCTCGTCGAAACACGGCAGGGATCCGGCGCCTATGTCGCGCGCATTCCGCCGCGGCTCAACCTGCGGCTGTGGCGCGAGGCCGCGCCGCTGCTCGGCGAAATGCACGACATCTTCGAGTTGCGGGCGATGATCGAAGGTGCCGTCGCCGAGCTGGCCGCCCGCCGCCGCACCCCCGCCGACCTCGTCGCCATGGATGCCCAGCTCGCCGCGATGGATAAAGCGCTGGCCGCCGGCAGCGACGGCACCGGCGCCGACGATGCGTTCCACGTCGCCATCGCGACGGCGACGCGCAACGCCCACGTCGGCGACCTGGTGCGCTTTCTCGGTCACCATTTCTCCGATACGCGGCGCCTGACCTGGCCAGCCACCGACGCCGACGCCACCGCGCCGCGCGCCGCGCAGCGCGAACACCGCGCGCTGTTCGCCGCCATTGCCGCCGGCCAGCCGTTGCTGGCGAGGCGGCGCGCGCTCGAGCACCTGCGCAAGGCCGCGGCGCGCGTCGGCATCGACCTGGCCGTCGATCTCGCGCCAACCCGGTAACATCCGCGGCGCCCATCCCACTGCCGCCAGCCGATGCCCGAATTCCTTTCCGCCGCGTTCTTCGTCGCCGTCCTGCAGATCATCGCCATCGACATCCTGCTGGGAGGCGACAACGCCGTCGTCATTGCGCTGGCCTGCCGCCGGCTGCCCGACGCTCAGCGCAAGAAGGGCATCTTCTGGGGTGTCGTCGGTGCCATCGGCCTGCGCATCGTGCTGATCTTCTTCGCACTGCAATTGCTCGCGGTGCCGTGGCTGAAGATCGTCGGCGCGCTGCTGCTGGTCTGGATCGGCATCAAGCTGCTGCAGCCCGAGGACGGCGACGGCCACGGCGAGGTCAGCGCCGCCACCACGCTGGCCGGCGCGGTCAAGACCATCATCGTCGCCGATGCCGTCATGAGCCTGGACAACGTCATCGCCGTCGCCGGCGCGGCGCATGGCAGCATGGCGCTGGTGGTGTTCGGCATCCTGTTCTCGATCCCCATCGTCGTCTGGGGCAGCCAGCTGGTGCTCAAGCTGATGGACCGCTACCCGGTCGTCATTACCGCCGGCGGGGCGCTGCTGGGCTGGATCGGCGGCGGCATGATGGCCACCGATCCGGCGCTGCCCGCCGGCCTGTTCGACGGCATGCCGTGGGCCAAGACGGCGCTGGCAGTGGCCGGCGCGGTGTTCGTCGTCGCCGTCGGCAAGTGGCTCGCCGGGCGCAAGGTGCGCCGCGCGCCCGATCTCATCGATGTGAAGGAATAGTCATGGCGCTTTCCCTGCTCCTCCCGCTCGACGGTTCCGAGGCCTCGCTGCGGGCCGTCGATTGGCTGCTGGCCCAGTTGCCTGAATGGAAGTCCGCGCCGACGGTGCACCTGCTCAACGTGCAGCCCTCGCTGCACGGCGACATCAGCCGCTTCGTCAGCGCCGAACAGCTTGCCGAATACCACGCCGACGAGGGCCGCAAGGCGCTCGCCGCCGGCGCCGCGCGCTTGCGTGCCGCCGGTCTCGCCGTGCATGAGCACGTGGTGGTGGGCGAGAGCGCGCCGACCATCATCGACGTCGCGCAGCGCGAAGGCTGTCAGCAGATCGCCCTCGGTTCGCGCGGCCACGGCGGCCTCAAGGGCGTGCTGCTCGGCTCCGTCGCCAGTCGCCTCGCCGACATATCGCCGTTGCCGCTCGTCCTGATCCGCTGACGCAAACTACAGTGGTGGCGAGACGGCGAATCCGCCGATGAGACGTTTCACGACCGGCCGCGATGCGCCGCCGACGCGGGATCCGCTTCGCAGGCGGCGCGATGTCGTCGCCGGTCTGCGCCTTCAACTGCATGTCGAAGGATTTCCGCGCCTGCAGATGACGCTGCTGGTGATGCTCACCGGCTTTGCGGGATTGTTGTGTTCGTTCCTCTTGCTGCATCTGGGCATCGACAGCATGGCGCTGCGTTATCCGTTGGCATTGGTTGGTGCCAATGGTGTCTTCTTGTGCCTGCTGTGGCTGTGGCTTCGCACGACAACGGCGGACTTTGCCGATGCGGTCGGTGAGATCGATCCGTCCGACGCCGTCGACGCGATCGAAGCAGTGGCAGACATCGTCTCAGACGCCAACGCGTCCGCAGGCGGCGCCCCGGGGCGTTTCGACGCCACGGCCGACGCCGCGGACGCGGCAGATGTCGATCTTGCCGAGCCGATCATGCAGGGACTGGGCGCGGCTGGCGATGCTGATGAACTGGCGCTTCCCCTGCTGCTGATCGCGGTGGTCGCGGCGCTGGCGGTCGGCGCGGCGATTGCTGCCGGTTACGTCATCTACGTTGCGCCTTCGCTGTTCGCCGAGCTGCTGTTCGATGGCATCCTGTCGTATTCGCTGTACCGCAATCTGCGCGGTGCGCCGGATACGAACTGGGTCGCCACGGCCATGCGCCGAACGGCGCTGCCCTTCGCGCTGACCGGCGTCTTTCTCGCAATCGCCGGCGCTGGGCTGAGCTACCACGCCCCTGAAGCGCATACGCTCGGTGAGGCTTTGCGGCATTCGTCTTCGGCGCAACGCTAGCGGCGCGCGCTTAGCCTAGTCGCGCCGCATCGCGCCGAACCGCGGCGCATCGCCATAAAAACGTCGCATCGTGCCGAACGACGGCGCGAAGAGGGGGGGAAGCCCGCCGATAAGCCGGGTTCTGTCGTGGACAGTCATTCCTCTGGGACCGCCATTGCTGACGGCCTCGTGCAGCCTACCCGGGTACGACGCGAGCCACGTCATGGCACCCTGTTTGGCCTTGCTCCGGATGGGGTTTGCCGTGCCGTCCGTGTTACCACGTCCGCGGTGGTCTCTTACACCGCCGTTTCACCCTTGCCTGTGCCTGCCCCCGCCCACTGAAGGGGGACTTTGCCGCCTTGCGGCGTCAAAGCCGGGGCAGGCCATCGGCGGTCTGTTCTCTGTTGCACTTTCCGTCACCTTGCGGTGCCCGGCCGTTAGCCGGCATCCTGCTCTATGGAGCCCGGACTTTCCTCCAACCGGGCCGCTTGCGCGACCCGATCAGCGACTGCCTGGCGGACTTCCCGCCGGCATTGTACGGGCGGGACGGAACTGCCGCTCGTCGTCGTAGTACGCCGGGTCGTCATTCTGTTTCGTCATGCCCGGAATGCCCAGCAGCGGCAGCGGCTGCCAGCGTGAAACGCCAGTGGTGGCGGGACGGCGCATCGCCGCGACGAGCGCCCCGGCGAGCGCCGCGTCGAGCCGCGCGTCGTCGTCGCGCACTGCCGGCGGCACATCGAGCCACAGCGCCTTGCCGCACAGGCCGAGGAAGGGCGCGGCGAGCGCCTCGCGGCTGGCATGGCCGAAGACGACGAAGCGCGTGGTGGCGACGAGTTGCGCGCGCTGCGCGACGAACACCTCGCGCCAGCGGTGCGCGGCGAGCGCCTGCCACAACGCGGCCGGCATGCCGGCGACGACGACGCCGCATTCGTCGAACTGCGTCAGGCGGTCGCGCACGCGGCCGCGCCGCCCGCCTGCGGCCGGCGCGCCGGCTAGCGCCTCGACATGCAGCCGGTTGAGCGCAGCCTTGGCCTGCGGGAATTGCAGCCAGACCTCGGCGTTATGCGCGTCGTGCGCGTTGCCCGGTCGCGTGACGACTTCGCCGCGGGCGAACACGCGCTGCTCGTAGCCGATGGGGTCGCCGTCGGGCGCCACGAAACGCAGCGGCAGGCCGCTGCCAGCGCGCACGCCGCGCGCGGCGGCACGGGCATTGAACGCGGCGAACGCGTCCGTCTCAGCGCGCCCTGGCGGCATCGGCCGCCGGTTTTTCGAGGCTGCTGTAGACGAGCGCGTCGTCCTTGATCTCGAAGCGCCCGATCCGCTCGCCCGGCTCGGGCGGCTCGGCGTCGAACTGTTGCATGCGGCAACCGGAGGTCGCGGCGACGTACCAGCGCTTGCCCTGATTGAGGATGAAAACATTGGGTTCCGTGCGGTACAGGTCGGCGGTGAACTTGTCGCCGGTGTCCTTGAGCGTATGCCGGCGCTGGCATTCGGGGAAGTTGCTGATCACCAGCCGCGTGTCCCAGCGCGCGCCCGGGTAGTCCTGCGTGCGCGTGATCGACAGCGAATGCTTGTTGTCGGTGATGATGTAGCCGGCCTGCTGATTGCCGCAGGCGGCGAGCAGCAGCGCAGCAGGCAGGGCCCACAGGGTGCGCGACATGGTCAGGTCTCCAGTGTCCAGGCGATGTCCTCGCCGGCATACAGCGGCACCAGCGGATCGCCCGGCAGATAGTCGAGCGCGGCGGGCACGCGCCAGGGCGCGCGGCGCAGCGTGATGCTGTCGGCGTTGCGCGGCAGGCCGTAGAAATCGGCGCCGAAATGGCTGGCGAAGCCTTCGAGTTTGTCGAGCGCGCCGACGGCATCGAAGGCCTGTGCATACAGCTCGATGCCGGCATGCGCGGTGTAGCAGCCGGCGCAGCCGCAGGCGGCCTCCTTGGTGCTCCTCGCGTGCGGCGCCGAATCGGTGCCGAGGAAGAACTGCGGGCTGCCGGAAACCGCCGCGGCGAGCAGCGCCTGGCGGTGCGTCTCGCGCTTGAGCACGGGCAGGCAGTAGTGGTGCGGGCGGACGCCGCCGGCAAAAAGCGCGTTGCGGTTGAGCAGCAGGTGGTGCGCCGTCAGCGTGCCGGCCACATGCGGCCCGTGGGCGCGGACGAAATCGATGCCCTGCCGCGTGGTGATGTGTTCGAGCACCACGCGCAGCGCGGGAAAATCGCGCAGCAAGGGCACCAGCACGCGCTCGATGAACACGGCCTCGCGATCGAAGATGTCGACGCCGGGGTCGGTGACTTCGCCATGCACCAGCAGCGGCACGCCCAGCGCCTCCATGCGCGCCAGCGTGGCGGCGCAGCGCGCCAGGTCGGTGACGCCGGCGGCCGAATTCGTCGTCGCCCCCGCCGGATAAAGCTTGAGCGCGTGCACGAAGCCGCTGGCCTTCGCCGCGTCGATTTCGGCGGGCGGCGTGGCGTCCGTCAGATACAGGGTCATCAATGGCTGAAAGTCGCCCTTCCCTCCCGCCCGCGACCCCGGCACCGCGGCCAGGATGCGCGCGCGGTAGTCGGCGGCCAGCGCCACGGTGGTCACCGGCGGCTTCAGGTTGGGCATGACGATGGCACGCCCGAAGCGGCGCGCGGTGTCGGCGACGACGGCCGCCAGCGCCGCATCGTCGCGCAAATGCAGATGCCAGTCGTCCGGCCGGGTGATCGTCAGCGTATCCATGGCGCGATTATAGGGACTGCGCTTTTCGCGCCAGCGCCAGCGCATACAGCGCCTTGCGCGGCACGCCGGTGATGGTGGCGGCAAGCTGCGCCGCCTGGCTGACCGGCAGCTCGGCGAGCAGCGCATCGAGCACGTGCACGGCCTGCGCCGGCAGCGCGTCGTCGGCCGGCGGCGGCGGCGCGGCGACGATGAGCACGAACTCGCCGCGCAGATGGTTCGGATCGGCATCGAGCCAGGCCAGCGCCTGCCCCAGCGGCAGGCGCACGATCTGCTCGAAGAGCTTGGTCAGCTCGCGCGCGATGACGATCTCGCGCGCCGGATCGAGCCGCGCGGCCAGATCGGCCACCGCCTCGCGCACGCGGTGCGGCGCCTCGTAGAACACCAGCGCCGGCGGGATCGCTGCCAGCTCGTCGATGACGGCCGCGCGCGCTGCCGCCTTGGCGGGCAGGAAGCCGACAAACAGGAACTTGCCTTCGACCAGGCCGGCGGCGGACAGCGCGGCGATCGCCGCATTCGGCCCCGGCACCGGCACCACCGGATACCCGGCCGCGCGCACCGCGGCGACCGTGCGCGCCCCCGGATCGGAGACGCCGGGCGTGCCGGCATCCGAGATCAGCGCCACCACCTGGCCGGCGGCGAGCAGCGGCAGCAGCTTCTCGGCGGCGGCGTTCTCGTTGTGCTGATGCAGCGCCACGAGGCGGCTGCGGATGTCGTGGTGGTCGAGCAGGTGGCGGGCATGCCGCGTGTCCTCGCAGGCGATGACATCGGCGGCGCGCAGCACCTCCAGCGCACGCAGCGTGATGTCGCCGAGGTTGCCGATGGGCGTGGCCACCACATACAATGCCGATGGAATCTTCGCGCCGTTCATCGGCCCATTGTATGGCCCTGCCGCCGAAACCACCGACAACGCCCTCGACGCAAGCGCTTGGCGCCGCCGCCGAGGAAAAGGCCGCCCGCTGGCTCGAGGCCCGCGGCCTGCGCGTCGTGGCGCGCAATTTCCGCGTCAAGGGCGGCGAAATCGACCTCGTCTGCCGCGACGGCGCCACCACCGTGTTCGTCGAAGTGCGCGCCCGCTCGCGCAGCGATTTCGGCGGCGCCGCGGCCAGCATCGGCCCGACCAAGCAGCGCCGGCTGATCCTCGCCGCGCGGCACTGGCTGCAGCGCCACGGCGAGTCGCCCTGCCGCTTCGATGCCGTCCTCGTCGAAGGGGAGGAAGGCCGCATCGAATGGTTACGGGGTGTTTTTTCGGCGGATTAGGCCGGCCGCCTGCCGGGATAATGCGGCCACCCCGTTCCTCGCCATGTCATGACGCTCGCGCCCCGCATCGCCCAGCAGTTTGCCGACAGCATCGCCGCCAAGGCGGCGGCGCAGGCCGCGCTCGCCGCGCCGCTCGAAGCCGCCGCGCGGGCGATGGCCAAATGCCTGGCCGCCGACGGCAAGATCCTCTCCTGCGGCAATGGCGGTTCGGCGGGCGACGCGCAGCATTTTTCGGCCGAGCTGCTCAACCGCTTCGAGCGCGAGCGCGCGCCGCTGGCGGCCATCGCGCTGTCCACCGACACCTCGACGCTGACCTCCATCGCCAACGACTACCGCTTCGAGGAGGTGTTCGCCAAGCAGGTGCAGGCGCTGGGCCGTCCGGGCGACGTGCTGCTGGCGATCTCCACCTCCGGCAATTCGCCGAACGTCATCGCCGCCATGACTGCCGCGCATACGCGCGGCATGGTCGTGGTCGCCCTCACCGGCCGCGGCGGCGGGCGCCTCGCGCCGCTGCTCGCCGCCGGCGACATCCATCTGTGCGTGCCCGCCGAGCGTACCGCGCGCATCCAGGAAGTTCACCTGCTCGCCATCCACTGCCTGTGCGATGGCATCGACACCCTGCTGTTCGGAGAAACCCCATGAACCTGAATCGTCCCCGCCGCCACCTGCTCGTCCTTGCCGCCGCCCTGCCGCTGCTCTCCGGCTGCTTCGGTGCCGCCGTCGTCGGCGCCGGCGCCGGCGTGCTGATGATCACCGACCGCCGCTCGCCCGAGACCTACGTCATGGACGAAGGCATCGAGCTGCGCGGGGCAAACCGCATCGGCGAGAAATTCGGCGACCGCGTGCATGTCAATGTCACCAGCTTCAACCGCACCGTGCTGCTCACCGGCGAAGTGCCGGATGCCGCCGCCAAGGCCGAGGTCGAGAAGCTCGTCGCCGGCGTGCCCAACGTCCGCGCGATCACCAACGAGACCGTGGTCTCCGGCCCGTCGGCGCTGTCGGCGCGCGCCAACGACGGCTACATCACGTCCAAGGTCAAGGCCCGCTTCGTCGATGCCAACCGCTTTGCCGCCAACCACGTCAAGGTCGTCACCGAGAACGGCATCGCCCACCTGATGGGGCTGGTGACGCAGGCCGAGGCCGACGCGGCGGTGGATGTCGCCCGCACCACCGCCGGCGTGCGCCAGGTCGTGCGCGTGTTCGAGACGATCACGCCCGAACAGGCGCGCGCCATCGACGGCCCACAGCGCCTCCCCATCGGCCCCGTCCGCGCCCCCATCGTGCTGGTCGCCGCCCAGGCCTCGACGAGGTCGGGCAGCAGCGCCATCTGCCCGGCCTTGGTAGTGGCCGCCGCGTAGGCGGTGAGCACGCTGGCCAGGTGCTGGCCTGCCGCCGTTTGCAGGCTGGCCGCTTCGCGCAGGTTGCGCACCAGGCCGCTGCCCTGCATGTCGGGCAGGGCCTGCGCTTGCGCGGTGAGCGCGATGTGGTCGGCGAATTCGCTGAAGAAGGGATTGCTGGCCAGATCGACATCGGCCATGTCGGCCGTCTCGCCCAGGCCTCCGGTGCTGCCGTCGATGCGGGTGTAGGTGCCCAGATCGGCGATCTGGTTGCCGTTGGCCAGCGGCACGGCGTTTTCTGTTTTGGCGACGGTGATGCTGGCGATGCCGGCCTCCGTCAGGGTCTGCAGTTCGCCGGCATCCGAGATGCCGTCCTGATCGAGATCCTTCCACAGGCGCAGGCTGGCGAAGTGGGCGTCCTGCGCATCGACGACACCGTCGGCGTTGGTGTCTTCGGCGGCGAGCGCGGCAAAGCCGTCGACGGCTTCGCTGCCGTCGGGCAGCAAGGTGCTGTCGCCGAAGAGTTCGCGGCCGGAATCGATGCTGCCGTTGCCGTTGCGGTCCAGCGCGAGGAAGGCGTCGTCGG
Organism: Rhodocyclaceae bacterium; assembly: GCA_044230495.1. Classification (GTDB taxonomy): domain Bacteria; phylum Pseudomonadota; class Gammaproteobacteria; order Burkholderiales; family Rhodocyclaceae; genus JADJEF01. Next base: position 18,140 of record JBGARB010000019.1, read on the forward strand.
CGCCGAGCCAGCCGGTGGCGGTCTTGACGCCACTACCGGTGTGGTCGAAGAGAATGGGGTTGGCGGTGTCGATGCCGATGGTTTCGATGCCGTCGCCGTCCAGATCGAAGGACAGCGGGTCGCGACGCGGTGCGGCCGGGGCGTTGGGGGAGAGCGCGTTGGCGGTGGCGAAGAGGGAGGCGATGAGCGATGCGAGCCCGAAGGGTGTAATGATGTAATTGATGCGTGGCGTCTGCTCCGTAATCTGCCTTCCGGGTTGGGACTGCACCGAGGCAATACCGAAAAGGTCCGCCGAATGCGATGCGAAGCCGTACTTCAGATACATGCCCGGCAGCCCCATCAACTGTCGTCCGTAGGCGGTCTCCAGCATGGAATCGGGGGGCGCCGCATAGGAAAACGTCGTGCCGATCAGTTCGCTGCCCGGGAACTGGGAGATCACGTCGTGCTCGATCACGCGATTGACGATGTTGCCGAACGACCCGCCGGAAATCCCCAGCCCGGAAAGCAGGTTTCCCGCACCATAGGCATTGAAGGTCTCGGCCGTGATGCCATCGGCGGCATACTTCGCGGCAATCAGCTGGGTCAGCGCGCCGCCGAGCGAGTGGCCGGTAATGACGATGGAACTGATGGGGACAGGTACCTCCAAAGATGCTGCAATCAGTTTCGCTTGAAGGTAGGTCTCCTCTGCGGCGGCGAACTGCCCCGGCACTTGACGAATACCCATTTGCAAGTCCGCTCGCAAGTCGCCGAGCGACGTCGGTTCCGTGCCGCGATTGACGACGACGATGGCATTTGTCTGTTCATTGACAAATACGCCGCCCTGATAGCCGTTGGGGTCCGATCCGAAGTACCGGAGTGTCCAACGGCTTCCGTCAGCAAGCACATAACTCGCCCTGGCATCGGCGGCCTGTTGATTGACGCGCGCCTTGTCGTACACCAGGCTGGACAACAATGCATTCGAGGTGTTGTAGGTCATTGCCCTTCTCCCTTGAGTAGAAAATTGATTTCGCCGATCGATCGCGTGGCGTCAAAACTGCGGCGGTCGTGCTCGTAGCACCTCCTACGCACTTCGCGGCCTGTCGGCAAGTTGCTCACGACATCGCTACAGTGGAAGTCAATCTTGTTGTACCTGCGCGGAAACCCGAGGAGCGCTCCACCGTACATGTTCTCCTTGCCGCGAGCGGCATCGGCGTAGACAAAGCCCGACTTCCAGCCGCACAGGCCCGGCTCGTAGTAGTCCTCGAAGTACTCCGCTTCGTAGTGGGCGTCGTCGATGCGTTTCACAGCAATCGATATTTGACGTTCGCGGCCGACCTCGGCGACGGGGACGAAGAAGAAGATGCGCGCTGTCACCTGACATATCGCGCTGGTGGTGAAGAACTCTTGTCGCAGGCTGAGACGCCAGTCTTGTGCATAAGGAAACGCACCTGCGAATGCAACGCGCTGCGTCGGGTTCTGGTTGCGGCGAGGGGCGATCAGCCACTGGTGGCCGGCGATGACCTCACCGGCAAGCACGCCGACAGCGATCAGACTGCGTTTGAGAAGTGGCTTCATCGCGGGATGATCCGCTTCGGCATCGCCATGTCTGGTTCAGAGAATGCCGTCGGCTTGAAGGCGGTCAGGCTACGCAAACCGCCGTCCCGCCACGACTGTAGTTTGGTGGCGCACATGGTCAGTCGCTCACACGCCGTCATGCGGCAATGCCCGACGCGTGGTCAATCCATCGCGCATCGTTCGCGGCGTGCGACGTTTCGTTCCAACCGCCCACATCGCGCTGACGCGTCCCCATCGCCCCCGTCCGCTCCCCCATCGTGCTCGTCGCCGCCCAGGCGTCGACGAGATCGGGCAGCAGCGCCATCTGCCCGGCCTTGGTTGCCGCAGCATAGGTGGTGAGCACGCCGGCCAGGTGCTGGCCTGCCGCCGTCTGCAGGCAGGCCGCTTCGCGCAGGTTGCGCACCAGCCCGCTGCGCTGCATGTCGGGCAGGGCCCGCGCTTGCGCGGTGAGGGCGGAAAGAAGGAATCGCATGGGAGGGTTGTCCGATCCGGGCTCTGCGCCCAGTATGCCAGCGGCGTTGCATGGCCGGCGGCGCGCGATTTCGATGCAAGGCCAGCCGGTGACGTTGATGCGCCGTCTCACCACCACTGTAGTTTGCCGGCGGGCAGCCGACCGCGGCCGCGCGAGCGCCGATGGATGCAAGGCGCCGGGCGCGCAGCGAGGAGACAGTACTTCTCGTACGGCGACGAAGCGAGCACCCGGCAACGCCGCAGCCGCAGACGCGGCGCGCAGCCGACCGCGGCCGCGCGAGCGCCGATGGATGTAAGGCGCCGGGCGCGCAGCGAGGAGACAGTACTCCTCGTACGGCGACGAAGCGAGCACCCGGCAACGCCGCAGACGCGGCGCGCAGCCGGCCGCAAGCCGGCCGCAAGCTACATCTGCTTGAACAGGTGCGAGTAAGGCCGACTCACCGCCAGCTTTTCGCTGCGCCCGCGAATCCGGACGATGGCCTGCCCGCGGTCGTCGCGGGTGACGGACTCGATGGCGCGCGCGTTGACGACGCTGGAGCGGTGAATCTGCCAGAAGACCTCGGGGTCGAGGCCGTCCACCAGATCGCGGATCGGCGTGCGGATCAGGGCGTCGCCCTGGGCGGTGGCGACCAGCGTGTATTTTTCGTCTGCCTGGAAGAAGAGCACGTCGTCGACGGGGATCAGCCGCAGCTTGTCGCCCTGCCCAGCCTTGATCCAGCGCAGGCGTTCCGGCGCCGGCCCGCCCTGCCCGGCGAACTGGCGCAGCAGCGCCTGCAGGTCGGTCGGCGGCGGCGCGCCGGTAGCGGCTTCGCCAAAGCGCGCCTTGAGTCGCGTCACCATGGCGGCGAGGCGATCGTCGGCGACGGGCTTGAGCAGATAGTCGACGGCACCGGCTTCGAAGGCATCGACGGCGTATTGGTCGTAGGCGGTGACGAACACCACATGGCAGCGGCGTTCGGCATCGCGCGCCAGACGCTGGGCGACTTCGATGCCGGTGAGTTCCGGCATGCGGATGTCAAGGACGGCCAGATCGGGATCGTGCTCGGCGATGGCATCGAGGGCCGCTTCGCCATCGCCGACGTCGGCGACGATCTGCAGCTCGGGCCACAGGCGGGCGAGCTTGCCCTTGAGTTGCGCGCGCAGGATGGGTTCGTCCTCGGCGATGACGGCGGTCGGTTGCGTATTCATGTCGGCGAAGCGGGTCGTTTGCGTTTGACGAGCCAGTAGATCAGCACGGCGAGCAGTATCGCCGGTGTCAGCGGCGCCAGCGTACCCAACAGCACCAGCATCGGGATCACCACCACCAGGCCGGCGACGACATAGCCCATGCCGTAGATCAGGGCGACCAGCATGACGATCGCCACCGACAGCGCGGCATACACGGCCAACAGGCCCAGCGCGCCCAAGGCCATGCCGCTGGGGCCGGTGAGCTCGACGCTGGCCAGCTGCACCGGCACTTCGCCGGCCAGCAGGGCGACGGAGATCACCACCAGCCCGAGCAGCGCCAGGCCGAGCAGCAGCATCAACAGCGTGGCGCAGAAGCGCCCCCAGGCGCGATGCAGGCGGCGCGTGAAGGCGCCCAGTCGCGCGGCGGGGGTGTTCGGCGCGGCTTCGGCGACGGTCGTCGCGGCGGGCTGCGCAGCGGCCGCCGGCTGCGCGTGCGGCGCGACCAGCGGCAGCTCGATGCGGGCGACGGTGGCCAGCGGCGCGCCGGGTTCTTCGGCGAGCACCAGCTGCGCCGCTGCACCGTACATGCCCGTCAGCCGCTCGCGGATGTTGGCGAGGCCGACGCCGCCGATGACATCGGGGGCGTCTTGCAGTCCGCGTCCGGAATCGCGCACGCCGACGACCAGCCGCTCGCCTTCGATGTGCGCGAATACCTCGATGCGGCCGCCGTCGCGCAGCGGCTCGATGCCATGCTTGATGGCATTCTCGACCAAGGAGGGCAGCATCAGCGGCGGAAACGCGCGTTCCGCCGCCGCTGCGTCGATGGCGATGTCGAATTCGAGGCGCGATCCCATGCGCATCTTGAGGATGTTGAGATAGGCGCGGGCGAGCTCGGCCTCCTGGCGCACGGTCGAGGTGTTCTCGCGCATCTTCGGCAGCGCGGCACGCAGATAGTCGATCAGGTGGCCGACCATGGCGCCAGCCGCCGGCGGATCGATTTCGGTGAGGGCCTGCACGTTGGCCAGCGTGTTGTACAGGAAATGCGGCTCGACCTGCGCCTGCAGCGCCGCCAGGCGCGCCTCGATGAGCTGGCGGCGCATGTTGTGGGCCTCCGCTTCGCTGCTTTTTTCCTCGGCCAGGCGCTGGGCGCCGCGCGCGCGGTCGATGAAGATCTTGGCGATGACGACGACGAAGAACACCGGCACGAAAAGCAGGATCAGCAACGCACCGATCGCCAGCCGCAGGAAATCGCGGTCGACGGCGCGGTGAATTTCGTCGCGCAGTTCGGCCGACAGTTCGCCCGGGCGCGGCGGCGGTGGCGGCGCCGGCAACAGGTCCAACACCGGCGGTACCGGCGTCTTGACGTCACCGGGCGGCACCGGCGGCACAGGCAGCGCGGGCGCGGGCGGCGCCGTGGCCGGATCGCGCACCTCGCCGCCGATGATGATGTGCACCGCGCCGGCATCGTCGGCGCCGGTCTCCTGGCGTTCGAGCGCGCGCGCCGCCTGGTCGAGCCGGGCATGCAGTTCGTCAAGCCGCGCCTTGGCCGCATCTTCGGCGGCCTTCGCGGCGTCGATCTGGCCCTTCATGTGCGTAGGCCACTCGCGTTCGGGCACATTCGCCGCCCGCAGCGCGTCTTCGAGATCGCTCAGATTGTCGGCAATGCTTTGCCGGGCATCGACCGTGGTGGCGAACGAATCGGTCGCGGCTTCGATGTCGCGCTCCAGTTGCGCGATCTGTTCGGCCGTGACCTTGCCCACGCCCGTGGCCGGCGTCGCAACGGCGTCGATGTGGTCGGCGCGGGCGCGCGCCAGATCGGCCAGCGTGCGCTGCAGCTCCGCCTTGCGCACCGGGTCGCTGCTGTGGCGCTGGATGAACTCGACGGCATGCTCGGCAAGGTTCAGCGCGTTGTCGGCAAAGGCCGAGTCGATCTGCCGCTGGATCGCCCGCGCTTGCGCCGGGCCGCTGTCTGCGGCCGACAGGCGCATGACGTTGAAGGGCAGCGCGACGACGATCAGCAGCAGGACGGTGCCGAGGCCGAAAGCGATCAGCACCCACCACTGCGTGCGGTGCAGGAGGCCGATGAGCGCCTTGAACATGGAAGGCCTCCCGGCTCAGCTTTTCTCGGGCACGAAAATCCAGAGCACGAGATAGATCAGCAAGCCCGAACCGCCGGCGAGCGTGAGCACGGCGAACAGCGTGCGCCAGATCCACGAATCCAGCCCGGTCGACTCGGCAAGGCCGCCGCAGACGCCGCCGATCCAGTTGTCCTCGCGCGAGCGGCGGAATCGGTTCAGCCCGTCGATGGTGGCGTGGGTGCCGCTGCTGTTGAGCAGCTTTTCCTTGGCCTTGGCAAACTCGTCGTCGGACAACTTGCCGCGTTCGTGCATTTGTTCAAGGCGGGTGAGATCGTCGGCGATGGTCATGGCGTCATCCTGTGGATATCGATGGACGCAGCTTAGCGGCCGCGGGTTCACCGGCAAGCCGGCATGCGACGAACGACGGTCTTGCGCGATGAATCGCGCCCGGCACGGCCGGGCGACCGCTCAGTGTTCGTCGGCCCAGATCACTTTCGCGCCGGTCGCCGCCCAGCGCTCGACCTGCGCCGTGAAGCGCTGCTCGACCTGCGCCCGGCGCACTTTGAGCGTTGGCGTCAGCAGCCCGTTTTCCGGCGTCCATGGCTCACGGGTGAGCACCAGGCAGTCGAGCCGTTCGTGCGGATCGAGCGTGGCGTTGACGGCCGCCAGATGGCGTTCGAGCTCGGCGGTCAATGCCTCGCGTCCGCCGCCCGTCGCCGCCGCCGCACTGAGCACGGCAATCGCCAGAGGCTGCGGCAGCCCGGAGCCGGCGACGAGACAGGCCTCGAGTGCCGGATGGCCAAGGAGCTTGTTCTCGATCGGGCCTGGCGCGACATACTTGCCCTTGCTGCTCTTGAAGTTGTCCTTGATGCGCCCGACCAGCGTCAGCCGGTCGTCGGCATCCAGCGTGCCCTTGTCGCCGCTGCGCAGCCAGCCGTCGGCCGTGAACAGCGCGAGCGTCATCTCCGGCTCGCGGTAATAGCCAAGCGTCGCTGCCGGACTTTGCACCTGCACTTCGCCGCTGTCGGGGTCGATGCGGTGGCGAACGCCGGCCAGCGGGCGACCGACGGTGCCGAACTTGAGCCGACCGGCCAGATTGCTGTGCGACGCGCAGCCCAGCTCGGTCATGCCGTAGCCTTCGGCGATCTCCAGCCCCAGCCTTGCGTACCAGCGAAGTATGTCCACACTGAGCGGTGCGCTGCCACTGGCCGCGCGACGCACATGCGCGAGGCCGAGCCCACGCAACACCTTGCGGCCGACGAGTCGGCCGACCAGCGGCAGGGCCAGCAGACGATCGAGCTTCCGGGCCGGCATTTTCGCCAGCACGCCGTCACGGAACTTCAGCCACAGGCGCGGCACCGAAACGAACAGCGTCGGGCGCGCGCGCCGCAGGTCGGCGACGAAGGTGTCCAGCGACTCGGTGAACCAGACGCGACATCCGCTGTGCAGGAACGCCAGCTCGAGCAGCGAGCGCTCGATGATGTGGGCCAGCGGCAGGTAGGAAATCATGCGGTCGTCGGCGGCGTAATGCACATGGGCGTCGGCGGCCAGCATGCCGGCGGTCATGGTGGCGAAACTGTGCATGACACCCTTCGCCTGTCCGGTGGTGCCCGAGGTATAGACGATGGTGCACAGCGCGTCGCCGGCTGGGCACGGGCTGTCGGTGAACGGATCGACATGGGCAAGGATGTCGCCCCAGCTGGTGGTCGCCCGCTCGAGCACGGCGCGCGGCGCCAGCGGCAGCGAGATCACCGGCAGCGTGTCGGCGATGCCGCCGAGCATTGCCGTATCGTCGAGCTTGCCGACGAAACACGCCGCCGCGCCGCTGTGCTCGACGATCTGGCGGACGTTTTCGGCGGTTTGCAGCGGGTACAGCGGCACGCTGACGTAGCCGGCCATCCAGATCGCCAAATCCGCCATGATCCAGCCGGCGCTGTTCTTGCCCAGCAGGGCGACGCGCGTGCCGGCCGGCCAGCCCTGCGCACGCAGCCAGGCCGCGGCACGCCGCGTTTCTTCGGCCGCCTCGCGCCATGTATAGTCGCGCAACTGCGCGCCGTCGAAGGGCTGGGTCATGCAAATGCGCGTCGGGGCCGTCTGCTCCCAGTGATAGAGGCGCGCCAGCGGCAGCAGATTCGGATCGACGCGGGTGGGTGGTACGGTGCTGGGGCGATGGTCCATGACGGCGTTCCGAAGTCAGCGTCGGGCGATCATACCGTTGCGCTGCCGCGCAGCAAGTTTGCGCAATATCAACATTTGCTAATGCATGGGGTTCAAGATGCGCCGCAAAAGGAGAACAACGTGAGCCTTGCCGACTCCCGCGCCGCGCGCAGCCCCCTTGCCCCGCATCCCGCACCGCCCGCCTATCTGCAGCAGACCTACCACTGGGCCTACGTGACGCCCGAAGCGGTTCGCCGTTTCGAGCGGCAATGGCTGGTCAATCTGATTCTGTGGGGCAATTTCGCGCGCCTGCGCGACGAAGCGCTCGACACTTTCGGTGACGACCTTGCCGGCCCCGGCCTGCAGATCGCCTGCGTCTATGGCGACCTGACCGCGCGCTGGGCGATGCGCTACAAAGATGCCGGCGAACTCGAAGTCATCGATGTGCTGCCGGTGCAGATCGACAACCTGCGACGCAAGCTGGGCGCCGACAGCCCCGTGCGCAGCCGCCTGGCGGATGCCACGGCCCTGCCGCACGCCACCGCCAGCCAGGATCGCGCGCTGCTGTTCTTCCTGCTGCACGAGATGCCCTTCGACGTGCGGCTGGCAACGGTCCGCGAGGCGTTTCGCGTCGTCCGCCCCGGCGGACGCATCGTTTTCGTCGATTACCACCGGCCGGCGGCGCTGCATCCCCTGCGTTGGCCGATGGAACTGATCCTGCGCACGCTCGAACCGTTCGCGCTGGACCTGTGGCGCGGCGAGATTGCCGACTTGTTCCCCGCCGACATGCCGCCCGCCAAGGTGACCAAGCGCACCAGTTTCGGTGGTCTCTACCAATTGATCGAGGTCACGAGGTAACCCTGACATGCACATCGCTCGCGCGGACATCGTCATCATCGGCGGCGGCGGCGCCGGGCTGCGGGCGGCGATCGCGGCCGCGCAGGCCGCGCCCGAACTGGAAATCGCGCTGGTCTCGAAGGTCGTGCCGATGCGCTCGCACACGGTGGCCGCCGAAGGCGGTGCGGCTGGCGTGGTGCGCGACGACGACAGCCTCGACCACCACTTCGACGACACCGTCTCCGGCGGCGACTGGCTGTGCGAGCAGGATGTCGTCGAATATTTCGTCGCCCATTGCGCCGAGGAGATGGTGCAGCTCGAGCAATGGGGCTGCCCGTGGAGCCGCAAGGACGACGGCAGCATCAATGTGCGCTTCTTTGGCGGCATGAAGGTGCAGCGCACCTGGTTCGCCGCCGACCGCTCGGGTTTCCACATCCTGCATACGCTGTTCCAGACCTCGCTGCGTTATCCGCAGATCCGCCGCTACGACGAATACTTCTGCGCCGAACTGCTCGCCGACAACGGCCACGTGCGCGGCGTGATGGCGATCGAGATCGCCAGCGGCGAGCGGGTGGCGATCCTCGCCCCGGCGGTCGTCATGGCCACGGGCGGTGCCGGACGCGTCTATCGCCAGAACACCAACGCCGGCACGCTCACGGGCGACGGCATGGGCATGGCGCTGCGCGCCGGCGTGCCGCTGCGCGACATGGAATTCGTGCAATACCACCCGACCTGCCTGCCCGGCTCCGGCATCCTGATGACCGAAGGCTGTCGCGGCGAAGGCGGCATCATGGTCAACAAGGATGGCTACCGCTATCTGCAGGATTACGGCCTTGGCCCGCTCGATCCGTGGCCGCGCCCGAAGGCCATGGAGCTGGGCCCGCGCGACCGTCTTTCGCAGGCCTTCTGGCACGAGATGAAAAAGGGCCGCACGGTCGACACGCCGCACGGACCGGCGGTGCACCTGGACCTGCGGCACCTGGGCGCGCAGAAGATCCACGAACGCCTGCCGCTGATCGCCGAAGCCGCCGAGGTCTTCGCCGGCGTCGATCCGGTGACATCGCCCATCCCCGTCTGTCCGGCAGTGCATTACACGATGGGCGGCATCCTCACCGATGGCCGCACCGCCACGCCGCTGGCCGGGCTGTTCGCGGCCGGCGAATGCTCCAGCGTCGGCATCCATGGCGCCAACCGGCTGGGCTCGAATTCGCTCGCCGAGATCCTCGTCTTCGGCAAGCTCGCCGGCGAGGGCGCCGCCGAGGTGGCGCGAAAACACAGTGGTGGCGGCACGGCGGATGCGCCGGCGCTGGCGCAGGCGGCCGACGCCGAACGCCGCGCGATGGCGATGCTCGAACCGCGCCCGGGCGGCGAGCGCCTGGCCACGCTGCGCGACACGATGCGCGGCGCGATGGAAGAAGGCGTCGGCATCTACCGCGATGCGGCCGGCATGCAGGCCACCTGCGACACGCTGGCCGACCTGCGCGCACGCTATGCCCGCGGCCTCGCGCTCGACGACCGTGGTCGCGTCTTCAACACCGAATGGCTGACCGCCATCGAGCTGGGTTTCAGCCTCGAGGTGGCGCAGTGCATGACGCATGCGGCGCTGCTGCGCGAGGAATCGCGTGGCGCGCACCAGCGCCTCGACGCCTTCAAGACGCGCGACGACGAGCGCTTCATGCAGCACTCGCTGGCGCACTGGAACGGCGCTGACGCACCGCGCATCGACTGGCAACCGGTGAAGATCACCAAATCGGCGCCGCGCGCCCGCGTCTATGGCGGCGAAGGCAAGAAGGCGGAAATGACATGAGCACGGCATTGCAAAAGCTCATCGCCATCGAGTGCCAGCGCTACGACCCGGCGGTCGACAACGCGCCGCGCATGCAGCGCTACGACGTGCCCTTCACCGACGACATGTCGGTGCTCGAAGGCCTGCAGTACATCAAGGACCACCTCGACGGCAGCCTGACCTTCCGCTGGTCGTGCCGGATGGCCATCTGCGGCAGTTGCGGCAAGACGGTCAACGGCGTGCCGGTGCTGTCGTGCCAGACCTTCCTGCGCGACTACTATCCGGGCGGGCTGCGGGTGACGCCGCTGGACAACTTCCCCGTCGTGCGCGACCTCGTCGTCGACCAGAGCGACTTCCTCTACAAGCTCGAACGCATCAAGCCCTGGATCATCGAGGGCGCGCCGCGCACGCCGGCCGACGGCCCGCACCGCCAGACGCCGCGGCAGATGGCCGACTACTACCAGTATTCGCAGTGCATCAACTGCCTGCTGTGCTACGCCGCCTGCCCGCAATACGGCCTCAACGAAGAATTCACCGGCCCCGCGGCGCTGGCCCTGCTGCACCGCTACAACGCCGACTCGCGCGACGCCGGCAAGGCCGAGCGCATGGCCGTCATCAACGATGAACGCGGCGTCTGGAGCTGCACGCTGGTGAGCTACTGCTCGCAGGTCTGCCCGAAAGGCGTTGATCCGGCGCGCGCGATCAACCAGAACAAGATCACCAGCACCGAGGACTACTTCCTGCGCAAGCACTCGGCACCCGCCAAGGGGCAAGGAGGTCGATCATGAACAGACCGGAACGCCGCGTGCCGCCACTGGCCGAGACCAGGACATGGCGCCGGCCGATGAATGGCTGGTACAACCGTAATGCGTTCTACGGCTGGTACATGGCACGCGAAGCCACCTGCGTGTTCGTCGGCTACTACGCCCTGCTGCTGATCTGCGCCTTCGAGCGGCTCGGTGCCGGCGAAGCCGCCTTCACGCATTTCATGCAGGCGCTGGCGGCGCCGGGCTGGATCGTCTTCCACGGCATCGTCTTCGTCGCTTTCGTTTATCACGCCTGGACGTGGTTCGCCGTGATGCCCAAGACCATGCCCTTCGTCTTCATCGGCGGCAAGCGCGTCGCTGACGCGCGCATCGTTTCCGCCGGCGCGCTGGCGGCTGTCGGCGTCTCGGTGGCGATCCTCGCCTTCTTCTGGTTGACCCGGCCATGAACACTTCCGCGCCCCGCCCGCTGACGCGCTCTAACAAGCCGATCTTCTGGTCGCTCTTCGGAGCCGGCGGCATGATCTCGGCACTGACCGGGCCGGCCCTCGTGCTCGCGACGTTGATCCTCGTGCCGCTCGGACTGCTGCTGCCGACCGGCACGCTGAGCTACGCGCGCGTGCTGGCCTTCGTGCAATGCTGGCCGGTGCGGCTCGCACTGCTCGGGCTGGTCTGCGTTTATCTCTTTCACGCCTTCCACCGCTTCTATCACACGCTGCACGACTTCGGCGTGCATGTCGGCCCCGGCATGAAGGCCGCCTGCCATGGCGCCGCCGCGCTGCTGACCGTGGTCTGCGCGGTACTGCTCGCGCGCCTGTAACATCGGCGCATGAGCGACCGGCGACGGGCCGCCCCGAGCCGGGTGCAGCCAACAATCTGGCGCCGCAACGCGGCGCACCTGCGTCGCCCCCTTCCTTGGGATGGGGGGCGGGGGGAAGGTCCATGATGGCTCCGCCCGCCTTCGAAGCCAAGATCGTCGCGCCCGCCGACCTGCCGCGCGCAGTGGCGGCCGTTACCCGGCCGCTGGTGTTCACCAACGGCTGCTTCGACATCCTGCATCGTGGCCACGTGACCTACCTCGCGCAGGCCGCTGCGCTCGGTGCCAGCCTGCTGGTCGCGGTGAATTCCGACGACTCGGTACGCCGTCAGGGCAAGGGCGAGGACCGGCCGGTGAATCGGCTCGCGGACCGCATGGCGCTGCTCGCCGCGCTCGAATGCGTGCGGCTGGTCACATGGTTCGACGAGGACACGCCGATCGAGCGCATCCGCGCATGCCGCCCCGACGTGCTGGTCAAGGGCGGCGACTGGCCGGTCGAGCGCATCGTCGGCGCGCCCGAGGTGCAGGGCTGGGGCGGCAGCGTGCATTCGATCCCCTTCATCCACCAGACGTCGACCACCGCGTTGCTGGAAAAGATCCGCTCGCTGTAAATGGTGGTGGCACGGCGCACCAGACTGTTGCGCACCGCGCAACCACGCCGGCAGCGAATGCGGCAACACTGCGCCACCCCAACCATCTCGGAGTTCCCATGAACAAGATCGCCATCGTTTTCCACAGCGGCTACGGCCACACCGCCAAGCAGGCCGCCGCCATCGAGGCCGGCATCGCGGCGGCCGGCGGCCACGCCGAATTGGTCGCCATCGACGCCGAAGGCAACCTGACGCCGGCGCAGTGGGCAGCGCTCGACGACGCCGCCGCCATCGTGCTCGGCAGCCCGACCTACATGGGCGGCCCGAGCTGGCAGTTCAAGAAGTTCGCCGACGCGTCCTCGAAGCCCTGGTTCACGCAGAAGTGGAAGGACAAGCTCGCCGCCGGCTTCACCAACTCGGCCACCATCAACGGCGACAAGCACTCGACGCTGCACTACTTCATGACGCTGGCCATGCAGCACAGCATGCTGTGGGTCGGCACCGGCATGATGCCCTCGAACAGCAAGGCCGCGCAGCGCAACGACATCAACTGGCTAGGTTCGTTCGGCGGCCTGATGGCGCAATCGCCCTCCGATGCATCGCCCGACGAAGGGCCCCTGCCCGGCGACCTCGAAACCGCCCGGCAGTTCGGCAAGCGCATCGTCGATACGCTGGCGCGGATGAAATAGCCGCCAGCAAACTACAGTCGTGGTGGCACGGCGTCAGACGCGGAAACCGGCCACCGCGCGCCCGAGCGCATCGGCCGCCGTCGCCAACGCCTCGGCCGTGGCGTTCATGTCCCGCGCGGCATGACTGGCCTGCTCGGCGCTGGTGGCGATGTGCTCCATGCGCTGGGCAATGTCGGTACTGGCGCTGCGCTGCTCGGCGATCGAGCCGGCGATCTCGTCGATGCCGGTGCCGGCGACTTCGACGCTGGCGCGTGCGTCGTTGAGTGTGGCTTCGACGTCGGACGCCAGGCTGGCGCTTGCGGCAATCGCACGCAGGCCTTCGTCGATGGCTCGCCGCACTTCATCGCTTTGCGAGATGATGGCCTTGGCGACGTTGTCGATTTCGCCAGCCGAAGCGCCCGATTTTTCCGCCAGCTTGCGCACCTCGTCGGCCACCACGGCGAAGCCGCGTCCCTGTTCGCCGGCACGTGCCGCTTCGATGGCCGCATTGAGCGCCAGCAGGTTGGTCTGGTCGGCAATGTCGCGCACTTCCTGCGTCATGCCGGTGATCGCGCTCGTGCTGCCGACGAACTGCTCGACGGACGCGGTGATCTTGGCCACGTTGCCTTGAATCGCACGAATCTCGTCACCCAGCGCCGCCACCTTCCGGTTGCCGTCGCTGGTGCGCTCGACGCCTTGCGCGGAACGCTCGCGAACCGCGTCGGCGGTGTCGGCGACCTGCGCGATCGACACCGTCAGTTCCTCGATGGAAGCGGCATTGGCGGCAACCGTATCCGCCTGCGCTTCGGCGCCCTGACGCAAGGAGCCGGCGCTTGACGTCAGACTGGCCGCCGCCCGCGAAACCTGCGACGCCGATTGGGTCACCTGTCGCACGACTTCCTGCAGTGCCGAGACCATGTCGTTGAAGGCGCCGGCAATGCGGCCGATTTCGTCTTCGCGCAGCACCGCGGCACGCGCCGTCAGGTCGTGCGAGCGCGTGATCGAGCGCATGGTCGCTTCGAGTTGTCCGAGCGGTGCCGAAATCGAGCGCTGCACCACCCACGCAACCAACGAAGTCACGACCAGCGTCAGCACGACCGCCATCAGGATGCGCACTGTCGTCGCCTTGCGGATCGCATCAGCGCTCTCGCGCTCCCTTTGCGCCGCCGCATCGCCTGCCTTGACCATCGCCTCGACCATGCCGTCGATCGCCTTGCTCGGCTCGCGGTCCATGCCCTTGACCGCCTTGTCGACCTCGGCCGCGGCATCACCTCCTGCAGCGGCCGTGGCCCGATACGGCTGCAGCGCACCGAGATACGCCGGCGTGAGCTTGCCGAATGTCGATTCGACGGCATCGATGCCGAGGTCCTTGTCGATGCCCAATGTCACCGCATGGTCGTGGGCGATCTGCAGCTGCTCGACGACGCGCCGCGACTCCTCTTCGAATCCCTTCAGATATTTGTCGTAACTCGCCGGGTCTTTGCCGCGCAGCAGGATGTTCTTCCATTCCTGCACCTGAATCTTGAAGTGCACTTGCGCCGAGCGCGCCGCATTGACGGCGGCGAAATAGTGCTCGTGCTGCAGTTGTGCCGCGCGCAGCCGATCGTTCATCTCTTCCGTCTGGCGCCATCCATACACGGCCACCACGATCACTGCCAGCAATGCCACGCCGACCAATGCGAGCAGCTTGTGGCGAATTCCCATCGCGTTCATGCGGGTCTCCTCGGCAGCGCGTCGGCGCTCTGGAGGCACCGATTCGTCATGTCACTGTAACAACATGCCCCGCCTTGTGCAACGGGGCGCAGCGCCTGGATGTTGCCGTGCGTCAGATCGCGCCGGCCTCGCGCAGCCTGGCCAGCGCCGCCTCATCCATGCCGAGCGCCTCGCGCAGGACTTCGGCGGTGTGCTCGCCGACATCGGGCGGCGCACGCCGATAACTCGGCGGCGTTGCCGAGAGCTTGAGCGGGCAGGCCACCTGCGGCACGCTGCCGGCCCGCGCATGCGGCATGTCGATGCGCATGCCGCGCGTTTGCACTTGCGGATCGTCGAAGGCCTGCGCGACGGTGTTGATCGGCCCGCACGGCACGCCGGCAGCCTCCAGCGCGGCGATCCATTCGGCGGTCGTGCGCCGACGGGTGCATTCGGCCAACTGCGGGATCAGCGTCGCGCGATGTTTGACGCGCGCCTTGTTGGTGGCATAGCGCGCATCGCCGGCGAGCGCCGCGCAGCCGGCCACCTCGCACAGCCGCACGAACTGCGCATCGTTGCCGACGGCGAGGATCATGTGCCCATCGGCCGTCGGGAACGCCTGATAGGGCACGATGTTCGGGTGCGCGTTGCCCAGCCGCCCGGGCGACTTGCCCGACGTCAGGTAGTTCATCGCCTGGTTGGCCAGGCACGCCACCTGCACGTCGAGCAGGCCGATGTCGATGTGCTGGCCTTCGCCGCTCTTCTCGCGCCACGCGAGGGCGGCGAGGATGGCGTTGCTCGCGTAAAGGCCGGTAAGTACGTCGGCGAGCGCGACGCCCATCTTCATCGGCCCGCCACCCGGCGTGTCGTCGGGCTGCCCGGTGACGCTCATCATGCCGCCCATGCCCTGGATCAGGAAGTCGTAGCCGGCGCGCTGGGCGTAGGGGCCGTCCTGGCCGAAGCCGGTGATCGAGCAGTAGATCAGGCGCGGGTTGGCGGCCTTCAGCGTGGCGTAGTCCAGGCCGTATTGGGCAAGGCCGCCGACCTTGAAGTTCTCGATGAAAACATCGCATTGGCCGGCCAGCGCCGCCACCGTGGCAGCGCCCTCGGGGCGCGTGATGTCGACGGCCACCGAACGCTTGTTGCGGTTGCAGGCGAGGTAATAGGCGGCAATGTCAGTGGCATTTCCGGCGGCGTCCTGCGCATAGGGCGGCCCCCAGGCGCGGGTGTCGTCGCCGGCGCCGGGCCGTTCGATCTTGAGGATGTCGGCGCCGAGATCGCCGAGCAATTGCGTCGCCCACGGCCCGGCGAGGATGCGCGTCATGTCGAGCACGCGCACGTGGGAAAGCGCTCCGGGATTCATCGACCTTTCCCCCATCCCCCTTCCCGCGGAAGGGGGTGACCATGGTTCGCCGCGTTGCGGCGCCGTGCCGTTGACGGCACCCGCCTTGGGACGGCCCGGCGACGGGCGCTCATGAAAACGCCTGGATGCCGGTCTGCGCGCGGCCGAGGATCAGCGCGTGGATGTCGTGCGTGCCTTCGTAGGTGTTCACGACCTCGAGATTGACGAGATGGCGGGCGACGCCGTATTCGTCGCTGATGCCGTTGCCGCCCATCATGTCGCGCGCCATGCGCGCGATGTCGAGCGACTTGCCGCACGAATTGCGCTTCATGATCGACGTGATTTCCACCGCCGCGGTGCCTTCGTCCTTCATCCGTCCCAGACGCAGGCAGCCTTGCAGGCCGAGCGTGATTTCGGTCTGCATGTCGGCGAGCTTCTTCTGGATAAGCTGGTTGGCGGCCAGCGGCCGGCCGAACTGCTGGCGGTCGAGTACGTATTGCCGGGCGCGATGCCAGCAATCCTCGGCGGCGCCGAGCGCGCCCCAGGCAATGCCGTAGCGCGCCGAATTCAGGCACGTGAACGGGCCCTTCAGGCCCTGCACGCCGGGCATGAGGTTTTCTTCCGGCACGAACACCTCGTCCATGACGATCTCGCCGGTGATCGACGCACGCAGGCCCACCTTGCCGTGGATCGCCGGCGCGGTCAGCCCTTTCCAGCCCTTTTCGAGGATGAAGCCGCGGATCGCGCCGTCGAGCTTGGCCCAGACGACGAAGACGTCGGCGATCGGCGAATTGGTGATCCACATCTTGGCGCCGCTGAGCGCGTAGCCGCCGTCGACCTGGGTGGCGCGCGTGATCATGCTACCCGGGTCCGAGCCATGGTTGGGCTCGGTGAGGCCGAAGCAGCCGATCCACTCGCCGGTGGCCAAGCGCGGCAGGTATTTGCGCTTCTGCGCTTCGCTGCCGAATTCGAAGATCGGCACCATGACCAGCGAGCTTTGCACGCTCATCATCGAGCGATAGCCCGAATCGACGCGCTCGACCTCGCGGGCGATGAGCCCGTAGGCGACGTAGTTGAGGCCGGCGCCGCCATATTCGGCGGGAATGGTCGCGCCGAGCAGGCCCAACTCGCCCATTTCGCGGAAGATTGCCGGATCGGTGGATTCGTTGCGGAAGGCGGCGAGCACGCGCGGCGCCAGCTTGTCCTGGCAATAGGCGGCGGCAGCCTCCTTCACCATGCGTTCATCTTCGCTGAGCTGCGTATCGAGCAGCAGCGGGTCGGACCAGTTGAATTGCGCGGCAGCCATGGCATCTCGGGTTCGTGGCGAAGTACGCATGTTAGTACCGGGCCGCGATTAGACTTCACCGACAATCACAACCCAGGAGACAGCCGATGACCCCGCGCCTGCTGATCGCCGCCGTGCTCGGCGGCCTGACGATCTTCTTCTGGGGCTTCGCCTCGCACATGCTGCTGCCGTTGGGCGAGATGGGCATGGGGCAGGCGACGAACGAAGAGGCCACGTTGGCGGCGCTCAAGGAAACGCTGCCCGGCCCCGGCATCTACATGGTCCCCGGCCTCGCCGGCGACAAGTACGACGATCCGGCCGCCGTCGCCGCCTATTCGGCCAAGGCGCTGGCGAATCCTTACGCCTTCATTGCCTATCAGCCCAAGGGGCAGGACGGCATGGACATGGCCGACGAACTGGCGCGCGAACTGGCCACCAACATCGTCGCCGCGCTGATCATCGCCTTCGTGCTGTCGATGGTCGGCCCCGGCCTCGGCCGCCGCGTCGCGGTGGCGGGCGCGATGGGCGTCTTCGCTTGGCTGGCGGTCAGCGTGCCGTACTGGAACTGGTATCGCTTCCCGCTCGAATTCACCGCCGCCGCGCTGGTGCAGACGCTGGTCGGCGCGCTGCTGGCCGGACTGGTGATCGGCGTGGTGAGCGGTAAGCGGTAAGCGGTCAGGGGCAGGCGGTCAGCAATGCGTTCTGACCGCCGCTTGCTGCTCGCCGCTCACTGCAAGACCTAAAACGGAATGTCGTCGTCGAAACCGGCGTCGAAATTGCCGGCCGGCGCCGACTGCGGCGCGCGTGCGGGCGCAGGTGCACGCCCACCGGCATCGCGCTGGTAACCCCCGCCGCCACCCGCGGCGGGCTCGCCACCACCCTGGCGGCTGCCGAGCATCTGCATGCGCTCGCCACGCACTTCGGTCGCGTACTTCTCGACGCCATCCTTGTCGGTGTATTTGCGCGTGCGGATCGAACCTTCGACGTAGATCTGGCTGCCCTTGCGCAAATATTGCCCGCAGACTTCGGCCTGCCGGCCGAAGAAGGCGACGCGGTGCCACTCGGTGCTTTCCTGCTTGTTGCCGTCCTTGTCCTTCCACGTATCGGTCGTGGCCAGACGCAGGTTCACCACGGCTTCGCCGCTGGGCATGTAGCGCACTTCAGGGTCGGCACCCAGATTGCCGACGAGAATCACTTTATTGACCGATGCCATTGAATTTGCTCCAGATTTTCTGCAAGACCCGGCGCCCTTGCAGCGCTTGGCGGGCCGTCAGTATGCCATGCTCACGCGGTCTGCGTGGTCCCCCGCAGCGGCAGCGGCGGCGAGCGCCAGGCCACCAGCAGCCATAGCGCCACCATCGTCGCGCAGGCGACGAACACCGCGGATGCACCGTGCCATTTGAGCAGCGCGCCACCCAGCGCGCCGCCGGCGAACAGGCCCAGGGCCTGCGTGGTGTTATAGACGCCGAGCGCCGCGCCCTTGGCCTGCGGCGGCGCCACGCGCGAGATCAGCGAGGGCAGCGTCGCCTCGAGGATATTGAAGGCGACGAAGAAGGCGACCAGGCCGCCGGCCATCCAGCCCAGCGTGCGGCCGCCGGCGGCGAACAGGCATTCGGTGACCAGCAGCAGGGCGATTGCCGCGACCATCACCTCGCGCACGCGCCCGCGCCGCTCGCCGAGCACGATCGCCGGCACCATCAGCGCGAACGACACCAGCACGGCCGGCAGATAAATCTTCCAGTGGTCGACCAGCGGCAGGCCGCCCTCGCCTACCAGCATGCCGGGCAGCGCGACGAACATCGCCATCTGCGCCATGTGCAACGTGAAAATGCCGAGGTTCAGTCGCAGCAGCCGCGCGTCGGCGAGCACCACGGCGAGCGGCACGGGCGCCGCGGCCGGCAGCACCGGCGCCGGCGGCACGACGAAACCGATGAGCCCGATGGCGCCCAGCGCCAGCAGCGCCGTCAGCCAGAAGATGCCGGCCATGCCGACGGCCGCGTGCAAGGCGGGCGCGGCGACCAGCGAGATCGCGAACACCAGCCCGATGCTGGAACCGATCATCGCCATCACCTTGGTGCGATGCTGCTCGCGCGTGAGGTCGGCGGCCAGCGCGGTGACCGCTGCGGAGATCGCACCGGCGCCCTGCACGATGCGCCCGACGATCATCCAGTGCATGTCCGGTGCCGATGCGGCGATCGCCGAGCCGACGGCGAACAGCAGCAGGCCGCCGACGATCACCGGCTTGCGGCCGAAACGGTCGGACGCCGTGCCGAAGGGAATCTGCATCACCGCCTGCGTCAGGCCGTAGGCACCGAGCGCGAGCCCGACCAGCAGCACGTCGTCGCCGCCCGGAATGCCACGTGCATGGACGGCGAATACCGGCAGGATGAGGAACAGCCCGAGCATGCGCAGGCCGAAGACGGCGGCGAGCGCCGCGCCGGCTTGGCGCTCTTGCGGGGAAAGGGAATCGACAGGAAGGGTCATGCGGGAAGCCGGGCGCGCCGGGCAAGGCGCGCCGGCACTTGAGCCGTGGGGAATTGCGCAGTATAGAGGGGCGCCCGGCCGTCCCTATAATCCGGGCCCTTGCCGTCCCGATTGCCCAACGCCTTGCCGACACGGTCCGCTTTCCGACTTTGCACACTGCTGACCAGCGCCTGGCTTGCCGCCTGCGCGACACCCGCGCCGGTCACGCCGCCGGTGTTGCCACGTCCCGCCGACGCGGCGCGGCCGCCGGCACCGACCGCGGCCGAGCTCAAGCCCTCGCGGGAACTGGCGACACCGCCCGCCACGCCCGCGCCAAGGGCGGAGCCGACACCCATCGCCGTGCCGGCGCGCGAGCCGCTGCGCAACATCTACTTCGATGCCGGCGGCACGGTCATCGGCGCCGAGGGCCAGGCCGCGCTGCAACGCGCCGCCGATTGGCTCAAGGGCAATCCGCGCAAGCAGATCACCTTGGTGGGCCATACCGACGACACCGGCAGCCGCGAAATGAACGTCGCGCTGGCGCTGCGCCGCGTCGAGGCGGTGGCCGATGCGCTGGTGGCGCTGGGCACGCCGGCGCGGCAGATCCGCCGCGTCAGCTACGGCAACGAGCGTGCCGGCATCGACCGTTGCGTGCATCCGAGCTGCCTCGCGACGCAACGCCGCGTCGAACTGCGTTACGACGAATGACCGGCTTTCGCTGAGCGGCGCGGGCGCCGAGTACGCCGTGCCGCCACGACTGTAGTTTCGGCCTGCAGGCTATCATCGGGCCATGCTCGATCGCCTGCTGCTCCTGCTCCTGCTGCTTTCGTTCGGCGTCGGCGGCGTCGCCTTGGCGCGCCGTTTCCATGTGCCGCCGATGCTGGCCTACCTGCTCGTCGGCATCGCGCTGGGCCCGCACGGCCTCGCTTTCCTCGAAGAGACGGACGAGGTGCACGGGCTGGCCGAGTTCGGCATCGTCTTCCTGATGTTCTCCATCGGACTGGAGTTCAGCCTGCGCCATCTGCGTACGATGCGCTCGCTGGTCTTCGGCTTCGGCTCGGCGCAGATGGCGCTCACCGCGCTGGGCGCGATGCTCGGCACCTGGATCGGCTACGGCCAGGGCTGGCGCAGCGGCATCGCCGTGGGTCTCGCCGTAGCGATGTCCTCGACGGCGATCGTCGCCCGCATGCTCTCCGAGCGCTTCGAGCTGCATTCGCATTCGGGCCGGCAGACGATGGGCGTGCTGCTCTTCCAGGATATCGCCGTGGTGCCCTGCCTGGTGCTGTTTCCGGCACTCGCCGCGCCGGAGACCAACCTCGCGCAATCGTTGGCCATCGCCGCCTTGCAGGCGATCGCCGTGCTCGCGCTGCTGATCTGGGCCGGCCAGCACCTGATGGGGCGGCTCTACGACAGCGTCGCGCGCTACAAGTCGGAGGAGCTGTTCGTGCTCGCCACCTTGTGGGTGCTGGTCGGCCTCGCCTATGCCACCGGCAAGGCCGGACTAAGCCTCGCGCTGGGCGCCTTCGTCGGCGGCATGCTGATTTCGGAGACGGCCTACCGGCACCAGGTGGAGGCCGACATCCGGCCCTTCCGCGACATCCTGCTCGGGCTTTTCTTCGTCACCGTCGGCATGATGCTCGACCTGGGCTACATGGCCACGCACATCCCGCAACTGGCGCTGGCCGTCGTGCTGGTGGTCGGCGGCAAGGCGCTCGTCGTCGCGCTGATCTGTTTCGTCGCCCGCAATTCGCTCGACACGGCGCTGCGTACCGGCGCGCAACTGGCGCAGGCCGGCGAGTTCGGTCTGGTGCTGATCGAACTGGCGCACACGCTGAAACTCGTCGAGGACGATGCCTTCCAGCTCACGTTGTCGGCGATGCTGATCTCGATGTTCTTCGCGCCCTTCCTGATCGAGCAGGCGGCACGGCGCGCCGGCGAGCTCGCCAAGGGCGACTGGGCGCACAAGGCGAAGTCGATCCACGACATCGCCACCAAGAGCTTCGGCCTCGAGAACCACGTCATCATTTGCGGTTACGGTCGCAGCGGCGAGCGCATCGGCGAGTTCCTGGCCGCCGAGAACATCCCCTTCCTGGCGCTGGAAATCGACCCGCAGCGCATCGCGCGCGCGCAAGCGCAGGGTGGCGCGGTGGTATTCGGCAATGCCGATCGCAGCGAAGTGCTCAAGGCCGCCGGCCTGTCCCGTGCGCGCGGCGTGGCCATCGCCTACCCGGACGCGCACTCGGCCGAGCGCGTGCTGCATGCCGTGCGCCGACAGCGCAGCGACGTGCCGGTGATCGTGCGCGTGGCCGACGAACACGAGGTCGCGCGGCTGCTGGCCGCCGGCGCCACGGCGGTGATTCCCGAGATGCTCGAAGGCAGCCTGCTGATCGCCGCCGAGACGTTGACGCAGATCGGCGTGCCGGTCGAGCATGCGCTGGCGCACATCCGAACCGCGCGCGGCGAGCGCCATCATTCGATGCGCGACCTCCACGCGCGCACCGCGACGCCCGAATACAGTCGCTCAGAGCAGCCCTAGGCGACCCCGCAGCGCCTGCCAGCGCGATGCCCACTGCTCGGCGTTGCGCTGCTTGACGTGACCGAAGCCGCGGATGCGCCGCGGCAGTTCGGCCAGCTCCATGGCCGCCGCGCGACCGGCATCGTCGAGCGCGGCCAGGCGGGAGAGCAGTGCATCGACATCGGCTTCGAACTGCGCCAGGCGCGCGCGTTCGCTGCGACGCTCTTCCGTGCGGCCGAACGCATCGAGCATGGAGCCGCGCCGATGCCGCTGGCCGGCGAGCAGCTTCATCGCCTTCCACATCCACGGCCCGTATTGCTGCTTGGCGACCTGGCCGGCGGCATCGGGCTTGGCCAGCAGCGGCGGCGCCATGTGGAAATGCAGTTCGTAGTCGCCCTCGAATTGCGCCGCCACCTGGTCGAGGAAATCGGTTTCGGTGTAGAGCCGGGCGACTTCGTATTCGTCCTTGATGGCCATCAGCGCGCGCAGCGTCCGTGCCACCGTGCAACCGAAGTCGGCCATGCCGGCCGCCACGCCGGCCCGTTCGGCCGCCTGCGCGCGGATGCGGAAGCGCTCGGCATAGGCGGCGTCCTGGTAGGCGGTGAGCGCGGCGACGCCCTCGCCCAGCACGTCGGCAAAACACAGTGGTGGCGGCACGGCGCTTTCCGGCACGCCCTGCGCCGCGATGCGCCGGCCCTCGGCAAAGGCGCGCTTGTTCATCGCCACGGCGACGCCGTTGAGTTCGATGGCGCGCAGCAACGCCTCGCGCGACACCGGCACGAGGCCGCGCTGCCAGGCGAATCCCAGCAGCATCAGGTTGCCGGCGATGGTGTCGCCCATCTGCGTCAATGCCAGTTGCTGCATGTCGATGAAATCGGCTGCGCCGCCGATCGCCGCGTCGATGGCGCCGCGCAGCTTGTCCTCGGGGAACGCCCAATCGGGGTTGTGGGCGAATTCGGAAGTCGGCGACATCGCCGCGTTGACCACCGCGCGCGTCTTGCCGACGGCCATCTTGGCGATGGCCTCGTCGGACGCCGAGACGATCAGGTCGCCGCCGATGAGCACGTCGGCCTCGCCCGCCGCAACGCGCACGGCATGCAGCGCCGCCGGATCGCGGGCGACGCGGATGTGCGAATACACGGCGCCGCCCTTCTGCGCCAGCCCGGCCATGTCGAGCACGGTGACGCCATGGCCATCGAGGTGCGCGGCCATGCCGATCAGCGCGCCGATGGTCATCACGCCGGTGCCGCCGACGCCGGTGACGAGCATGCCCCACGGCCGCTCGATGGCCGGCAGCTTTGGTGCCGGCAGCGTCGATTCGTCGAACGCGGCGCCGGCCTTGCCTTTCTTCAACTGGCCGCCGACCACCGAGACGAAGCTCGGGCAGAACCCCTTGGCGCACGAATAGTCCTTGTTGCAGGCGCTCTGGTCGATGACGCGCTTGCGTCCCAGCGGCGTTTCCAGCGGCAGGATCGCCATGCAGTTGGACTGCACGCCGCAGTCGCCGCAGCCCTCGCAGACATGCGGGTTGATGACCATGCGCCGCGCCGGGTCGGCGAATTTGCCGCGCTTCCTGCGCCGGCGCTTTTCGGCGGCGCAGGTCTGGTCATAGACGATGGCCGAGACGCCCGGCAGTTCGCGGAATTCGCGCTGGATGGCGTCCATCTCGTCGCGATGGCGCAGGTCGACGCCATGCGGCAACTCGGCACGTCCGTAGGCGCGCGGCGTGCCGTCGGTGACGACGACGATGTTGTGCACGCCTTCGGCATGCACCTGCCGCACGATCATCGGCACCGTGATCGTGCCGTCGACCGGCTGGCCGCCGGTCATCGCCACGGCGTCGTTGTAGAGGATCTTGTAGGTGATCGGCACCTTTGCCGCAACCGCCTGGCGGATCGCCAGCAGTCCCGAGTGGAAATAGGTGCCGTCACCGAGGTTGGCGAAGACATGCTGCGTCGTGGTGAACGGCGCCTGGCCGACCCATGTGACCCCCTCGCCGCCCATCTGCGTGAAGGTGCTGGTGTTGCGCCCGTGCATCCACGTCACCATGTAGTGGCAGCCGATGCCGCCGACGGCGCGCGAGCCCTCGGGCACCTTGGTACTCGTGTTGTGCGGACAGCCGGGGCAGAAGGTCGGCACGCGGTCGAGCGTGAAGGTCTTCTTCGCCAGCTCGTCCTCCTTGCCGGTGATCCATGCCAGGCGCTTTTCGATCTGCGGCGAGGTGTGAAAGCGCGCGATGCGTGCCGCGATCGCCCGCGCGATCATCGCCGGCGTCAATTCGCCGGCCGCCGGCAACAGCCATGTGCCGTGGTCGACGAGGCCGGTGGGCGCCTCGATGTGCGCCCATTCGCCCTTTTCGTCGAACTTGCCGACGACGCGCGGACGGACGTCCTCGCGCCAGTTGTACAGCTCTTCCTTGAGCTGGTATTCGAGCAACTGCCGTTTCTCCTCGATGACGAGGATTTCCTCCAGCCCGTCGGCGAAGCGGCGCACGCCCTCGGCTTCGAGCGGCCAGACCATGCCGACCTTGTAGAGCCGGATGCCGATCTCGGCGGCCGTGCGTTCGTCGATGCCGAGGTCATCGAAGGCCTGGCGCACGTCCAGATAGCTCTTGCCCGAGGTGATGATGCCCAGCCGCGGCTGCGGCGGATCGATGATGAGCCGGTTGAGCCCGTTGGCGCGGCAGTAGGCCAGCGCGGCATAGAGCTTGTAATGCAGCAGACGCTTTTCCTGCACCAGCGGCGGGTCGGGCCAGCGGATGTTGAGACCGTCGGGCGGCAGCGCGAAATCGGTGGGGATGACGACCTGAACGCGCAGCGGATCGACCTCCACCGACGCCGAAGTTTCCACCGTGTCGGCGAGCGCCTTGAATGCCACCCAGCAGCCCGAAAAGCGCGACAGCGCCCAGCCGTGGATGCCGTAGTCGAGGTATTCCTGCACGCCGGCCGGCGCCAGCACGGGCATCATCATCGACTTGAAGAAGTGGTCGGTCTGGTGCGGCAAGGTGGAGGACTTGGCCGCGTGGTCGTCGCCGGCGATCGCCAGCACGCCGCCATGCGCACTGGTGCCGGCGGCATTGGCGTGGCGGAACACATCGCCGCTGCGATCGACGCCGGGACCCTTGCCGTACCACATCGAAAACACGCCATCGACCTTGGCGCCGGGAAACAGGTTGACCTGCTGCGTGCCCCAGATGGCCGTCGCGGCGAGGTCTTCATTGACGCCGGGCTGGAACACCACACCGGCCTTGTCGAGATAGGGCTTGGCCTTCCACAAGGCCTGATCGACGCCGCCCAGGGGCGAGCCCCGATAGCCCGAGACGAAGCCGTTGGTGTGCAGGCCGGCGAGCGCGTCGCGTTCGGCCTGCAGCAGCAGCAGACGCACGAGGGCCTGCGTGCCGGACATGAAGACGCGTCCGCTGCCGACAGTGTATTTGTCGTCCAGCGTGACGTCGGACAGAGCGCGTGGGTAACCGCTCATGGTTCTCCTCCGTTGTAATTCGCTTGTGGCGTGGCGCGGATGATACGCCGGGCGCACGCACGCCTGCGCCACCAAACTACAGTGGTGGCGGGACGGCGGTTGGTGGCGGGGACACGCAGCCCCGGTGGCTTAGCGGGCGCGCGCGGGTAGCGCCGCCCCGCTGGTCTTTGGCTTGGGTTGCAGCGCCGCGAGCATGGTTTCGCGAATAAGCTCATCGTAACGGTACATGCCAGGCTGGCGACCGCGCAAACGCTTGGCGACGAACAACGCGCCGGTGCCGAAGGCCTCGCGACTGATCGACTCGTGAACAAGGCGAACGGTCTGAAACGGAAATCCGAAGACAACCTCGTGGTGCCCGACGATGCCGCCAACGCGAATCGAGTTGACCTTCGATTCGTCAAGACCCAGTTTGGCCGCGATGCGCAGTGCCGTCCCGGAGACTTCGCGTTTGTCGCGGAAATGCTCTTCGATGATTTCGATGTCGGTGAAAGGCGCAATGTGCTGCAACAGCTCTGAGGCGACCAACAGGTAATTGATGCCCAGCGTGATGTTGGGCGACATGAGCACCACCGTCCGCCGGGCGTAGGCCGCCAGCAGCGCCTTCTCTTCATCACCGTAATCCGAGATCGCCGCAACAATCGCGATACCTCTGTCTGCAGCTGCCGCGCCATAGGCATGAACGGCGGGGCAGCCGGCGAAATCGATGATGACATCGACAGGTTCGTGCGTCAGGAGTGCTGCTGGCGCAATGTCGGCAAGGGCGTAGAGCGGAGCAGGTGCGGCAGCACGCTGAATCTCTGAAGGTGGAACCCTCTTGACGATCCATCTCAAGTTGACTTCGGGGTCGGCGTCGATGGCGCGCGCCACGGCGGTGCCTGCGCGCCCGTAACCGAATAGCCCGACGTTCAGTGGTCGATTCATTGCCCGTTCCTTTCCTGGGGTCATGCGCAGTCCGCGAGTTGCTGCGCGAAGGTCAGCGCAACGCGATGGCAGCCTCGTCGCCGCACGCGTCGACCAGCACGACCCGACCCGGCGGGTAGTGTGCGCAAATCCGTTCGATGACGCCTTCGGATCCGAATCCGAGAAGCCGGCGACGCGGTCGTGGCAGCACAACCGCATCGCAACGGTGCTCGTCGGCCGCATCAAGCAGCGCGCGCATCACGTCGCCGCTGCGGCTTTCGCAGCGACACGGAATTCCGGCGGCGCGCAACGGTGTTGCAGCATCCTCAGCAATCGCCACGGCAAAATCCTTCATGAACGATGCCACTTCGCTGCGGGTGAGAAAGCGCCGGACGCGCCAATCGTCGACGCGCACTGCCACATTGATGATGACCGCTTCAATCGGACGTCCGCTGGCCGCAACACGCAAGGCGTAGCGGACTCCCCAACGCGATCTTTCGGTCGCCGTGACGGGAATCAGCAGACGGATCGGCGATGGGGCAGAGGTCATGAGTGGCAATCGATCATTCATGTTCATCTCCACGTAAATGCCTTAAGGCCAGGCCACGACGCAATCGTCGCCAATGCACCCAGCAAAGCAGCAGGACCAACGGGGGGAGCGCGGCACCGAACTGCCAGATCAGCATCGGAATCCGCTCCCATCCGATGCCTGCAAGCCGACCACCAACCAACCATGCCACGAGCGCTGTGCCGGCGCCGATGCACAAACGCTCGACCCAATCGAACTCCGTAGCCGCTGCCCGCACAAGCCGTGCCTGCCTTTCGTCGGGCGGCAGATCCCGCAGGTCGGGAAACAACGCGATCCACATTGGATTGGAGGCCGGCATGGGGCGGCAGTCAGGCGACCTGGAAGGCGACAACGGTTACCAGCGTGGGGGGCAATGCCGCCACCAACAGGGCCAGAGGGCTGATGGCGTCGTCGCGAAAGCTGCCCTTCAGAATCGCAAAGCCGGCAGGATTTGGCGCGTTGGCAATGACCGTCAGGCCGCCGCCACTCACCGCGCCAGCGACCAGGGCGTACTTGAATTCCGGCGTCAGGCCTTCGACCTGCGCCCCCAGATAGGTCAATGCGGCGTTGTCGGTGATCGCAGTCAACCCCGTTGTCACGAAATAGAGCACCGTGGGGTCTACGCCCGTCAGCAACGGCTGCAGCCACCATTTCTGCATGCCTCCAAGCGTCACCAGTCCGGCGAGGAAGAAGGCGACCAGCAGGCCCTCACGGAGGTACAGCCGGTCCTGATGCCGACGATAGGCTTCCGCATAACCAAGGAAGAAGAGAAACAA
The DNA here is from genome assembly GCA_044230495.1 of Rhodocyclaceae bacterium. Lineage (GTDB taxonomy): Bacteria > Pseudomonadota > Gammaproteobacteria > Burkholderiales > Rhodocyclaceae > JADJEF01. The sequence continues at coordinate 46,047 of JBGARB010000019.1, forward strand.
TCCCATGAACACGACGGCGTAGTGGGCGAACAGAACGACGGCCGCAAGAAACATCACGTGCACGCTGACGACGCCGACCGGCACAGGTTTGACCTGGGTATCGCCGTCCGTTGCTCCCTTGGCGGCAATCTCGTGCTGGAATAGCCAGGTCACAAGCGCCGCGTTCACCATGACGGCGACCGCAGCCCGCCAGCCGAAGTGAGAGAGCATGTAGAGCGAATCCCAACCCCATTGCTTGGCGATCATCAGCACGGGAGGTGCCGCGAAACTCGTCAACGTGCCGCCGATGGAGATGTTCACGAACAGTGTGCCCACCGTTGCGTATTGCAGCCGCGTGGATAGGCGATGACGGAAATAGCGGTCGCGCAACAACAACGCCGCCACGGTCATCGCTGCCGGCTCGGTGATGAAGGAACCCAGCAGAGGCAGCGCCGCAAGGCACAGAAAATACGTCGCGACACTCTCGCGAACCGGCAACAGCCGGGCGATATGAAGCACCCCACCAAGGAGCAGTTGCAGGATGGGGCGACTTGCCGCGATGACCATGATGACGAAGACGAACAACGGCTCGGTGAAGTCCCGTCCTTCGAGGTAGGCCAGCACATTTTGTCCGCGTGCGAACGCGAACCAGAAGACGACGAGGATGAAGGCCCAGAGTCCGAAAACGACCTCGACTTCGCCGAGCAGGTGCCAAAGCCCTGCGTGCGCCGGCTGTCGGTGCGCCAGATGAGCAAACGCTTTGGTCGAAAACGTGTGCATGACTGCTAGTGCAAAGCACGCTGCAGCGAGCGCTTCGGCCAGAGAGGGGGCAAACGGCATGGCAAGACGGTGATTGGCGAACGAACGCAGGAATCGTAGGCATTACGTCCGGCGTTGAAAATTCGGGCCTACCCGTACGGGGGCATCGCCGCTCTATGGGTACCTTGCTGTGCCAATCATCCGGTCACTGGCGCGCGCGCTGCCGGCATAAGGGATACCCTTACGAAATGACCCCGATTCCCGTGGTGGCCACAAGGCTGCAGAATCGGCCGCATGACATGCCGACCCCTGCCGAATCAATGACGATCACCCGCCAGCCCTTCGGATGGCGCGAAGCAACGCTCCTCGTAGTGGGGTATGTCGTGCTCGACTGGGCGAGCTATATCCGGCCGCTCGAGAACCTGAACATCACGCCCTGGAATCCCGCGCCCGCACTGGCCGTCCTGCTCTTGCTGCGCCACGGCCCCGTCGCGTTGCCGATGCTGCTGGTGGCGATGTTAGCCGCCGATCTGCTCGTGCGTGACATGCATTTGCTTTCGGTCGCCACCGCGCTCAGTCTCGGGCTTGCTGCCGGCTATTGGGCAATCGCAACGGCACTGGCGCGCGCATTGCGCCATGCCGGCATGGTAGATACGACGCGCGAACTGGCTGTGTGGTCCTCAATCGTGGTCGCGGGCACGCTGATCAACAGTGCGCTGTTTGTCACGACCCATTTCATGTTCGGACTGTTAAGCGCCAGTGAGTTGGGCAATGCCATGCAGCGCCACTGGGTGGGGGACGTCGTCGGCGTCTTGGTGACCATGCCTCTGCTGTGGGTGATTGTGGACGAACGCGGCCGCGCGGCCGCATGGCGTTTTGTTCGCTCGACCGACTTCCTTATCATCCTGGCGTTGACGGCAGGGGCACTTGGAATTGCCTTCGGCGCGTCGGGGCAAGCGGCCTTCAAGTATCTCTATGTCCTGTTCATTCCGATCACCGTCGCCTCTGCGCGGCACGACATTGCCGGCGCAGTAACGACCATCGGGATCATGCAGGCCGGCATCATCGGCTCTGTGCAACTTCGCAGCCTGTCGGCGGTAACGCTTGTCGAACTGCAATGGCTGGTGCTCGTTCTCGCGATGTCCGGGCTGTTTCTCGCCGTAGTAGTTGCCGAGCGTGAACGCATCGGCGCAGAATTGCGGCACGCACTGCGTATCGCTTCCGCCGGGGAAATGGCGGCGGCGCTTGCCCACGAACTGAATCAGCCGCTTACGGCGCTGACGGCCTATGGTGCGGCGTGCGAAAAGATGATTGCGCAAGGCGCGCCGCCGGAAAGGGTTGCCACCACCGTGCGCAATCTGGTCGCCGAGGCATTCCGCGCCAGCGAGATCGTGCGCCGGCTGCGCGACTTCTTCCGCTACGGATCTAGCAGAATGGAACCGGTCAGTCTCGGTGAGGTAGCCCGCGATGTGCTTCAGCAGATGTCTGACCGTATCAGCAAGGCTGGCGCGCGGATGGAGTTGCAGTGCGAAAGCGACGGCAGTGTGGTCGGCGACCGCCTTCAATTGGAGGTTGTCGTACGCAATCTCGTCGCCAATGCCCTAGACGCCGTTCAGTCGCTTCCCGACGAGCGCAAGCGATGCCTGATCCGCGTGGCGTCATGGGGTCAAGGCCAGATTGCACTGAGCGTCGTTGACAGCGGTCCCGGCATCACGGCAACGTCTGCAGAGCTGCTTTTCGAACCATTCAGGTCGACGAAATCAAGCGGCATGGGGCTGGGTCTTGCTGTCAGCCGCGCTATTGCCATTGCCCACGGCGGCGCGCTTTGGGCGGAAGCAGCCGACGGTGGTACGTTCCGTCTGACCCTGCCACGTGCGACGCCAACCGGACACCCTTGAATGCGCTCGCAGTGCACCATTTTCCTTGTCGACGATGACGCCGCCACACGCGATGCGTTGAGCCTGTTGCTGAGCCTGCACGGATATCGAACGCGGAATTTTGCCGATGGCGCAACGCTCCTTGCCGCATTCGATCCAGCATGGTGCGGCTGTCTGCTGATCGACGTGCGCATGCCCGACATGGACGGGTTGACACTGCAACAGCACCTGCGCGCCAAAGGTTGCCGACTGCCTGTCATCATCATGACCGGGCACGGCGATGTCGAAACGGCACGCCAGGCGTTCCGCGCCGACGCTACCGATTTTCTCGAGAAGCCGATCGACGAAGGCCGGTTGGTGGCAGCCATCGCCGAAGGCTTTGCGGCGTTCGACTCGGCCAGCCGTACCGAAGAACGAACACGACATTTCCGCGAACATGCAGCCAGGCTGACACCGCGCGAGCATGAAGTGCTCGGGCACGTCGTTGCCGGCAAGCACAATCGCGAGATTGCGGCGGTACTTGGCATCAGCCCGCGGACCGTCGAAGTGCACAAGGCGCGTGTCATGGAGAAGCTCAACGTGCGCAGTGTGCCGGAATTGGTCCGGCTGACATTGGGGTTGCCGCAATGACACCACACCTGATGCGAAGCGCCGTCCCGCCACCACTGTAGTTTGGCGGCGGGATAATCGACGGCATGGATGCACCTGCAACGCCCGCTGGTTGGCATGCACTATCGGTCGACGAAGCGCTGCACGCGCTGGCGGTGGACCGCACACACGGACTCGACGATGCCGAGGCCGGCGAACGGCTGGCGCGCTACGGCCCCAACCGCCCGGCGCCCGCGGCGCACCGCAGCGCCGTGTCACGGGCGCTGGCACAACTCACGCAGCCGCTGGTGCTGGTGCTGATATTCGCCGGGACCGTCACGGCGCTGCTGGGCGAGTGGGTCGACGCCTCGGTGATCCTTGGTGTCGTCGTCATCAATGCCGTCGTCGGCTTCATCCAGGAAGACAAGGCCGAGCAGGCGATGGCGGCATTGGCGCGCGCGCTGGCCAGCGAAGCGACCGTGGTGCGCGAAGGCAAGGTGCAGCGCATCGATGCCGCGCGGCTCGTCCCCGGCGATATCGTGCATGTCGCCGCCGGCGATCGCATACCGGCCGACGTACGCTGGATCCTCGCGCGCAGCCTGCGCTGCAACGAATCGGCATTGACCGGCGAGGCCGTACCGGTCGACAAGCATGCGGCGCGGCTGGCCGCCGGCGCACCGCTCGCCGAGCGGGCGAACCTCGGCTTCTTCGGCACCACGGCAGTAGCCGGCCACGGCCACGGCGTGGTGGTGGCGACCGGCGCGAACACGCAGACCGGGCGCATCTCGACACTGCTGATGGCCGTCGCGGATGTCGGTACGCCGCTGACGCGGCGCATGAACGCCTTCGCCGGGCTCTTGCTGTGGGCGATTCTCGGCCTGGCGGCGCTGACCATGGCGATCGGCCTGGCGCGCGGCCAGCCGCCCATCGAGATGTTCATGGCCGCCGTGGCGCTGGCGGTCGGCGCCATTCCCGAGGGCCTGCCGGCGGCGATGACGATCACGCTGGCGATCGGCGTCGCGCGCATGGCGCGGCGGCGCGCGATCGTGCGCCATCTGCCATCCGTGGAGACGCTGGGCAGCACGACGGTGATCTGTTCGGACAAGACCGGCACACTGACGGAAAACGCCATGACGGTCTGCGAACTGCGCGTGGGCGGACGCAGCCTGGGCGTGGAAGGCCAGGGCTTTGCGCCGTTCGGTGCGTTGCGCCACGGCGAGGATGCCGTGCCGGTCGACGCGGCGCTGGGCGAGTTGCTGCGCGCAGCCGTGCTGTGCAACGACGCCAACCTCGGCGGTCCGGATGCCGACGCGCGCTGGTCGGTGACTGGCGATCCGACCGAGGGCGCGCTGGTCGTGCTGGCGCGCAAGGCCGGCATGGACGAGCACGCCGAACGGACGCGGTTCCCGCGCGTGGGCGAATTGCCCTTCGATGCCGGGCGGCAGATGATGGCCACGCGCCATGTCGTCGATGGCGCGCCGGTGCTTTACGTCAAGGGCGCGACAGAGCGGCTGCTCGCCGCCTCGACGCAGTGGCTGGACGCGGAAGGACGCCCGCGGGTGTTGGACGATGCCGCACGCGGCGCCGTCGAGGGCATCGCCGAGAGCATGGCGGCGCGCGGCCTGCGCGTGCTGGCACTGGCCCGCGGCACGCCAACGCCGCAGGCGCCGGCGGATTGCGCCGAACCCGACGGTCCGCTGATGCTGCTTGGCCTGGTGGGCATGGTCGACCCGCCGCGCGAGCGCGCCGCGGCGGCGATTCGTGAGTGTGCCGCTGCCGGCATTGCGGTCAAGATGATTACCGGCGACGCGCCGCGCACGGCGCACGCCATCGCCCATCGCCTCGGCATGCTGACCGGCGAGCGCAGCGGTCACGAACACGTATTGACCGGCCGGCAACTGTCGGCGCTGGACGACGATGCGCTGGTGGCGGTGGCGGCGCGCACGCAGGTGTTCGCGCGCGTCGAGCCGGAACAGAAGCTGCGACTGGTGCGGGCGCTGCAGGCGGGTGGCGAGATCGTCGCCATGACCGGCGACGGCGTCAACGACGCGCCGGCGCTCAAACAGGCCGACATCGGCATCGCGATGGGCATGGCCGGCACGGAGGTTGCCAAGGAGGCGGCGGACATGGTGCTCACCGACGACAACTTCGCCACCATCGAAGCCGCCGTCGAAGAAGGGCGCGGCATCTACGACAACCTGGTGAAGTTCATCACCTGGACGCTGCCGACCAATTTCGGCGAGGGGCTGGTGATCCTGGCGGCGATCGCGGCCGGCGTGGCGCTGCCGATCCTGCCGGTGCAGATCCTCTGGATCAACATGACCACCGCCGTGCTGCTCGGCCTGCCGCTGGCCTTCGAGCCGGCCGAGCCGGCGATCATGCGCCGTCCGCCGCGCCCGCCCGGCCAGCCCGTGCTCGATCGCGTGCTGATCGAGCGGATCGTGCTGGTTGGCGTGCT
>JBGARB010000020.1:0-36339 GCA_044230495.1 Rhodocyclaceae bacterium
ACCGCACTGCCGCCGATCGTGTCGCCACCGGGCGAGGGGCTCAGGCTGTAGCCGAACTCCGCCGTCGGCGTCTCGCCAAAGACGTGGCTCGCCAATCCCGCCAACAGGAAGGTGTCGACCGTGTATACAGGCGGCGGCGCGGCATCGAAACTGATGAACATGTTCGTGCCGATGACGGCCGGGCTGCTGTTGTAGAAGAAGCCCGTGCCCCCATAGACATTGGAGACCGTCTGCAGCCCCAGCGCAGTACCGACCGTGCCGCCCGCTTCGCCGTCCAGCACATAGGCATCCGTTGTTTGGCCGGGGGTGGTGACAAAGATGGTCAGCGGACTGGAAACCTCCACGACGGCGCTGCCACCATACATGAGGTCGGAGGTGAGGTACACCTTGCCGCTCGTCGCTGTCAGGTGGACTTCGTCGGCCGCCGCGATGCGTCCCTGGCTGTAGCCGCTGCCATAAATGTTGATGTCGTTGGCGGCGGTCACCTCGACGACGTCGCCAAAGACCTGGGCGCCGATCAAGTTGACGTTGTTGGCCGCATTGAGCATCACGTGTGACCCGGCGACCCACGAATCCTCCTGCAGAATGATCGAACCGCCGGTCGTCGAGATCGATGTCGTGCCGCCCCCTTCGACGGCGTCAATCGCGGTCAGGTCATTGTTGCCGGTGATCGTGATGTCGGACTGCGAGACGGCATCCGAAACGATCCAGCTCAGGGTCGTCGGGCCGCTGGTGCGCAGGCTGATGTTGCCGAAGCTACCAGCATTGACGGTGGCCTCCAACTGACTGGCGTTGACGTCGGCACTGATGGCGAGTTGGGCGGCGTTGGCGGCGCCTTGTTGGCTGTACAGCCCCGCTTGGGCGGCATTGACGTTCAGCGCGGCGCCGTTGCCGTCGAGAATGGCGTTGTGCGCATCGACTTGGACGAACGGTGCATTAAGGTAGCCAAGCGTAATCGTTCCGGTCGACGAGAAATAGTTGACGGCTCCCCCGGTCGAGGACTGCGTGCCGCTGTCCATCATGATGCTGCCGCCGACGGCAACATCGATGGTGCCTGCGGTGAAGATTTCCAGATCGCCTGTCTGGTGGATACTTCCATTCGGGATTTCGAGGCTGATATCACCGTCCGCGACCAAAATAGGGCCAACCGTGACGGTCCCGGCGTGCGCGGAATCGAAGACGAAGCCATTGCCCGGGCCGCCGGTGATGTCGACGGAACCGATTTCCCCGACATCGTTGCCGACGTGATCCAGCGACACCGGACCGGCTGACGAAATGACGAGCAACGGTGCGGTAATTGGTGCGGTCTGGCCTATGGCGCCGGCACTGATCAGGGAGAGCATGTTGCCGGCCTGGACTGTGGCATTGATTGCGATCGGGCCGCTCGAGCAATTCAATTCAATCTGATTCGCCGTTACGAGCGGATGATCGATCGTGAGGCCCGCGCCGGCATGCAACTCTATGTAGTCACCGGACAGCGCGCCGGGCGTGCTCAGCATCCCGGTTGTCGTATAGAGCACGATGCCACTGGTACCTGCGTCAATGTCACCGGCGGGCAGCGTCAGCGGGCCACTGGTACTGAAGGCGACGTAGGTATTTGGCGCCGTGATGTTGAGCGACGCGATGTCCAATTGCGGCCCCGAGACCGCGTAGACCTGTCCGCCGCCGGTCAGGTTGACCGGCCCGAGCAAGTCCGCCGCCGCAGGGCCACCGATCTGAACGCCTGCCGTCCCGGCATGGAGGCTGGATGTACCAGCGACATAGATCGCACCGGAGACATGGTTGATCGCCGTGTTGGTGGCGTTGATCGTCAGGAAGCCGTTGGTGTGGATCGGCGCGTCGATGGAAACAGGGCCTGTGCTGTTGAGAAGGATGCCATTGTTGCCATCGATCCCTGACGTTCCACCCACTGTATATACAGTGAGGCTGGGTGCCGTGTTGTCGAGCGTGATGGTGCCAAGACCAGCGAATGCGGCGAACTTGTCAACGTCGTTGGGACCAAGGAGTGCCATGCCATTGGCTGAACGCGCTTCGAGCATGTGCACGGAAAGCGTGCCCGCCCCCACGTTGTTGGTGATGTCGCCGTTGGCGAAAATCGAAAGCTGACCGGACGGCGCACTGACAGGCGCATAAAACGTCACCGCCGCGCCGGGATCCTGTGCATCGAGGGTGAGCGTGTTGCTGGTCGTCCAGCTCAGCGGCGCGGTCACCGCGATGTTGCCACCGCCCGGTCCGACCGAACCGGTGGTCAAGACCGTGACATCGTTGCCGCCATTCAGGTTTGCAGCGAGATCGCCGACATTGAGTACCGAGGGCGTATCGGTGGGCGTAAAGGTGAAGCCCGAGAAGCTCCCATAACTCGTCGCACCGGCGCCGATCTCGACATCGAGCGGGTCCAGCAGCCAGGTTCCGTTTTCACCTTGTGCCGACGTATCGACGCGGATGCCGGCCACATCGAGGTGATGAGCGGAAGTTTCGACGAAGCCGCCGTTGCCGGAGGCGGCGCCGCCGGTGGCCTTGAAGGAGCCGAAGGCGCGGGTCGTGTCGTTGCCCCAGGCGATGATCGTGCCGCCGTCGCCTTCGGTGGTGGCGCTGGCGTCCAGCGTCGCGTTCGCACCAACGAAGGTGATCGTGCTGTTGTGGATGTCCGGGTTCCTGCCCTGCAGAATCGTGCCGCCGCCCGTGGCGCCGGTGGCCGCGAGACTCGCTTCGCCGAAGACCGCCACGCGGTTCCCCAGCACCTCGATGCGCCCGCCCTTGCCGGCCGTGCCGCTGGCCGCGATGTCGCCTTCGACGAGGGTGTCGCCCGTACTGTCGATCGACACCGAACCGCCCGTGGCACCCGACGCCGTGGTCGTGCTGCCCGCCGCCAGCGTCGTCTGGCCGCCCCTGAAGACGATGCGGCCATGGTCATCGACCTCCACCGCCGTGGCCTGCACCGTCCCGCGCTGCTCGATCAACGCCCCCATCAGGCCCACCGAACGGCCGGCGATGGTACCCAGGTTCACCGCCCTGTCGGTCGGTGCCGAGACCACCACCTGGATGTCCGGATGCGCACCATCGACCAGACGCACCTCGCGCCCGGCCGCCAGCAGCACCTCGCCCGTGCTGGCGTGGATCACCCCGCTGTTCTCGATGTCCGGCGCCACCAGATACAGGTTGCCGGTGGTCTGGATCGCCCCTTCGTTGCGGATGCCGCCGGCGTTCGCCCCGGCCGTCAGATTCATCCTGCCGGCGGCGAAGTCGGCATTCGAGACATCCAGCGTCGAGGCCACGAAGGAGGGCAGGTCGATGCGCGCACCGGCACCGAAGAGGATGCCGTTGGGGTTGATCAGCCAGACGCGGCCGTTCGACGTGAGCTGGCCGTAAAGGGCGCTGGCTTCCGAACCGGTGACGCGGTTGAGCACCGCCGAGAGGGCGGATTGCTGATCGAAGCGCACCGACTCGAGGGCCCCGACCGAGAAGCTGGCCCAGTTGATGATCGCCCCCGGGGTGTTGGCCACCCGCAAGGCGTTGCCCTCACGCACGAAGGTGGCGGCACCGGCGACCACCTGGCCGCCGCTGGGCAGGGCGAAGACCGGCCCGCTGGCCGACAGCGCGGCGGCGATCGCCAGGGCCATCAGCCGCGGCTTCAGGCCCGGGCTGCGCTGCATCTGCAAGTGCTTTCGATTCATGGTCGGTGTGGGGTTCATCTTGCTACCCGTTCAATCGAATCGTGCTGATTCGGCCAAGGCGGCCAGGGAAATCAGAAGAACCAGCCCAGTCGCGCGTGCAGCTTCCAGTCACCTGATTCGGTCAGGCTGCTGCCCTGCAGGACGTTGGCGTAGTCGGCCTGCAAGGCCAGATCCTTGCCCAGCGTCCAACGCATGCCGATGCCGATGCTCGAAAGGTGCTCGCGCGCGATATCCGACGGCTGCGGGTTGTTGCGATGGACTGTGCCCCAGTCATAGAACGCGACGAGCCGGCATTGCTGCGTGGCAAATCGCGGCGCACACAATTCGGGTGTATAGAACTCGATGTTGCCCAGCCAGCCCTGATCGCTCGAGGCTTCGCGCTCATTGAAGCCGCGTACCGTATTGGCGCCACCGACGCCAAATTGCTCGCCCGGTACCAGCCCGGATTCGGAATACTGCGCAGCGAATGCCAGCCGCGCTTGCCAGTCCTTGGCCAGCGCCTGGCTGAAGCTCACCGAGCCGCGCACAAGGTTGTAGTCCTTGTCGGCGCCCAGCCGCACGGCGTCGAAATCTTCCTGCTGACCGCGCGAGCCGCCGGGGATGTTCTGGAGGAAAGACGCGCTGCCGGTCCATTGGCGTTCACCGCTACCCCAGCGCGCGTTGTACTGCACCGACAGCGGGTGCACCTCCAGCTTGTTGCCCAATTGCGCGCCGCTGAGCGAAATGCCGTTCTCGAAGCTCTTGCGGTCAATGCCGAAGACCAGTTCGTGATCGAGGTCGCCGCGACGGCGCAGCTTGAGCGCGTACTTGGCACCAATCGTCGTCCCCCGGCCGGTGATGGCCAGATTGAACGGGCCCGCGCTGATCAGACCGGCGTCGACGTCGGAGCGTGTGGCATAGACGTCGATCACGTCGCCCAAGCCGTACAACGGCCAGCGGTAGGCGACCGCGTATACGCTGACGTCCGAAGGCTCCTCGGGGTTGGTCTGATATTGCAGGGTCAGGATCTGGTCGCGATTGAACAGATTGGCGTGCTGAAAGCTCAGGCCGAGCCGCAGCTTGCCTGTCTGATCGGTACCCGTGTTGTCGAGCGTGATGCCGAACTGCGTCGGCTTGCGGTCGGCCACGTCCAGCTTGGCTTCAATGTCGCCGTCCTTGTCGCCGGGGGCCAATTGCAGCGTGACCTTCTTGGCCGGGTTCTCGTTGGCCACGCGCAGGCTGGCCGAAATGCTCTCGACATCCGGAACGGCACCGACCTGCAACGACGGCACGCTGGCGAGCACGTTCGCCGTGTCGAAATGCTGGTTGCCCTTGACTTCGACGCGGGCCAGCTTGCCCTCCACGACCCTGAGCAGCACGGTGCCCGATTCGAGCACCTGTTCGGGCAACACGACGCCGACGGCACCATAGCCGCGCGCCTTGTACGCGGCCTCCAGTGCCTCGATGGCGCGCTGGACATCGCCGAAATCGCGGTCGGCGCCGGTGAAGGGATTCACGGCTGCCGCGACGGCCGCCGCGTCGAGCAAGGTGTTGCCTTCCACCTTGAATTCGCGGATGGCGAACTTGGGCACGGCAGGCGCGCTAGCGGCGAGCGAGGCACGGTGCATGACATCGTCGCCGGGGGCAGCCAGCGCGAGAGGGGCAAGGGCTGCCGCGATCAGCGTCAGCGAGGTCTTCAGGGGAATGTTCTTCATGGCCACGTATTCGCTGGAAACAGGTTGTGATACCTTAGCACAGCAAGCCCCCTTACAACATGCCGCATATGGCCCATTTCACGAGGAGCGTCGCAATGAGCCGACATATTCACGCGTCAGATCTGGCCAGCCTGGTAGGGGCTGCGCTACCCGATCGGCGCACCTTTCTGGTGACCACGCTCGGCGCCGGGTTCGCGCTGGCCATGCAACCCACGCTGGCGCAGACCGCGATCAAGACGGACGCCGAGGGCCTCGATGCCGGAGAAGTCAGGGTGCCGGTGGCCGATGGCCAGATGGTCGCCTACCGGGCTGCGCCGACTGGCGGCCGAGGCCTGGCGACGGTGCTGGTGGTGTCCGAAATATTCGGCGTGCACGAGTACATCGCCGATGTCTGCCGGCGCCTGGCCAAGCTGGGCTACCTTGCCATCGCGCCGGAGCTTTTCGCGCGCTACGGCGATCCGCGCAAGATGACCAGCGTCGCCGACATTCTCTCCGGCGTCGTGGCCAAGGTCCCGGACGCCGGCGTCATGAGCGATCTGGATGCCGCCGCGGCCTGGGCGGCGGCCCATGGCGGCGATGGCAAGCGCCTCGCGATCACCGGGTTTTGCTGGGGCGGGCGCATCAGCTGGCTATACGCGGCGCACAACCCCCGACTCACTGCCGGCATTGCGTGGTACGGCCGGCTTGACGGGGAAGTCAACGACCGCACGCCGAAATACCCCATCGACCTTGCCGCGCAGATCAAGGCGCCGGTGCTCGGCCTCTACGGTGGTGCCGACCAAGGCATCGGCCTGGACGATGTCGAAGCCATGCGCGACGCGCTCAAGAAGGCTGGCGCCCGCTCGGAGATTCACGTTTATCCGGATGCGCCGCACGCCTTTCACGCCGACTACCGGCCGACTTTTCGCAAGGAGCCGGCAGAGGACGGCTGGCGCCGCCTGCAGGCCTGGTTGCGCGCAAACGGCATGTAGCGCCGTGTCACCACGACTGTAGTTTGCGGCGGCGACGGTTCAGCCTGCGGCCTTGACCAGCCGCGCCACGGCCGCTCGTCCCGACAGCAGGTGCGCATGCATGCGCGCGCGCGCCAAAGCCGGATCGCGCTGGCGCAGTGCATCGAGGATCGCGCGATGCTCTTCGAGCGACTGCAGCATGCGTCCGCCCGCACGCAGCGAATCGCGTCGCGTCAGGCGGATCACGCGGCGCGTATCCTCGATCAGTTGCTTCAGCGTGCGATTGCCCGCAATGTCCTGCACGGCAGCGTGAAAGCGCTGATTGGCGACGAAGAAGCCGTCGATGTCATTGGCCTGTGCGCAGCGCTCCAGGTCGGCGTGGATCGCCTCGAGCCGCGCGAGATCGTCGGCACCGGCGCGCATCGCGGCCGTTTCCGCCGCGAACGCTTCCAGCACGGCGATGACCGGAAACACCTCGTCGAGAATATCTTCCGACAATTCGGCGACATAGCAGCCTCGCCGCGGGCGCAGCACCACCAGGCCCTCGGCGGCCAACACCTTTAGCGCCTCGCGCAGCGGCGTACGGCTGATGCCCAGCTCGGCGGTCAGCGCCTGCTCGTCGATCCAGCTGCCCGGCGCGAATTCGTGCGCAAAAATCCGGCGGCGCAGGCGTTCGGCCACTTGCTGGTACAGAGCGGGCTGGGCCAGCGATCCCGAGCCGACCTCGGGAACGGACATTTGCGAAGGAAACGTCGACGCGGAGCTTGCATTCATAATTATGAATGCAGTATCATGGCTTCAAACCCGGCTGTCAAGCACGCCGCACATGGATAATCAGTCCGCTTGTCCAGCCTGGACAAGATTTGGAGGCATCCCGATGTCAAACCACCCCGCAAACCCGTCGCTCGCCGCGTGGGAGCGCGCTGCCGCGAAGTCTGCGCCGGAAGGCGATCTGTCCCGTCTGGACTGGACGACGCCGGAAGGTATCGTCGTCAAGCCGCTCTATACCCGCGCCGACACTGACGCGCTCGCCAACACCGATACGCTGCCGGGCTTTGCGCCCTATGTGCGCGGCCCACAGGCGACCATGTATGCCGCACGGCCCTGGACGATTCGCCAGTACGCCGGTTTTTCGACCGCCGAGGCATCGAACGCCTTCTACCGCCAGGCGCTGGCCGGTGGCGCACAGGGCATTTCGGTGGCCTTCGATCTGGCCACGCATCGCGGCTACGACTCAGATCATCCCCGCGTCACGGGCGATGTCGGCAAGGCTGGCGTGGCCATCGACTCGGTCGAGGACATGAAGATCCTCTTTGACGGCATCGACCTCGCCAAGGTGTCGGTGTCGATGACCATGAATGGCGCCGTGTTGCCGATCCTCGCCGGCTACATCGTCGCCGCCGAAGAACAGGGCGTGCCGCAGGCGCAACTGTCCGGGACCATCCAGAACGACATCCTCAAGGAGTTCATGGTCCGCAATACGTACATCTACCCGCCCGCACCGTCGATGCGCATCGTCGCCGACATCATCGGCTACACGGCGAAGCAGATGCCGAAGTTCAATTCGATCTCGATATCGGGCTACCACATCCAGGAAGCCGGCGCGACGCAGGCGCTGGAACTGGCCTTCACGCTGGCAGACGGCCGCGAATACGTGCGCACGGCGCTGGCCGCCGGGCTGGATGTCGATGAATTCGCGGGCCGGCTGTCGTTCTTCTTCGCCATCGGCATGAACTTCTACCTCGAGGTGGCCAAGCTGCGCGCCGCACGCCTGCTGTGGCACCGGATCATGAGCGAGTTCGCACCGAAGAACCCCAAGTCGTCGATGCTGCGCACGCATTGCCAGACCTCGGGCTGGTCGCTCACCGAACAGGATCCGTACAACAACGTCGTGCGCACCGCCATCGAGGCGATGGCGGCGGTTTTCGGCGGCACCCAGTCGCTGCATACCAATTCGCTCGACGAAGCCATCGCGCTGCCGACCGAATTCTCGGCGCGCATCGCCCGCAACACGCAGCTGATCATCCAGGAAGAGACGCACATCACCAACGTCATCGACCCGTGGGCCGGCAGCTACATGATGGAGACGCTGACGCAGCAGATGGCCGACAAGGCGTGGGCGATCATTGCCGAAGTCGATGCCCTGGGCGGCATGACGCAAGCCGTGCAAAGCGGCTGGGCGAAGTTGCAAATCGAGCAGTGCGCCGCCGAAAAGCAGGCGCGCATCGATTCGCGCAAGGATGTCATCGTCGGTGTGAACAAGTACCGTCTCGCTGAAGAAGCGCCGCTGGACATCCTCGACGTGGACAACCATGCCGTGCGTGATGCACAGGTCGCGCGGCTGGCCGCGATCCGCACCCGCCGCGACGGCGCGGCGGTGAAGGCCGCGCTCGATGCGCTCGGCGACGCCGCCCGCAGCGGCAGCGGCAACCTGCTTGACCTGGCGATCAAGGCCGTCCGGCTGCGTGCCACGGTTGGCGAAGTGTCCGATGCGCTCGAAGCGGTCTATGGCCGCCACCGCGCGACCAACCAGACGGTTTCGGGCGTCTATGGCGCTGCCTACGGCGAAGGAGAGGGCGATCAGACCATGAACGACATCCGCGAACAGGTCGAGGAATTCGCCGCCGCCGAGGGCCGCCGCCCGCGTCTGATGGTGGCCAAGCTCGGTCAGGACGGGCACGACCGCGGCGCCAAGGTAGTGGCCACGGCCTTCGCCGACCTGGGCTTCGACGTCGATGTCGGCCCGTTGTTCCAGACGCCCGAAGAAGCCGCGCGACAAGCCATCGAAAACGACGTCCATGCCATCGGCGTGTCAACGCTCGCTGCCGGGCACAAGACGCTGGTGCCGGCGCTGGTCAAGGCGCTCGCGGACCAGGGCGCGAAGGACATCGTGGTGTTCGTCGGCGGTGTGGTGCCGGCGCAGGACTACGCCGAGCTCGAGGCAGCCGGCGTCAAGGGCATCTTCGGCCCAGGCACGCCGATTCCGGACTGTGCGCACCGCGTGCTGCGCGCCATCCGTGCCGCGCACCTGCCCGGCAGCGTCTGAGGCGTCAATGATGCGCCGTCCCACCACGACTGTAGTTTGCCGTTCCCCGGTGACGGTCGTTTCGTGAGCGACGATCCGCTGTTCGCACCGCTCGTCGCTGGCGACCGCCGTGCGCTGGCGAAGGCGATCACGTTGATCGAATCGACACGCGCCGACCACCGGCAGCGCGCTGATGCGCTCGTTGTCGCACTGCTGCCGCGCACGGGCAATTCGCTGCGCATCGGCATTTCCGGCGTGCCGGGCGTGGGCAAATCCACGTTCATCGAGGCGCTGGGCATGTTCCTCATCGAACGCGGTCATCGTCCCGCGGTGCTGGCGGTCGATCCTTCGTCGACGTTGACCGGCGGCTCGATCCTGGGCGACAAGACGCGCATGGAGCGACTGGCATCGCGGCCCGAAGCTTTCATCCGTCCGTCGCCGTCGTCCGGCAACCTGGGTGGCGTCGCCGAGCACACGCGCGAAGCGATTCTGTTGTGCGAGGCGGCCGGCCACGATGTCGTGATCGTCGAGACCGTCGGCGTCGGTCAATCGGAAATCGCGGTGGCCGCCATGACCGACCTGTTCGTGCTGATGCAGCTGCCCAATGCCGGCGACGAATTGCAGGCGATCAAGAAGGGCATCGTCGAACTGGCCGACATCGTGATCTACAACAAGGCGGACCTCGACGAAGCCGCGGCGCATCGCGCGGCAGCGCAGATGCGCGCCGCGCTGTCGCTGCTGCGGCACGCCGATGCGGCATGGCAACCCGCGGTACTCACATTGTCCGCACTCGAGGCGCTTGGCATCGACGCCTTCTGGGGCGAGGTCACGCGCTTTGGCGAGGCGACCCGCACGGCCGGCACATGGGCTGCCCGCCGGCGGCACCAGGCGCTGGACTGGATGTGGCAGACGATCGACACGTCGCTGCGGCAAAATTTCCGCCGCGACATGGTGGTGCGCGCTGCCCTGCCGGCGATGTCGGCTGCTGTCGAAGCGGGTAAAGTCCCGCCGGCAACTGCAGCGCGGCAGTTGCTGGCGCTCAATACTGCAACAACGCACTCAGGCGGAGAATCCTCCCATGCATGAAATCATCGAACAACTCGAAGAGAAACGTCGTCGCGCAGCGCTCGGCGGAGGTCAGAAGCGCATCGATGCGCAGCACGCCAAGGGCAAGCTCACCGCGCGCGAGCGCCTCGAACTGCTGCTCGATCCGGGCAGCTTCGAAGAATGGGACATGTTCAAGGAGCACCGCTGCGTCGATTTCGGCATGGAAATCGCGGAGAAGATTCCCGGCGATGGCGTGGTCACCGGCTACGGCACGATCAACGGCCGCATGGTGTTCGTCTTCTCGCAGGACTTCACCGTGTTCGGTGGCGCACTGTCGGAAACGCACGCCGAGAAGATCTGCAAGGTGATGGACCATGCCATGAAGGCCGGGGTGCCGGTCATCGGCCTCAACGATTCGGGCGGCGCCCGCATCCAGGAGGGCGTTGCCGCGCTCGGCGGCTATGCCGAGGTGTTCCAGCGCAACGTGATGGCCAGCGGCGTGATCCCGCAGATCTCCTTGATCATGGGCCCGTCGGCGGGCGGCGCGGTGTATTCGCCGGCGATCACCGATTTCATCTTCATGGTCAAGGACAGTTCCTACATGTTCGTCACCGGCCCCGAGGTGGTGAAAACGGTGACGCATGAGGAAGTCACGGCCGAAGAGCTCGGCGGTGCGGTCACGCACACGTCGAAATCCGGCGTCGCCGATCTGGCCTTCGAGAACGACATCGAAGCGATCTACATGTTGCGGCGGATGTTCAACTACCTGCCGCTGAACAATCGCGAGAAGCCGCCGGTGCGGCCGACGCAGGACCGCGCCGACCGGCTCGACTATTCGCTCGATACGCTGGTGCCGGACAACGCCAACAAGCCCTACGACATCAAGGAACTGATCCACAAGTCGGTCGACGATGGCGAGTTCTACGAAATCCAGCCGGACTACGCCAAGAACATCGTCATCGGCTTCGCGCGTATGGAAGGGCACACTGTCGGCATCGTCGCCAACCAGCCGATGGTGCTGGCCGGCTGCCTCGACATCAAATCGTCGATCAAGGCGGCGCGCTTCGTGCGTTTCTGCGATGCATTCAACATCCCGATCATCACTTTCGTCGATGTGCCGGGTTTCATGCCCGGCACGGCGCAGGAGTATGGCGGCATCATCAAGCACGGCGCCAAGCTGCTGTATGCCTACGCCGAATGCACGGTGCCGAAAGTCACGGTGATCACACGCAAGGCCTATGGTGGCGCCTACGACGTGATGGCTTCGAAACACCTGCGCGGCGACGTCAATTTCGCCTGGCCCTCGGCCGAAATCGCCGTCATGGGCGCCAAGGGCGCGGTGGAAATCATCTTCCGCGAGGACAAAGGCGATCCGGAGAAGCTCGCTGCCCGCGAAGCCGAGTACAAGCAGAAATTCGCCAATCCGTTCGTCGCCGGCGCACGTGGCTTCATCGACGACGTGATCCAGCCCCACGAGACGCGCAAGCGCATCTGCCGCTCGCTGACCATGCTGCGCAACAAGAAGGTGGAAAACCCCTGGCGCAAACACGGCAACATCCCGCTCTGATGTCTCATGCAACCCGATCGCTTTGCCGCCATCGTCGGCCGCGGCTCGCGGTACGCCCCGTGCCGCCTTGGCGCGCCTGAGCCATCATCGACGCTGAAGAGGACACCATGTTCACCAAGATTCTGATTGCCAACCGCGGCGAAATTGCCTGCCGCGTCATCAAGACGGCCCGCAAGATGGGCATCAAGACCGTCGCCGTGTATTCGGAGGCCGACAAGGATGCACTGCATGTGCAAAGCGCCGACGAAGCGGTGTGCATCGGACCGCCGCCCTCGAAGGAGTCCTACCTCGTCATCGACAAGATCATCGCGGCGTGCAAGGCGACCGGCGCGCAGGCGGTGCATCCGGGCTACGGGTTTCTCTCCGAGAACGAGGAGTTTTCGCGCCGGCTCGAAGACAACGGCATCACCTTCATCGGCCCGAAGCACTACTCCGTCGCCAAGATGGGCGACAAGATCGAGTCGAAGAAGCTCGCCAACGCCGCCGGCGTGAACACCATTCCGGGCTACAACGAGCCGATCGCGACGCCGGAGGAAGCGGTCAAGATCGCTCGCGGCATCGGCTACCCGGTGATGATCAAGGCCTCAGCGGGCGGCGGCGGCAAGGGCTTGCGCGTGGCGTTCGACGACGCGCAGTGCGCCGAGGGGTTCGCCTCCTGCAAGACCGAGGCCAAGAACGCCTTCGGCGACGACCGCGTGTTCATGGAGAAGTTCGTCGAGGAACCGCGCCACATCGAAATACAGGTGCTGGGCGACGCGCACGGCAACTGCGTTTATCTGCACGAACGCGAATGTTCCATCCAGCGTCGGCACCAGAAAGTCATCGAGGAGGCGCCATCGCCCTTCCTCGACCCGGCGACGCGCAAGGCCATGGGCGAACAGGCCGTGGCGCTGGCGCGGGCCGTGGACTACCAGTCCGCAGGCACGGTCGAGTTCGTCGTCGGCAAGGACAAGTCGTTCTACTTCCTCGAGATGAATACGCGACTGCAGGTCGAGCATCCGGTCACCGAATGCATCACCGGCCTCGATCTGGTGGAACTGATGATCCGCGTGGCCGCCGGCGAGCGCTTGCCGTTCGCGCAAGGCGACATCGCGATGAATGGCTGGGCGATGGAATGCCGGATCAACGCCGAGGATCCGTTCCGCGGCTTCCTGCCTTCGACCGGCCGGCTGGTGAAATACGGACCGCCCGAAAGCAGCGATGGCGTGCGGGTCGACACCGGCGTGTACGAAGGCGGCGAGATCTCGATGTATTACGACTCGATGATCGCCAAGCTGATCGTCCATGGCCCGACGCGCGATGCCGCCATCCTGCGCATGCGCGAGGCACTCAACCAGTTCGTGATCCGCGGCGTTGCCTCCAACATCGCCTTCCAGGCGGCCCTGATGCAGCATCCGCGTTTTGTCAGCGGTGATTTCAACACCGGGCTGATCGCCGAGCAATACCCCAACGGCTTCAACGCCGCCGACGTGCCGCACGACAACCCGCGCATGCTGGTGGCGGTGGCTGCTGCGCTGATGTCCGCGCACCTCAAGCGCAACACGACGATCAGCGGCCAATCGACCGTGCACGAGTACCGGCCGTGGACTCGACTGGTGGTCAAAATCGGCGACGAGGCACATCGTGCGCTGGCCCAGTGTACGCAGGGCGGCTGGGATGTCGATGTCGAGGGCGAGACGTTCGCCATCCGCACGGCATGGCGATTCGGCGACCCGCTGTATCAGGGCTCGATCAATGGCGAGGCGTTCTGCATGCAGGTCGAGCAGCGTGGCCTCGCCTATCGCATCTTCCATTGGGGCATGCAGATCGATGCCTATGTGATGAGCGAACGGGCATGGGAGCTGCTGCGGCTGATGCCCGAGAAGGCCGCACCGGACATGTCGAAATACCTGCTCTCGCCAATGCCCGGCCTGCTCACGCAGGTGGCGGTCGTCGAGGGTCAGGAAGTCAAGGCCGGCGAAGTATTGGCCAAGATCGAAGCCATGAAAATGGAAAACGTGCTCAAGGCCGAGCGGGACTGCGTGGTCGACAAGATCGTCGCGCGCGCCGGCGAAAGCCTGTCGGTCGACCAGACGATCATCGCGTTCCGTTGAGGTGACGCCGCTGCTGGCGCAAAGCGCCGTCCCGCCACCACTGTAGTTTGCGCCGTCAGCCTGCGCGCTCGCGGGCCTGCGTCAGGTGGGCCAGCGCCCACGTTCGTGCCGGTGCTTCGTCGTCGAACAACATCAATGGCGTGCTGGCCGGCGTGTAGACCTCTTTTTCAAAGCGGGGGAGCATCACGTCGCGCCCCTCGACATCGGCCGCGACGATGTAGGCCACGCCGACGGAACCGTAGCCGGCTGCATGCACGTTCTTGACCGAAGCCGCCAGTGCCTGAAGCGCATCGGGCGACATCAGGATGCTGTGGGTCACGCGCACGAGACTCACGTACGGCCCATCAGCGGCGGCGGCGCGATACACCGCATCCATGTCTGCCGCATAGCGGGCAAGCAACTCGAGGTTGAACGGGCCGACGGCGTCGAGTCGCACGAAGGGCGGTTCGCGCCAGACATCGATGTGCCCGTGAGGGCGGAAAACCTCGGCGCCGCGTCCGGCGCCGATATGCATGCGGCCGTCGTTGCTGGTGGCCCCCATCGTCAGCCGAGCGCCGCAATGACCTCAGGCGGCGCCTGTACGAGCTCGATGAGCACACCTTCGCCCGCTATCGGGAATTCGTCGTTCGCCTTCGGATGCAGAAAGCAGATGTCATGGCCGGCGGCGCCCTTGCGAATGCCGCCGGGCGCGAAGCGGACGCCGCTTGCCGTCAGCCACTCGACGGCCCGCGGCAGGTCGTCGATCCACAGGCCGACATGATTGAGCGGTGTGGCATGCACGGCGGGCTTCTTTTCCGGGTCCAGCGGCTGCATCAGGTCGACTTCGACGCGATACGGCCCGGCACCGATCGCGGCGATGTCCTCATCGACGTTTTCACGCTCCGAAACGAAATTGCCGGTGACTGCGAGGCCGAGCTTGTCCACCCACAGTGTGCGCAGGCGATCCTTGGACAGCGCACCAATGGCGATCTGCTGGATGCCGAGCACGCGAAACGGACGAGCGCTCACGCCAGCACTGCCTTGCCCGGACCGGCATAGCGGCCGACGAGTTCGAGCAGCATGGTTTCGTCGAAGGGTTTGCCGAGGTAGTGGTTGGCGCCGAGGTCGAGGGCGTGCTGGCGATGCTTGTCGGCCGTGCGGGACGTGATCATGACGATGGGCACGGTCTTCAGGCGTGCATCGTTGCGCATGACGCGGACAAGTTCGAAGCCGTCCATGCGCGGCATTTCGACATCGAGCAACACCACGTCGGGCACCAGGTCCGCCATCTGTTCGAGCGCATCGACACCGTCCTTGGCGGTGGCGACCTCGTAGCCGCGTCGGCTCAGCAATCGCCCGGTGATCTTGCGCACCGTCAGCGAATCGTCGACCACCATGACGACGCGCGCCGCAGCCTCTTCGACCTCGGCGACCGGTACCGGCGCCGCCACGCCCTGCGCGGCGGCGATGCGCGGGCCAACCGAAGTCAACGCGATCGGATTGAGCACCAACGCGATGTCACCCTCGGCCAGCACCGTGGCACCCGCGATGCCGGGGATGCGCGAGAGCTGCGGGCCGATCGCCTTGAGGACGATTTCCTGGTTGCCGAGCATGGCGTCGATCTCGACGGCGACGCGTTCGCTGCCGCCCTTCACGAGCATCAGCCAGTGCCGCCGAGCAGGATGCGGGTGCGCCTTGCTGTCGCCCAGCAGATTCGGCAGGTAGTGATACGGGTAATGCCGGCCGAACTGTTCGATGCTGCCCGCCTCGCGGATCTTCGCGATGACGTCGGGCTTGAGCTCGCTGGCCTGTTCGATCATCGTCGCCGGGATGGCGTAGGGTCGGCCGCCGGCGTGAATGACCACGGCCTGCGCCACGGCCAGCGTCAGCGGCAGGAACAGGCGGAAGATCGATCCCTGTCCGGCGGTCGTGTTGATTTCGATGTGCCCGCCCAGTGCCTCGACCTCGCTGCGCACGACATCCATCCCGACGCCGCGTCCGGCCAGCTGGGTGACTTCGGTGGCGGTGGAGAATCCCGCGGCGAAAATCATCCCGACCAGATCTTTCTCGGTGACGGCCGCATCGGTGGTGAGCAGGCCTCGCTCGATGGCGCGGGCGCGGATGCGCTCGAGGTTCAGGCCGCCGCCGTCGTCGGCCAGTGAAATGACGACGTCGTTGCCTTCCTGGGCGAGGCTGATGGTGATCTGGCCAAGCGCCTGCTTGTTGGCGGCGGCACGTCCGGCGGCATCCTCGAGACCGTGTGCCACGGCATTGCGCAAGAGGTGCTCCAGCGGCCCGCCGAGGTGTTCGAGCACCGAGCGGTCGATGCCCATCTGGCCGCCGCGGATGTCGAGGTTCGCGCGCTTGCCGGCGTCTTTGGCGGCCTGACGTACTACCCGATGCAGGCGCTCGGCCTGGCTGTCGAACGGCACCATGCGCACACCCATCAGGCGCTCGGAGAGTTCGCGGGAGAGGCGTCCCTGATGTGCCAGCGAAGCGTCGGCGCGGTCGAGGTTCAGCAGCAGGTTCTGCTGGATCGTCGCCACGTCGTTGACGCTCTCGGCCATGAACCGCGTCAGTTCCTGGAAGCGGGTGAAACGGTCGAATTCAAGCGGATCGAACGCCCGGCCTTCGCTTTGCGCCTGCTCCCTGGCCTGATTGAGTTGCGAGGACATCTGCGTTTCGGCCTCGATCTCGATTTCGCGTACTTGTGCCCGCAGGCGGATCACGTTGTCGGTCAGCTCGAGCAACGACGACTTGAGATTGCGCATTTCGCCTTCGATGCGCGCGCGCGAGATGGCCACTTCACCCGCCTCGTTGACGAGTCGGTCGACGAGGTCGGCACGAACGCGCAAGTGAACCTGCGCCGCCTGGGCCGCCAGCGTGGACGGACGGGCGGCATCGGCAGCCTTGGGCGCCGGCGTCGGGCCATGGACGGATACGGCAACAGGTTCGGCCGCGGTGACGGATTCCGCGGTCGCCGCCGGCGCGGCCGGAGCCGTCGGCGTCAACGATTGGGCAACGGTCGATGCCTCGGGCGTCGCCACCGGTTCGGCGGGCTCTTCGGATGCCGGCGCGTGCTCGCCGCTGCGCAGCCGATCGACAAGCATGGCCGCGCGGTCGTAGGAGACTTCAAGGCCGTCGAGAAGCTCGGGCGTGCATTGCGACAACGCGACCGCTTGTTCGATGCGCGTTTCCATCGAATGCAGCAACTCGCCGCAGCCCATGGCGCCGGCCATGCGCGCGCTGCCCTTGAGCGTGTGCAGGTCGCGCTGCAGTTGCTGCGCGTGGCGCATGTCGCCCAGATCTGCGCGCCAGGACCGCAGCCGCTCGCTGATCGAGGCCATCAGGTCGGTGCTCTCCTCGAGGAAGATCGGCAGGACCTGGAAATCGATGTCGTCGGTGATCCGCACCGCGCGCCGCTCGGTGGGCGATTCCGACTGCGCAGCAACCACGGGCGGCAACTCGTCGGCCACCGGCGCAGGTTCCGCCGCAGGTTCCGCCACAGGTTCCGGCTCGGACACCGGTGCAGCAGGCGGGCGGGCAAGGGTTGCCGGCAACGCCAGCAATTCCGTCGTGAGCGCCTGTTCTTCACCCGGCAAGCGTCGGGCCGATACGGCGCCAAGCATGCCGTCGAGCGCGCCGACGGTGCGTGCGAACAGCAATCGCTGCGCGTCATTGGGCACCAGTGCCGCCTGCGACAGCGCGGTGAGTGCGACCTCGAGCCCGCGCGCCAGATGGTGGATCGCCTCGATACCGGTGGTGCCGGCGGTGCTCGACAGCGTATGCGCCGCGCGGACGATGGCATCGGTGGGCACGGCGGTGTCGTTGACATGCGCCTGCAACGTATCGAGGTGGCTGCGCGCCTCCTCCATGAAGATCGGCAGCAGCGTTGCGCTGACCTCCACGTCGCCGATCATCACCGGCGGCGGCGCCGGGAAGGCGTGTACTTGCGCGGTCGGCTGCAAGGCTTCGGTGGCGACGGGCGGCTCGGCGGCTGGCGGTGCATCGATGCCGAGGCCGGGAAGGTCAAGCAACGGCGCCACGATCTCGGATGCTGCGTCGGGCAAGGTCGCGCCAACGTCGACCGGCAACTCGAGCGCCGGGAGTTCGATCGAAGCCTCATCGACCGGCGCGGCCATCGCGCTTTGCGCGGCTTCGTCGTCGTGGGCCCGCGCCGACTCGGCAAGCAGTTCGGCGGCCGCGAGTTCGGCGGCCGCGAGTTCGGCCTCGGCACGGTCCTGCTCGCGTTTTTCGAGCTGCGCCGCCATGTCGGCAGCGGTCGGTTCGGCAGGAATTGCGCTTGGCGCCGCGTCGGCCGATGTTGCCGCGCTTTCGATACCAAGCAGCTTGGCGCAGCGGGACTGGATGTCCTGCGCAGAGAAATCCGGCGCCTGCCCGGCGCCCAACTGGTCGACCCAGCGACCGAACACGCCCCCTGCATCATCAAGTACGCCGAGCAATTCCGGTGTGGCAGAAAGCTGCGACTGCAGCCAATGGTTCATGACCTGCTCGACATCCCACGCGACTTCGCCCAAACCATCAAGGCCGACCATGCGGCCGCTGCCCTTGAGCGTGTGGAAGCTGCGGCGCAGCGTCGTCAATATCGCCTGGTCGCCCGGCGCGGCATGCGCGCGCGGCAACTGCTCGCCAATGGTGGCCAGAACTTCGCGGGCCTCTTCGAGGAAGATGCCGAGCAGTTCGGCATCGACTTCCGGCGCCTCATCGGGCGGCGGCGGCGGCGCTTCGGGGGCGCTGACCACCGGCGCCGGGATGCCTTCGTCGCCACCTTCAAAATACAGTCGTGGCGGCACGGCGCTCTCGGCAGGCGCAGCGGCAGCAGGCGTGGCAGCCGGCCGCTGTGGCGAGAGGATCGCGTCGATGTCCGGCTTCTGGCCGGATTCCACCTGCTCGACGAAAAAGCCCAGTGCGGACAACCGGTGGGCCAGGGGCTCAAAGGCCGCTGGCAGCGCTTCGATGGTGCCCTTGTGCAGGCCGTCGATTTCGCGCCGGCACTGATCGAGCACTTCGCTGGCGCGCTGTTCGCCAAGGATCGCCAGGGCGCCGTCGATCTGCGCCAGCGGTTTGGCCAAATCGCCCAGCGTGTCGCGCTTTTGCGGATCGCGGAAGAACGCGTCGAGTGTTTGCTCGACGGTGGCCAGATTGGCACCGATCTCGCGCGCGACCGTGCCGAGCAACAGGCGCTCCTGCGCCCGACGCGACATGGCGTCGAGGTGCGGCAGCGACATCGCATCGGCGGCACGCCCCTGCAACGCCGCATCGAGCCGGCCGACCATGGCATCGACCTGTGCGGGGAAATCGGTGCCGAGCGATTCGAAATTTTCCAGTGCCGCCTCGGCAAGCAGCAGCCCGGTGGCCGTTTCCAGCGCCACGGCATCGTTGTGGCGCGCCGGATCGCGTCGCAAAGTGTCCGCCGTGGCGCCCAAGGCATGCGCCAGGCGACCGAAATCGGCATGGGACAACGTATCGGCCCGCGTGGCAAATTCGCCGATTTTCTCGTGGAACGGCGGCAAGGCGGCGGCCGTCCCGGCACAGAGCTTCTTCCAGTCCTCTTCTGCGCCGGCAAGCAGTTCGCGCAGGCGACGACGCAAGGGCCGCGAGGCCTCGAGTGCCGAACTCGCAGATCGCGGCAGCGCATCGTGAAGGCGATAGGCGGCACGAACGACTTCGACCTGGGCGAGCTTCTCTGGCGGGCTCGAAACGGCGACGAGGTAGAGGACTTCGGCCATCAAGCGCTGAGGTGCGCTGTAGGCGCCTTGCGGCGCACCAGCGACGCGCTTGATTTCGGCACCGATGCGCATCGCCACGCGCTTGACCTCGCGCGCCAGCGACGGATCGGCAAGCCCACCGCCGAACAGCGCGGCAAAGAAGCCGATGCCTGCCCACCAGAACGCGCGATCGCCGGGGGAGGCTTGCGCCGCCTCGATCATCGCCGTGGCGGTCTTCATTTCTGCCGCGCCGCGGGGTTCGCCCTTGATCCACTTGAGCAGGCCGCGCTCGAAACCGACTCGCGCGAGCTTCAGGCGCGCCGCATACTTGTCGGCCGCATAGGCCGGCACCTCCGCATCGCGACGCGGAGGCCGCTGATCGAGATCGGGAAAGAACAGCGCTGCCGGGGAAGGCTCGGCACCGCCTGCCGCGAGGCATAGCGCGCGATAGGCGGGCATCAGCTTGAGCGGCTGGTTGGCTTCGCCGCCGACCAGGCCGTCCAGATATCCGCGCAGCGCTGCCAGCCCGCTTTGTGCAGTGGCCGCGGCCGCATCGGTCCAGGGCACATGGCCGTCGGCAAGCTTGACGAACAGGTTCTCTATCGCATCGGCGAATTCGCTGACGCCAGCGAGGCCGACGATGGCCAGCGCACCATGCGCCTGGTGGAGCTGCCGCGCCGCGTTGGCGAGTTCGCCGCGTGTTGGGTCCTTGGCATGGGCGTCGATGGCCGCCGACGCCCGCTCCAACGCGAGATCGATCTCGCTTTTTACCCAGGACAGCGGGCCGAGGTCGATTTCCAGACTCATACCTTGAAGCCGGAGACCGACCCCTTGAGTTCAGCCGCCAGTGCGGCCAGCTCGCCGACCGACACCGCAGTTTGCTGCGTGCCCTGAGTCGTGCGCTCGGTGATGGCGAGAATGCGCTGCATCGATCCGGCGACGGTGCCGGCGATCTCGCTCTGCTTCGATGTCGATGCCGCAATGGCCTCGATCAGTTGCGCCAGCCGCTGCGTCACGTCGGAGATCTCCGTCAGCGCCTGACCGGCAGCGTCCGAGCGTTTGGCACCTTCAACGACGTTCTGCGTCGACGATTCCATGGCGGCGACGGCCTCCTGCGTGTCGGTCTGAATGGTCTTGACCAGCGCGGCAATCTGCTTGGTCGCTTCGCCCGAGCGCTCGGCAAGCCGTTGCACTTCCTCGGCAACGACCGAGAATCCGCGCCCGGCTTCGCCTGCGGATGCCGCCTGGATCGCGGCATTGAGCGCGAGCACGTTGGTCTGCTCGGTAATGTCGGAAATCAGCTCGACGATCTCGCCGATCTCCTGCGACGATTCGCCCAGCCGCTTGATGCGCTTGGCGGTCTCCTGGATCTGGCCGCGAATCTCGTTCATGCCGTTGATCGATTCGTTCACCGCTGCGGAACCCTTGTGTGCCACATCGAGCGATACGCGGGCCACGTTGGCCGACTCCTGGGCACGATGCGAAACCTCGGTCATCGATTTCGACATCGAACTGATCTGGTTGCCCGCCTCGCGGATCTCGGTGGCCTGACGCTCGGAAGCGGCGAGGAGTTCCCCGGAAATCTGCCGTGCGGTGTCGGTCGCGCCTTCCACCTGGCCTGCAGCCCTGTTGATCCGCCCGACCAGCACCGAGAGCTCCTCGACGGTGTAGTTCACCGAGTCGGCGATGGCGCCGGTGATGTCCTCGGTCACGGTGGCGCGGACGGTCAGGTCGCCGTCGGCCAGGTCGCTCATCTCGTTCATCAGCCGCAAGATCGCCGCCTGCGTCGCTTCGCGCGAGCCTTCGGCGAGCCGTTGCTGACGCACGGCCTCGGCGTTGCGCGCGTAGTTGTCGTCGCGGAAGACCTTGACGATCAGGATCAGCATGATCAGCGCCAGCGAGCCGCCAACGGCGACTACCATCTGCGCGATGTCCTGGCCGCTCGCCCCAACCTGATAGGCAGTGACGAGTTCGTCGGCCTTCTGCGTCACCACGCGTTGCGAGCGCATGATCTGCCCCGAGAAACGGCGGGCAAGATCGAGCTCCTTGCCTTCGTCGGGCAGTGCCGCGAGATTTTCGGCGATGTCCTGCAACCAGCCGTGCAGCACCGTATCGCTCTTGGACAGCGCCTGCGCAGCCGCCACGTCGGCGCGCAACTGGCCGACGATGAGTTCGTTGTAGCCCTCGCCGAAGACCAGCCGGTTGAGGCCGACGACCACGGTATCGAGCGCCGCCCGCGTATTGGCGCCGAGCTTGCTTGCCATTGCGGCCTGCTGGTCGCTGCGACGGATGTCCTCGGCGAGGTAGCCGATGCGCACGATGGGCTTTTCCTGGCGGACGATGCGTTCGATGCTGCGTTGCTGCAGCGTCCAGTCGGCCATGAAACCATCGAGCACCGCGCGCGGCTCGGCCGGCGACGGAGGCAACTGCACGTCGTTGTAGTCGCCGCCCTGCGCCAGCAGATTGGTCACCTCGCTGATGCGCTGGATGCCGCGACGCAAGTCGGCGAAGGCGGTCACGTCGCCGTCCGAGGCGCGAATCGCCGCCGACGGCAGCTGATAAGCCAGCACCCGCACTTCGCCGGCTGCGACCGAATACGACGTAGCCAGGCGCGCCGACTGGTACAGGATGTTGGCGGCAATGATCGATGCCAGGCCGGCGGCGATGAACAACGCACCGAGGATCTGATACTGCGTGGTCACCGGCAGATGGCCGATCAGCGGCAGGCGGCGCACGGCGATGCCGGGTCGGCCCGCATCGGCCGCGTCCGCTTGCGGCTTGGCCTTCTTGCCAAACAGTTTGGATATGTCCAGCGCCATGTTGTCGATCTCCCCAGCGAATCTAGTCTTGTATTTCGGCGACGTTGCCAAAGGCCGGCTCGGCGAGCAATTCAGGCACGGACAGTCGTGTCCACTGCCGACCTTCGGCATCGCGATAGCGTTGCCGACACCATGCTGGTGCGTCGGCGACATGTTCGAGTTCGGTGAGGTTGTCCAGCGCGCGCAAGCCAAGCGCGCGATGTACCAGCAGCGCGCTGTTGATGCCGTGTCGCGCACCGATCATCAACAGCAGGGCATCGTTGGTTCTCGGTGTCGGCTCCAGCCCGCGGAATGCCGCGAAGTCCACGACGCTGTAGAGCACGCCACGGACATTGGTGAGGCCGGCAAACCAGGTACGCGTCAGCGGTACCGGCGCAAGGCTGGTTTCCAGCGGCATGACCTCGCCGGAGTCGGCCAGATCGATGAGCCACAGGCTGTCGTCGCCCGTACCGGACTGGATGCCGAGCAGCGAATGAGTCGCCGCGCCCTCGCGCGACGAACTGAGCTTCGCGGTGAGGTTCTGCTGAAACTCGCGCAGGCTGATGCGTTTGGCCATTGCGCGGGCTATTTGATCGCGGAGATCTTGTCGAGCAGCGCGGCATGATCGACCGGTTTGGTCACGTAGTCGAGCGCGCCTTGCCGCAGGCCCCACACGCGGTCGGTTTCCTGGTCCTTCGTGGTGCACAGGATCACGGGAATGTCCTTCGTGGCATCGTCGCGCGTCAGCGCCCTCGTGGCCTGGAAGCCGTTCATGCCGGGCATCACCACATCCATCAGGATCAGGTCGGGCCTGAGTTCCTTGGCACGGGCAATGCCCGACTCGGCATTCTCCGCCATGTGGACGATGTAACCCTTGCCGACGAGCAGCTCGTTGAGCGCGTGGCGCTCGGTGGGAGAGTCATCGACGACAAGTATGTTGCGGACGGGCATGATGGTTCCCCTTGCGAGATTCAGGCTGCCGGTTTCGCCGCGAACTGCGCGACGGCGGCCAGCAGGGCATCCTTTGTGAATGGCTTGGTGAGATATTCGTCGGAGCCGACCATGCGGCCGCGCGCACGGTCGAACAGACCGTCCTTCGACGAGAGCATGATGACCGGCGTGGCGGCAAACTGCGCGCTCTTCTTGATCAGCGCGCACGTCTGGTAACCATCCAGGCGCGGCATCAGGATGTCGCAAAAGATCACGTCGGGGCGGTGGTCGCGAATCTTGGCGAGGGCGTCGAAGCCGTCCTCGGCGAGCACGACCTGGGCGCCCGCCTGCCCGAGAAAGATCTCCGCACTGCGCCGAATGGTGTTCGAATCGTCGATCACCATCACCTTGACGCCGGATAGTTTCGGAATGTCGCTCACGCCGGGGGTTCCTCTGCCAAAGCGATGTTCAGGGGCTGTGGAGACGCGGGGGCGGTTTCATTTCGCCATCGGCTCCGCTCAGATCTGCACCATCTCGAAATCCTCCTTGCGTGCGCCGCACTCCGGACACGCCCAGTTCGGCGGCAAGTCCTGCCAGCGCGTTCCCGGCGCAATCCCGTCGTCCGGTGCTCCTGTCGCTTCGTCGTAGATCCATCCGCAAATCAGGCACATCCAGGTGGCGTACTGCATCGGCCGCGTCGTCGGTCAGTTAGAATCGAGTTGCATCATAACAGGCTGTTAACCGCGGCGCATTGGCCGCCAAGGCGCGCGCCGTCCATTGGTGCGCAGGGACCACAGCCTCGCCACCCACATGACCGGCACTCCCATTTCCCGACCCGCCATTCACGCGCCCGCAGGCGTGCTCTCGTTTGCAGCCACCGACCCGACGGGCGGCGCCGGCATGCAGGCCGACGTACTGACCATCTCCAGCCTGGGCGGGCTGCCGCTGAGCGTCATCACGGCCGTGACCGTGCAGGACACCACCGGTGTCGAGGCCGTGCTGCCGATCGATGCCGGCTGGGTGGTGGACCAGGCACGCGCGGTGCTCGAGGACATCCCCGTCGCGGCCTTCAAGCTCGGCCTGCTGGGCAGCGTCGAAGCCATCGCCGGCATCGCCGAAGTGCTATCCGACTATCCGGACGTGCCGGTCGTGATCGATCCGGTGCTCGCCTCCGGACGTGGCGATGCGCTGGCCGACGAGCGCATGATCGAAGCCATCATCGGGCTGTTGCTGCCGCTATGCACGGTGCTCACGCCCAACAGCCTCGAAGCCAGGCGCCTTGCCCAGTCGCTCGGCGGCGGCAACCCGACGCTCGACGAATGCGCGCACCGCCTGATCGGCGCCGGATGCCGGCATGTGCTCGTGACGGGTACGCATGAAGCCGGCGAACAGGTCGTGAATACGCTGTATGGCTCCCACGGCGTCGTGCGTACCGATACCTGGACCCGCCTGCCGGCGAGCTACCATGGGTCCGGTTGCACGCTGGCGTCGGCCGTCGCGACGTTGCTGGCGCAGGGCCAGCCGATCGCCGAGGCCGTCGCCGAAGCGCAGGAATACACCTGGCACGCGCTGGACGCCGGTTACCGTCCGGGCATGGGCCAACATCTGCCGGATCGCCTGTTCTGGCTCGCCGACGACGATGCCGACCAGGGCGATTGATTCCGGATTGCGCGGCCTTTACGCCGTGACGCCCGACGGGCTGGCCGCCGACCTGCTGCTCGAGCGGGCGCGCGCGGCGCTCGCCGGTGGTGTGCGCTTGCTGCAGTACCGCGACAAGTCATCGTCGGCGACGCAGCGGCGGGATGTCGCCCTTGCGCTGCGCGACGCCTGCCATGCGACCGGCGCCCGTCTGATCGTCAACGACGATGTCGCGCTGGCCGTGGAGGCGGGTGCCGACGGTGTGCACCTGGGCCGTGACGATCTGGCTGGCGCCGCGCTGGCGCAGGTGCGCACGCGCCTGCCGGCCGGGGCGATCATCGGCGTGTCGTGCTACGCCGACCTCGACCGGGCCGCCACTGCCGTGGCTGCCGGGGCGGACTACATCGCCTTCGGCAGCGCCTTTCCGTCGCGCACCAAACCGAACGCCGTGCCGCTGCCACCGACGACGCTGGCCGCCGCGCGGGCGCGCTTCGATGTGCCAATCGTGGTCATCGGCGGCATCCGTGTCGATAACGCGACAACCCTCATCGAAGCTGGCGCCGACATGCTGGCCGTGGTGAGCGATCTTTTCGACGCCGCGGACATCACTGCCCGCGCGCGCGCCTACCTGCCGCTTTTCACCGCAAGGAATCCCGCATGAATCGCAATGAAATCCTCTTCGAGCGCGCCCAGCGCACCATCCCCGGCGGCGTCAATTCGCCCGTTCGCGCTTTTCGGTCGGTGGGCGGCACGCCGCGCTTCTTCACGCGCGGCGAGGGTGCCTACGTATGGGATGCCGATGGCAATCGCTACATCGACTACGTCGGCTCGTGGGGACCCCTGATCCTTGGCCATGCCGACCCGCAAACCGTGGCCGCCGTACAGCGCGCGGCACTCGGCGGGCTCTCGTTCGGCGCGCCGACAGAGGCCGAAATCGAGCTGGCCGAGCTGCTGGTGGCGCGCGTGCCGAGCATGGACATGGTGCGTCTGGTGTCCTCGGGCACCGAGGCCACGATGAGCGCGATCCGCCTCGCCCGCGGCTTCACCGGGCGCGATGCCTTCATCAAGTTCGAGGGCTGCTACCACGGACACGGTGACAGCCTGCTCGTCAAGGCCGGCTCCGGCCTGCTGACCTTCGGCAATCCGTCGTCGGGCGGCGTGCCGGCCGACCTCGCGCAGCACACGCTGGTGCTGGACTACAACGATCCGCAACAACTGCGCGACGCCTTCGCCCGGCACGGCGAGCGGATTGCCGCCGTGATCGTCGAGCCGGTGGCCGGCAACATGAATCTGGTCGTGCCGACGCGCGAATTCCTCGACGCCATGCGCGAAGAATGCACGCGGCATGGCGCGGTGCTGATCTTCGACGAAGTGATGACGGGCTTTCGCGTTGGTCCGCAGTCGGCGCAAGGGCTGTTCGGCATCACGCCGGATCTGTCGACCTTCGGCAAGATCGTCGGCGGCGGCATGCCGCTCGGTGCCTTCGGCGGGCGTCGCGACATCATGCAGAAGATCGCGCCGCTCGGTCCCGTGTATCAGGCAGGCACGCTGTCCGGCAATCCGCTGTCGGTCGCCGCGGGCCTGGCCACGCTCAGGCAGATTGCCGCGCCCGGATTCTATGAGTCGCTCACCGACAAGACGCTCGCCTTCGCCAACGGCCTGGCGGCCGCAGCGCGCGCCCGTGGCGTCGCGTTCTCGGCGCAGGCGGTCGGCGGCATGTTCGGCTTGTACTTTGCCGCCAAGCCGCCCACCAGCTACCGCGAGGTCATGGCCTGCGACACGGCGGCCTTCAACCGCTTCTTCCACAACATGCTCGATGCCGGCGTGTATCTCGCGCCTGCGGCCTTCGAGGCCGGCTTCGTGTCGGCGGTGCATAGCCACGAGGACATCGGTCGCAGCGTTGCCGCCGCCGATGCGTTCTTCGTCGCGCAAGCCGGCGCGTAGCCGGTCGTCAACCGCCGTCCCGCCACCACTGTAGTTTGGGACGCGCGCCCGCCTACCAGGGTTGCTCGGTGAAGGTCTCGGTGTAGCGCGCGGCGATCTCTTCGCGCGTCAGCAGATGGTTCTGGCCGCCGCGATGGGCGATCTTGAGCGAACCCATCAACGAGGCCAGGCGGCCGCTGCGTAGCCAGGGCCAGCCGCGCGCGATGCCGTACAGCAGGCCGGCCCGATAGGCATCGCCGCAGCCCGTGGGGTCTACCGTTTCGCGCGGTGGTACCGCCGGGATCTCCACGCGCGTGCCGTCGGCGTAGATGTGCGAACCGGCGGCGCCCAGCGTCACCACCAGCGCCTTCACGCGCCTGGCCAGATCGGTGAGCGCGAGCCCGGTCCGCTCGCACAACAATTGCGCCTCATAGTCGTTGACGGTGCAATAGTCGGCGATCGACAGGAAGTGCAGCAGCTCGCTGCCGTCGAACATCGGCAGCCCCTGGCCCGGGTCGAAGACGAACGGAATGCCCGCGTCGGCGAATTGCCGCGCATGTTCGAGCATGCCCTCGCGACCATCGGGCGAGACGATGCCGAGTGCAATGCCCCGTGCGTCGGCGATGCGGTTGCGGTGCGATTCGTTCATCGCGCCGGGGTGAAAGGCGGTGATCTGGTTGTCGTCCAGGTCGGTGGTGATGAAGGCCTGTGCCGTAAAGGCCTCGGCGAGCTGGCGAACGTGCGTGCGCTCGATGTCGAGCCCGGCGAGCCGGTCGAGATACGGCCCGGCATCGCTGCCGACGGTCGCCATGATGACGGGCTCGCCGCCGAGCAGCTTGAGGTTGTAGGCGATGTTGCCGGCACAGCCGCCAAACTCGCGCCGCATGTCCGGAACCAGGAAGGCGACGTTGAGGATGTGCAGTTGCTCGGGCAGGATGTGGTGCTTGAAGCGGTCACGGAATACCATGATGGTGTCGTAGGCGATGGAGCCGCAGATCAGTGTGCGCATGGCAATCTCAGGGGTAGAAGAGGTAGAGTCGATAGCCGGCGGCATCCGCGTCGGCCGCGCTGAGCGGGCGTTCGATCGGCGCGTCGGCGTGGGAGGCGATGCCGGCCTGGATACGCACGGCCGCCGGCAGGTAGTCGACGGGGGCCAGCACGCGGCGCGCCAGCGCGCGGTCGGCGGTATCGGTCAGCGTCAATTCCAGATGCGGCCACGCCTGCGCGAAGGGCGCTCGGTTGCGCAGCGTCGCGCGCAAGACCAGGCGGGTCTTGTCGTTGGGATCGGGATGCAGGTCGGAACTTTCGATGCCGATCAGCGACGCCTTGCGCGGTAGTTCGACAGTGCAATCGAACAGCGCACAGGCTTCGTCGTAGAGCGGGCGGGTCGAAGGCCACAGCGTTGCCAGCTCGACGCGCCAGTGCAGCGCGGCCTGGAACAGCAGTACGGCCGCCGCCAGGGCCATCGCCAGCACCAGCAACAGGCTCCGCCATAGTGGTCGGGACGCAGGCGCTGCGGGCGTGTCTTCCGTTTCGGTCGTTTCGTCCGCAGCGTCAGGTACGCGGACTTTGGCGTGGCTGGGGCGCCATGCCGGTCGCACCGCCGGTTTGGTCGCCGTGCCTTGGGCGACGGCCGCGAGCGCGGCAGCGGCAAGTGCGGCGTCGTCAGCCAGCGGAGCGACGAGGGCAGCCGCATCGTCGTCAGCGGTCGCGACGGGAGATTGCGCAACAGGCGGGGTTGTGTCGGCGATGACATCCGCGTGCTTGGTCGCCGTGTCGACGGGCGCTGGCGACGCCTCGACGGGCGGGGGGGCGGTTGCGGCGGCAGTGCTGTCCGATTCATGGATCGGCGGCCCAAAATACAGTGGTGGCGGGACGGCGATCTGCGCTGCCCACGCCGTCGCGGCATCGACCGGCGCATCGACCGGTGTGTCGCACGTCGTCTCGGCGGGCCGCTCGACCGGCAATGGCACGATGTCGGGAACCGGAAATGCCGCCGTGGGCGCAGGCTCGAAGACGTCCGCGGCGGCAGCACCGCGGCCGTCCGCTTCAGGCGGCAGTGCGGCAGCCATCGGCTCGTCGACCAGGGTATCGAGGGCATTGAAGACATCGAGGCACTCGCCGCAGCGCACGCGACCGTGACGGGCGCGGATCTGCTCCGGCGCAACGCGAAAGGTGGTCTGGCAATTCGGGCAACGGGTCAGCACGCGGCGCGTCCTTCGAGCCGCACCCAGCCTTCGCGCTCGGCGCCGACAACGAGCGCGAGGTGCGGCGCGTAGGCCTCACGCACGAGCCCGGCTTGTTCGGCGAGCACGCCGGAGAGGACCAGGCGGCCGCCAGGCAACAGGCGCCCTGCCAGCAACGGCGCCAGCACGCACAGCGGGTTGGTCAGGATGTTGGCGATGACGATGTCGAAGCGCGCATCGAGCGGCGCGGCCGAGTGGCGAAGATCGAGCGCGACGCGGTTGCGTGCGGCATTGTCGCGCGCGACGATCAGGGCGTTGTCGTCGATATCGACGCCGGTGACGGTGCCGGCACCGAGGCGCGCGGCGGCGATGCCGAGGATGCCGCTGCCGCAGCCGTAATCGAGTACCCGCTCGCCGCCCTTCAGCTGCGCGCACAACCATTGCAGGCACAGGTGCGTCGTCGGGTGCGAGCCGGTGCCGAAGGCCAGCCCCGGGTCGAGCACGAGGTTGGTGGCATCGGCATCCGGCGCGACGTGCCACGATGGCACGATCCACAGGCGCGCATCGATGCGGATCGGCTCGAACTGCACTTGCGTCAGCCGCACCCAGTCCTGCTCGGCGACTTCGCCGATCGCGACATGGGGCGTTGGCGTGACGCCACTGGACTGCAATGCCGCCTCGATCCGTGCGGCCAGATCGGGCGCCGGATCGAACAATGCGCTGATGCGGCTGGTTTGCCACAGCGGTGTGGTCGGGCTGCCCGGCTCCCCGAACTGCGGCGTTTCGGCGGCAGTGCCGGCCTGCGCATCCTCGACGCCGGCGTAGATCGCGCCGGCTTCAAGCAGGGCATCGGCAAGCCGTTCGGCGTACGCCGCGTCGGTGTCGAGGGTGACGGACTGCCACATGCCGTTCAGTGCGCGCCGCGATCCTGCGCGTCGCGCGCGGCGAGCTTCTGCTCGAGATAGTGGATGCCGGCGCCGCCGAGGATGAAGCGTTCGTCGTGCATCATCTCCTGATGCAGCGGGATGTTGGTGCGGATGCCGTCGACCAGCATTTCGGACAGCGCCACGCGCATGCGTGCGATGGCCTGCTCGCGCGTGTCGCCGTGGGCGATGACCTTGCCCACCAGCGAATCGTAGTGCGGCGGTACGCGATAGCCGGCATAGGCATGCGAATCCACCCGGATGCCGGGCCCGCCGGGCGGATGCCAGCGCTCGATGGTGCCGGGCGATGGCGCGAAGGTGAAAGGGTCTTCGGCGTTGATGCGGCATTCGATGGCGTGGCCGCGCATTTCGATGTCGCGCTGCCGCAGCCAGAGCTTTTCGCCGGCGGCAATGCGGATCTGCGCGCGCACGATGTCGATACCCGTCACCCATTCGGTGACCGGGTGCTCGACCTGCACGCGCGTGTTCATCTCGATGAAGAAGAACTCGCCGTTTTCGTAGAGAAACTCGAAGGTGCCGGCGCCGCGATAGCCCATCTTGCGGCAGGCGTCGGCGCAGCGATCGCCGATGCGCTCGATGTAACGACGGGCGATGCCCGGCGCCGGCGCCTCCTCGATGACTTTCTGGTGACGCCGCTGTGTCGAGCAATCGCGTTCGCCCAGATGCACGGCGTTCTTGTGCGCATCGGCCAGCACCTGGATTTCGATATGACGCGGGTGTTCGAGGAAGCGTTCGAGGTACACCGCGGGGTTGCCGAAGGCGGCACGTGCCTCGGCGCGCGTCATCGACACGGCATTGAGCAGGGCCGCTTCGGTATGCACGACGCGCATGCCGCGCCCGCCACCGCCACCGG
Source organism: Rhodocyclaceae bacterium (assembly GCA_044230495.1). Classification (GTDB taxonomy): domain Bacteria; phylum Pseudomonadota; class Gammaproteobacteria; order Burkholderiales; family Rhodocyclaceae; genus JADJEF01. The sequence goes on from JBGARB010000020.1 coordinate 31,031, forward strand.
CGGCCTTGACGATCACCGGATAGCCGACGGCCCTCGCAATGGCGTGGGTTTCCTTCGGATCCTCGGGCAGCGCGCCTTCGGAGCCCGGCACGCAGGGCACGCCGGCGGCGCGCATGGCCACCTTGGCGCTGACCTTGTCGCCCATCAGGCGGATGCTCTCTGGTCGCGGGCCGATGAAGACGAACCCGGATTTCTCGACGCGTTCGGCGAAATCGGCGTTTTCGGCGAGGAAGCCGTAGCCGGGATGGATCGCCTCGGCATCGGTCACTTCGGCCGCGGAAATGATCGCCGGGATGTTGAGATAGCTCTGCGCCGACGGCGGCGGGCCGATGCAGACGGATTCGTCGGCCAGCTTGACGTACTTGGCCTCGGTGTCGGCGGTGGAGTGCACGGCCACCGTGCGGATGCCCATTTCGCGGCACGCCCGCAGCACGCGCAGGGCAATTTCCCCGCGGTTGGCGATGAGGATCTTGCCGAACATGAACCGGTCAGGCGATCACGAACATCGGCTGGTCGAATTCGACCGGTTGGCCGTTTTCGGCGAGGATTGCCGTCACGGTGCCGGCAATGTCCGCTTCGATTTCGTTCATCAGCTTCATGGCTTCGATCACGCACAAGGTGTCGCCGGCCGCGACGGTCTGGCCGACCTCGACGAAAGAGGGCGCACCCGGCGCGCTGGCGCGATAAAACGTGCCCACCATCGGCGCCCGGACGACATGGCCTTGCGGTTGTTCCGCGGTGGACGACAACCCGGCGATGGGTGCCGCCAAGGTTGCGCCGATGTCCGCCACGGCCGGAGACGGTGCAGGCGCGGGCGCTGCCACGACGGCAGGCGCGCCATGCTTGGCAATCCGTATGCGTTCGTCGCCTTCGCTGATCTCCAGTTCGGAAATGCCGGCATTCTGTACAAGGTCGATCAGGGTCTTCAGCTTGCGCAGATCCATGTGTTGTCTCCAGTAAACCGCCGCTCGGCTGATTGCGCCGACAGGCGCCAAGCGCCGCGGCTAGCGCGGCAGCAGGCGCAACAGCGCGGCATCGAGCGCCAGCAGGTAGCCCTGTGCGCCCAGCCCGGCAATGACGCCGACGGCAAGGTCGGAAAAATACGACTGACGGCGGAACGGTTCGCGAGCGTGCACATTCGACAGGTGCACTTCGATGAACGGGATGGCCACGGCAGCCAGCGCATCGCGCAACGCCACGCTGGTATGGGTGTAGCCGCCCGGATTGATGATGATGAAACCGACGCCCTGGGCACGGGCGGCCTGAACCTGATCGATCAGCTCGCCTTCGTGATTGCTCTGAAAGCTCTCGAGCAGCACGTTGGCTGCGCGGGCACGGGCGAACATGGCCTCGTGGACGCTGGCCAGCGTTTCACGCCCGTAGATATCCGGTTCGCGCGTCCCCAGCAAATTCAGGTTGGGGCCATGCAAGGCGAGGATGCGCGGGCGCGGGTCGGCTTCCGCAGATGCGCGCGATGCCGCCGGTTTTTTGCGAGTAGACGTCACCATCGCGGTAGTTTGCCGCAAATGGAGACAGGCTGTCCACCTTGCGGGTTATAGCAGGCGCGTCAGCAGCGTCGCCAACTCATGTTCGTCGTAACGACCGAGGCGGGTCGCGGCGACGCGCCCATCCCGGTCCAGAACGACGGTAAACGGCAGCGCCTGCATTGAATTACCGAAGTCCCGGGTCAGGTCGATGGCCGTGATGTCACCGACCAGCAGCGGGTAGCTGACGGGCGTATCGGTTGAGAATTGGAGGATTTTGGCTGCTGAATCGATACCGATACCTACAAATTGAACGCCTTTCGATGCAAGTTGCGCGTGCAGGCGCGAAAACGCCGGCATTTCCTCCCGGCATGGCGCGCACCAGGTGGCCCAGAAATTGACCACGGCAACCTTTCCCTTCAGGTCGGCCAGTGGTCGGGTAGCGCCAGCAGGGTCGGGGAACGATCGCGCGAGCAGCGCGGCGCCGTCGCGCGCCAGCGCTTGCCGCGTGCCCTCCGGCTCATATTGCCGGCCCACCCACCAGGCGGCGGTCCCCGACGCGGCCACCGCACCGAGCGACAGGGCCACCAGCGCCCACGGTTTCAATCCGGGTCACCCAGCAAGGCGGTCACCGCGGCGACACGCGCCCGCTGGCGACCGGGGGTCGGATGCCGCGGCCGACTGCGTTCGGCGGCCAAAGGAAAGACCAGCAGTTGCACCGAGGCACCATCCCATTCCAGTGTCAGCCGCGTTTCGGGGGCGTCCGGGCCGCGCCGTTGCATGTCCTCCGCCGAATAGTCGATGTTGTGCGCCAGCAGGTGGATTTCGACGTCCTTGCTGCTGTCGGCAAACAACTCGATCTGCACGGGCGTGTAACTGCCCGCCGTACCGTCGAGCACCGCACCTGTCAGGTAGGGACGGAAATCGGCGAGCAGGCCCATGACATCGATGGCGATCCGCCGCAGCGCCAGTTGGCGGGCGTTGTGCTCCTCGTCGTCATGAAACAGCGCCTGATGCGCGACCAGCTCGGCGTCGATCTCGGAATTGGTCGGCAACGCCTCTCCTTCGCCCACACCCAATTGGCGGGCTGCCTTGCGCTTGGCTTGCCCATGGTCGGTGATGCCTTCGTCCGCCATCAGCCGTGCCGCGCCGATTGCGATGCTGCGGCGAAGACGTTGGGGCGAGGAGGCACCGGCGGCGGGCTTGTGGCGTGGCATGTCGTGACCTCGTCGGCAGCGTGCGGGGTTCAGGCGACCCGCACACTACAATCTTAGAGTTCCCGTCAAGTTCCCGGCGCCCGATTCGGCGCGGCTTTTCCATGCATATCCACATTCTCGGCATTTGCGGCACCTTCATGGGCGGCATTGCCCTTTTGGCGCGCGCCGCGGGACACCGCGTCACCGGCTGCGACGCCAACGTCTATCCGCCCATGAGCACGCAACTCATGGAGCAGGGGATCGAGCTGATCGAAGGCTTCGATGCCGGCCAAATGCGGCTGGCGCCCGATCTGTTCGTGATCGGCAATGCGTTGTCACGTGGCAATCCGCTGGTCGAGGCGATTCTCGATACCGGTGCCGCTTACACGTCGGGGCCTCAGTGGCTGGCCGACAACCTGTTGCGCGAGCGCTGGGTGCTGGCGGTGGCCGGTACGCATGGCAAGACCACCACCACGGCGCTGCTGGCATGGATCCTCGAAGAAGCCGGGCTTGCGCCGTCGTTTCTCGTCGGCGGGGTGCCGTACGGCTTTGGTGTATCGGCGCGGTTGACGCCGCGCGAGCGCTCACCCTTCTTCGTCATCGAGGCCGACGAGTACGACACGGCGTTTTTCGACAAGCGTTCGAAGTTCGTTCACTATCGCCCGCGGACCGCGATCCTGAACAATCTCGAGTTCGATCATGCCGATATCTTCGCTGATCTTGCCGCTATCGAGACCCAATTCCATCATTTCGTGCGAACTGTGCCGCAGTCCGGGCTGATCGTCGCCCATAGTGGCGACGCCGCGCTGACGCGGACGCTCGGTCGCGGATGCTGGACGCCCATCGAATCGTTTGGCACCGACAACGCGTGGCAGGCCGGTCGGCCGAATGCCGACGGCGGCTTCGCCGTGCGCCATCGCGGGGCCGACACCGGCGAGGTGGCGCGCTTCACGTTGCCCGGCGAGCACAACCGGCTCAACGCGCTCGCCGCCCTGCTGGCTGCGCGCCACGCGGGCGTGTCGCTGGACGTCGGCCTGGCGGCGTTGGCACGCTTTCCGGGGGTGCGACGGCGCCTGGAGGTCCGCGGCAGGGCAGCAGGCGTGACGGTATATGACGATTTTGCCCACCATCCGACGGCGATTCGCGTCACGATCGACGGGCTGCGGGAGCGCATCGGCGAAGGCGAACGCATCCTGGCGGTGTTCGAGCCGCGATCCAATACGATGAAGCGTGGCGTGCAGGCGGGCGAGTTGCCCGCAGCCCTCGCCGGCGCCGATGCGGTGTTCCTGTTTGCCGACCGGTTGGGCTGGGATGCGGCTGCCATGCTGGCGCCGCTTGGCCCGCGCGCGCACGTCGAGTCCTCCTTCGATCGGCTGGTGGACGCCGTCGTATGTGCTTGCCGCCCCGGAGACCATGTTCTTGTCATGAGCAATGGCGGATTTGGCGGCATTCACGGACGATTGCTCGACGCCCTTGGCGCACGGCGAGGGACAACCTGACTATCGCCGCGAACGCCCGCCGCCTTTGACATAGATCAAATTCGCTGTGCTAACCTGCGCGCCCAGACGGGCTCTTGGGCGCGTCGCAGGGCTCGGGTCGGTGCGCGCGGGTCGGTCGGGATCGCCCATGCACCGATGCAGGGCGCACTGAACACGGCGCTGGGTCAAGCGTCGACAGGAATTCAGGCGAGGGGGAGGAATCGATGAGCGGGTATCAACAACGCAACGGCATGCTGCGCGGCCGTTCTGGCGCGGCATGGCGCGCGACGATCGGCGCGATCGCGGCCGGATCGGCTGCGACGTCACAGGCGGCATGGGATCTCAACCTGCAAACGCCGGTAACCGAGTCCGCCCGCCAGGCGTTCGCGCTGCACTCGACGATGCTCTGGATCATCACGCTGATCTTCGTCGGCGTATTCGCGGTGGTGACCTGGTCGCTGATCTTCCACCGCAAGTCGAGCGGCCGCAAGCCGGCGACGTTTCACGACAACACGCTGGTGGAAATCCTGTGGACGGCGATCCCGTTCCTGATCCTGATCGTCATCGCCTTTCCGGCGACCAAGGCATTGGTCGGCATGCGCGATACCACGCAACCCGATCTGACCGTGAAGGTCACCGGCTATCAGTGGAAGTGGGGCTACGAGTACCTGTCCGGCGATGCCTCGGGCATCAAGTACATGAGCGTGCTGTCCACGCCGCGCGACCAGATCGAGAACCAGGCGCCGAAGGGCGAACACTACCTGCTCGAGGTCGACAACCCGATGGTCGTACCGGTGGGCAAGAAGGTGCGCATCCTCACCACCGCCGCCGACGTGATCCACAACTGGTCGATCCCCGCATTTGCGGTGAAGGTCGACGCCGTGCCCGGCTTCGTGCGCGACGCCTGGTTCCGCGCCGAGAAGGAGGGCACCTACCGCGGCCAATGTTCCGAGCTGTGCGGCAAGGACCACGGCTTCATGCCGGTCGTCGTCAATGTCGTCTCCGAGGCCAAGTACGCCGAGTGGGTCGCCGCCAAGCAGAAGGAAATGGCCGCCGCCGCCGAAGATCCGGGCAAGGTGTGGACGCAGGCCGAACTGTCGGCACGCGGCGAGAAGATCTACGCCACCAACTGCGCCGCCTGCCACCAGCCG
>JBGARB010000100.1:0-7444 GCA_044230495.1 Rhodocyclaceae bacterium
ATGAGCTGGCCGGCGCCGACCATCTGCGCGATGAGGTAGAAGGCGACGACGACCAGCGAGCCGGTGGCCGCGAAGGTGCGGATCGGCGTGGCGTCGAAACGGTAGCCGGCAACGTCGGCAAAGGTGAACTTGCCCAGGTTGCGCAGCCGCTCGGCCATCAGGAAGGTGATGACCGGCCAGCCGACCAGCCAGCCGATCGAGAAGATCAGGCCATCGAAGCCGTTGGCGAACACCAGGCCCGAAATGCCGAGGAACGACGCGGCGGACATGTAGTCGCCGGCGATCGCCAGGCCGTTCTGGAAGCCGGTGATGCCGCCGCCCGCAGTGTAGAAGTCGGCGGCGGACTTGGTCTTGGCCGACGCCCACTTGGTGATCCACAGCGTGGCGCCGACGAAGATGGCGAACATCGCGATCGCCGTCCAGTTGGTGGCCTGTTTCTGGGCCTGGCCCAGATCGGCGCCGGCAGCCATGACGAGGCCGGCAGCGAGCAGCGCCGTGGCGCCGAGCAGAAGGTGACGGGCGCGGATCATTTGACGGCCTCCGAGATGATGGCGGCGGCCTTGGTGTCGAACTCGGTGTTGGCGCGGCGCACGTAGATGGCGGTGAGGATGATGGTGAACACCAGCACGCCCAGGCCCAGCGGCACGCCGAGCGATGTCGTCGCGCCCTCGGAGAGCTTGGTCGCCAGCAGCGGCTTGTTGAAGGCGACCAGCAGGATGTAGCCAAAGTACACGATCATCATCATCGCGGTCATGATGATGGAATAGCGGTTGCGCGTGCGGACCAGTTCCAGAAAGCGTGGATTCTGGGCGATGCGCTCCGCGGTGCGGTCAGTGCTCACGGGTGTCTCCTCTGAGGGTTGTCGGACGGCGCCATGTTGCGCCGCGGGACTGACGACCCACTGACCGGGGACTTACGCTGCGCTGACCGCCCGCTGACGCGCCGCTGACGCATATGCCATGCGGGTCGATGCGCCGCACGCGCAGGCGCCGTCCCGCCACCACTGTAGTTTGCGCGGCCGGCGCGGTCAGCGCTCGACGAAGGCCCTCTCGATCACGTAGTCGCCGGCAACGCCCGTGTGCGGCGAAACGATGAAGCCGCGCGCATCGAGCATCGCCGCCGTGTCCTTGAGCATGTCCGGGCTGCCGCAGATCATCGCGCGATCGGTGGTCGGGTCGAGCGGCGGCAGCCCGGTATCGGCCGACAATTGGCCGGATTCGACGACATCGGTCAGCCGCCCGCGATTGCGGAATGGCTCGCGCGTCACCGTCGGGTAGTAGATCAGTTTGCCCTGCAGCAGCTCGCCGAGAAATTCGTGTTCCGGCAAGTCGCGGGTGAACAGGTCGGCGTAGGCCAGTTCGTTCACCTGGCGCACGCCATGCAGCAGCACCACCTTTTCGAACCGCTGCCACGTGTCCGGGTCCTGCACGATGGAAAGAAACGGGGCCAGACCCGTCCCCGTCGCAAAGAGGTAGAGCCGACGACCCGGCTTGAGGTCGCGGATCACGAGCGTGCCGGTGGGCTTGCGGCTGACCAGCACCGGATCGCCGACCTGCAGGTGCTGCAGGCGCGAGGTCAGCGGGCCGTGCTGCACCTTGATGCTGAAGAACTCGAGATGCTCGGCATAGTGCGGGCTGGCGATGCTGTAGGCGCGCATCAACGGCTTGCCATCGACCTCCAGCCCGATCATCACGAAATGGCCGCTTTCGAAGCGGAACGAGGCATCGCGCGTCGTGCAGAACGAAAACAGGGTGTCGTTCCAGTGATGCACGCGCGTCACGTGCTCGATGCCGATCGCAGCCATGCAGGCTCCCGGAGCTTAATAGGCGACCAGTTTAGTCGACCATTGCCCGACATTCGCAACGGAAGGGGCGCGGTCCTTGTCCGCACCGGGGGTCGTGGCTATAATCCGCCCCCTTCATTGGCCAGGTAGCTCAGTTGGTAGAGCAACGGATTGAAAATCCGTGTGTCGGCAGTTCGATTCTGCCCCTGGCCACCAGCATCCCGCGCCCAGCTCCGGCTGGGCGTTTTCGTTGACGGCTAAGAGCCTAGTTCAGTAGGAGGAGGACTGCTCTCCCTGCTGAAACAGGCTCTAAGGCGCCGAGATGCGTGCAATGTGGCGCAGGCGCTCGGCGTCCCAGCGATCGTGATGGAACCACGCCAGCGTGTCGATCGACGGGAAATCGCGGCGGATGCGGCCGAGCAGCTCGGCATATTGCGCGTCGGTCAGACTCGAATCCATCGCTGGCACGATGCGCGCGGCGCCGGCCTTGGCGCGGGTCGTCGCCAGGCAGCTTGACCACACCCAATCGAGCGCATAGCCCCAGTCGCGGAAGTAGCACATCGGCGAGAGCACGTCGGTCGCGACGTTGAATTTCGCCGCGTCCTGTCCCACCTCGGTGAATTCCGGCGGCAGGAGGTAAATGCCCAGTGTCATGCCGGCCGGCAGGTCGCCGCGCACGGCGCGGACATACTCGGCGATGCCGTCAGTGCGAAACGCGTTCCATTGCCGCCGCGCGGCATTGTCGGTGGTGAAGTCGATGGTCAGCGGGTCGGTGCCGGTCGCCGCGCGGTAGCGTGCGCGCGTGGCTTCGCCCAGATCCATGGCGTAGTTGTCGAAGCGCACCCAGTCGAGCATCACGCCGTCGACGGCATAGTGGTCCAGCACTTCGCGGATGATCGCGCGCTGGCAATGCTGGGCTGCCGGTTTCAGCGGATCGACGAAATACTCCGTTTGCTGCGCGGCGGCGCTGGCGTTGCGGCCGAGCCACCGCCACCGCTGCCGCAGGCCGTGAGCGAGGCGAACAGCGCAACTGCCGCAATCAGATGGTGGCGCATGGCGTGATCTTACAAGCACTTGCGCGACCGCTTCGGCATTGCTAGAATGCGCCGCTTTCGGGGCCGTGCGTCCCGGGTTTCCAACCCTGTCACAGAGAATCCTATGCCTGGTGTACGCGTCAAGGAAAACGAGCCGTTCGAAGTTGCCATCCGCCGCTTCAAGCGCGCCATCGAGAAGACCGGTCTGCTGACCGAGCTGCGCGCCCGCGAGTTCTACGAAAAGCCGACGTCCGAGCGCAAGCGCAAGCACGCTGCCGCGGTCAAGCGCCATCACAAGCGCATCCGCAGCCAGCAATTGCCGCCCAAGATGTACTGATCGCCACGCGGCCGCGCTGCGGTCGTGTCGAACGAACCGCCGCCAGGCGGTTCTTTCGTTTCAAGGCATCCTCCTGAAAAGCCGCCCGCGGGCGGCTTTTTGTTTGTCTGCGCGGGGCCGGCAAAGACCCCGCCGGTGCTATGATCTTTGTGGTTTTGCAAGGATTGCGCGCATGAAACAACTGGCCGGACTCGACGAACTTTTCCTCGCTCTCGAGCGCCCCAATCAATGCGTGCATGTGGCCGTGCTCGGCATCTACGATCCTGGCAGCGCACCGGGCGGACGGGTCCGCCTGCGCGACATCATGACGCACATGAGTCAGCGCCTCGACGTGCTGCCGGTGTTCCGTCGCCGGCTGGTACGCGTGCCCTTCGACCTGGACCGTGCCTGGTGGGTCGACGATGCGCGGGTCGATCTCGAATACCACGTCCGCCACATCGCGCTGCCCAAACCGGGCGACTGGCGGCAACTGTGCATCCAGGTCGCCCGTCTGCACTCGCAGGCGCTGGACCGCTCCAAACCCTTGTGGCAGGCTTACGTCATCGAGGGGCTGGACAACGTCGACGGCGTGGCGCCGGGCAGCTTTGCCGTCTATATCAAGTTCCACCAGGCCGCGATCGAGGGCGAGGCGAGCGCCCAGATCCTGCGTGCGCTGCATTCGCTGATCTCGGTGCCCGAGCATCACGCGCCGGGCAAGGCGGTCGTCGTCGAGGCACCACCCACGGCCGCGGAGCTATACGCGCGGACATGGGGCAATGTCGTGCCGCGTGGCGTGCGCTTGTGGCACGCCGTGGCCACGGCAACGCTCAAGCTGACCTCGCTGGCCACCGAGTCGTTGTACAAGCGGCTGATGTCGGGCAGCCCCTGGAAAGACGATTTCCTCACCAGCCTGGGCTGGCCGCGCGCGGCGGCGCGCTCGCGCTTCGCCGGTGCCGTATCGTCGCGCCGCGTGGTCGAGGGCGTCGGCTTCGACATGGCCGGCGTGCACCAGATCCGCAAGTGGGCGGGCGGAGCGACGATCAACGATGTCTTCCTCACCACCGTCGGCGGCGCGCTACGACGCTATTTCGAGCGCATTGGCGAGCCGCTGGACGACCACTTCGGTGCCGGCGTGCCCTCGGCCCAGCGCGACACGCTGCCCGGCGGCGATGTCGGCGGCCGCGTGCGGCATGCGCGCGTGCGTCTGCATGCCCATCTGGCGCATCCGCTCGAACGTTTGCGCGCCATCCGCCACGACGCCGCCCAGCATCGGCAGACGGCCGACATCATCGGCCGCGACCTCGTGCAGCAGCTGGCTGACGAACTGCCGACGCAGCTCGCCGTCGGCGCGATCCAGCGTCTGGCTCCCGATTATGTGAATCTCGCTGCCTCCACCGTGCGCGGCCCCGACGTGCCGCTGTATTTCGCCGGCGCGCAGCTCAAGCGTTTCTTCCCGCTGTCCACCGTCATCGACGGCATCGGCCTCAACATCGCCGGCTTCTGCTATTGCGACCGCCTTTGGGCGAGCATCGTCTCGTGCCGCAAGATGCTGCCGGATCCCGAAATGTTTGCCGCCTGCCTCAATGAAAGTTTTGCCGAACTGTGGGAGGTCGTGCGCGCCGAAGAAGCGGCGCAGGCCACGATGCTCGAAGAGCGGCCCGTGCGGGAGGGTGCGCCGCGGCGCGCTCGCCGTGCGGGCACGCCGGCGCCGCGCAAGCGGCCGGCGCGCGTCGCCCCGCCCGCAGACCGGATCGAGCCGCCCGCCACCGTGCAATGAAGCACCTCTCCGGCGTCGACAGCCTGTTCCTGGCCATGGAACACGGCACGCAGCACATGCATGTCGCCGGCCTCGGCATCTACGATCCCTCCACCGCGCCGGGCGGCAAGGTGCGTTTCAAGTCGGTGCTGGCCTTCTTTGCGGCGCGGCTGGGGCAATCGAAGGTCTTCCGCCGCCGCCTCGTGCCCTCGCCGTGGGGCGTGGATCGGCCGTACTGGGTCGAGGACGGCGAGATCGACATTGAATACCACGTGCGCCACATCGCGTTGCCGCATCCCGGCGACTGGCGGCAACTGATGATCCAGGTCGCACGCATCCATTCGCGTGCGCTGGACATGACCAAGCCGCTGTGGGAGGCCTATATCATCGAGGGCCTCGACACCATCCCCGGCATCCCCAAGGACAGCTTCGCGCTCTACACCAAGTTCCATCACTCGGCGATCGATGGCGAGGCGGGTGCCGAACTGATCCGCGCCATCCATTCGCTGGAGCCGGCGCCGCAGTCCGATCCGGCGCAGGCGCCGCAAGCGCTGGTGGCCGATCGCGAGCCGACGCCGATCGAGCTCTATGCACGCGCCATCGGCAATCGCGCGCAGCAGATGTTCCAGGCCTCGCGCCTCGTCGCCGACCTCGGCGGCAGGGCGCTGGAAGCCGGCGGCAGCCTGCTGGCCAGCGGCAAGGCAGCCGACTTGGTGGCCAAGGCCATCGCGCGCGTGCCGGGTGCCGACGGCGGACTGCGTGCGGTCGCAGGCGCGGACCGCGACATGCCCGGCATGAAGGCGCATACGCGCTTCGATGCGCCGGTATCGGCGCATCGCGTCGTCGATGCCGTCGGCTTTCCGCTCGCCGATTGCCGCAAGATCCGCGCGCATGTCGATGGCGTGACCATCAACGACATGTTCCTCGCCGCCACGGCCGACGCGATCCGCAGCTATCTCGAGGGCAAGGGGGAGCTGCCGACGACGACGCTCAATGCCCTGGTGCCGCTGACCACGCGCGGCGCCGACAAGACCATGGACGCGGGCAACCAGATCGGCATGACCGCGATGCCCCTGTTCACGGACATCGCCGATCCCGTCGAGCGCCTGCTTGCCGTTCGCCGCAGCGCCGGCCGCAACAAGGCGGTACAGGCCACGCTCGGCCGCGACCTGCCGGCGCGCGTGCTCGAGGTGCTGCCCGCACCGCTGTCCGAGCGCCTGCTGCGCATGACGCTGATGGCGATGGCCGATGTCGTCGTCTCCAATGTCCGCGGCCCCGAAATGCCGCTGTACATGGCTGGCGCGCAACTGGTGCTGTTCTGTCCGGTGTCCATCGCCTTCGACGGCGTCGGGCTCAATATCACCGGCTTCAGCTACAACGGCACCTTGTGGGTGTGTTTCGTCTCCTGTCGCGGGATGATGCCCGACCCCGCCGAGTTCGCGCGCTGCCTCGACGAGAACTTCGAGGCGCTGGTGCGCGGCGCCATCGCCAGCGGGCCGCCGCGCGGCACGCGCGCCCGCGCCCGTGCCCGCGTCGCGCAGGCGCCGGCCGAAACTACAGTCGTGGCGGCACGGCGCACCGCCGCGCCACGCAAGAAGAAAGCATCCGGAGGATAGGTCGTGGGCTTTTCATTCGCGGCGCCGCATGTGGCGCCGGAGTACTTCCGTTTCATCCCGCCGCTGAGTCATGCCTCGGCGCAGTTCGTCGTCGACCAGATCCTGCGCCTGTCGCTCAAGACCATCCGCCTCGACACGCACGGCATCCGCGGCGTTCGCCAGCGCATCGCCGCCGTCGACGCGCGCCTGGGTCGCATCGCCCGCGACGTGACGCGCACCGAGCAGTTGTGCGATGACGTGCAGGCGCACTGGATCGAAGTCCCGGCCAGCCGCCGCGATCGCGTGCTGCTGTATTTCAACGGCGGCGGCTTTTCGCTGCGCATGCCGAAGCTGCAGACGGCGATGGTCACGCGCTGGTGCCGGCTGCTGCAGGCGCGCGCGCTGATGCCCGACTACCGGCTGGCGCCCGAGCATCCGTTTCCGGCGGCACCCGACGACTGTCTGGCCAGCTACCGCTGGCTGCTTGGCCACGGCGTGCCGGCCAAGCACATCGTCATTTGCGGGGATTCGGCCGGCGGCAACCTGACGCTGGTGACGCTGATGCGTGCCCGCGAGGCCGGGCTGCCGATGCCGGCGGCCGCCGTGATGCTCTCGCCCGCGCTCGATTTCTCGATGAGCGGGCGCAGCGCGGTGGTCAACGAGGCGCACGACCCGATGTTCTCGCTGGCCCTGTTGCGCTGGCTCGGCGAGATGTACCTCACCGAGCCCGACCTGCACCTGTCGCCCGCGTTGTCGCCGATCACCGGCGATTTCCGCGACCTGCCGCCGCTGCTGTTCCAGGTCGGCAGCAACGAAATGCTGCTCGACGACTCGACGCGCGCCGCCGCCAAGGCGCATGCCAGCGGCGTGCCGGTGCAGATCGACGTTTTCGACGGCATGCCGCATGTCTTCCAGTACATCGCGCAACTGGCCGAGACCAAGCGCGCGGACAAGAACGTC
>JBGARB010000101.1:0-7442 GCA_044230495.1 Rhodocyclaceae bacterium
ATTGATCGCCCATCATGGCTAAACGGGTCGCACCCTCACGTCACCAGGCCGATAACCCTGCCGGCAACTTCATGTCTGCCGCTTGTAGCGATTGGCACGACGTGCGCAGATTCCATGTCGGCACGGACCATTGTGCGTCCACTTCAGATGCCGGATATACGACTGCATGCGCTTCCGCGCAGCCATCCCTATCGATCAGTCTCTTGCCGTTGAGGGGGAGTCCATATACGAAGGGTTAGCCGTCTCCCTCAAACCCGCGCGTGAACAGTGAGCAGTTGGCAACCCAACTGCGCCGACAACTGCGCCAGCTGCTCAGGCGCAAGACCCGGTGCATTTGGGTTCAGCACGTCCAGCACGAAGCGGCCGAACGCCACAGGCCAGCCGTACTTCAGTTCGTTGAGTTGCACCGACGAACCGCAGCAAAGGGCTCGGGTAGCGAGTGACGAGACTCCCGCTGATGTTGCGGCTGACATGGCTTCTCCCCACCAAGGCTCGGCATCTGCCCCGCACGCTGGACAACTCACACCTTCCCAGTTCTCGCCGGCGTCGATGAAAGACACTGACTCGAAGTACTTGGATTTGACTTCTTGGGCCTGCGGAAAGTACGCGCGCAGCAGCGCCACGGCGCCACTCGCAGCTGCCGGATCGGGCAGAAACTGTGGCTTGTTGGGTACCAGGCGCAGCACGTGGTCTGACATGAGACGGCTAACGTAATGTAGACCGCAAATCTGCAGCGTATCTGGGTCGATCTGATGCGCAAGTTGGCTGGAGCATTAGCGTTTTTCCGTTTGAATCAGCCGGTTGCAGCTTGGGCCGTGGATATCAACAACAGTAAACAAATCGCCAAACCATGCAAGACGGTGGATAGCCCGCCGACAGGCCCCGTTCGGCGGTTTGACCTGTTGAACGAGCGCATTCGCTGCGGTGACGACAGCATACGGAGCGCGCCAACCTATGTCAAACGGGTGCGCATGCGAGTCTGCGCCCACCCGTACGGCATCGGGGAATTTTGATATTTCACTTGCCCATCGCGATCGGGAAATGGCGCATGGACGTCCGTTCTGGGGCTGTAGTCGAAATGGCTGCTTGTGGCCGAACGCGGACGGCAAGCGCCTTGCCCCTCCGTCACAATCGCCGTCCTACCACGACTGTAGTTTCGCGCTGACGCATCAAAGCGCGGGCGGGGTGCTCCGCGCAGCGAGGTAAGAGGGGGAGCCGCCGGAGGCGGCGGAGGACACGAGCAGAGCGGAGTCCCCGCCGCAGCGCGCCGTGATGACATCCGCAAGGCGCGACGCAGTGCGTCGCGAAACCTTGTGCGCCGTGCCACCACCACTGTAGTTTCACTTCATCGACATAGGCCGCGCCATTGCCGATCGCTATCGGTCGCTTCGCCAAATGCAATTGGCCCTGGCGCTGCCAGAGGTCTAGATTGCAGCCCATGGAAGCGCGTCGCGCTTCGTTCAGCCAAGGAGATCACCATGGACATCGGCATCAGCAAGAAAGATCGCGCCACCATCGCCAAGGGCCTGTCGCAACTGCTCGCGGACAGCTACACGCTGTATCTGATAACGCACAATTTCCACTGGAACGTCACCGGCCCGCAGTTCAACAGCCTGCACGCGATGTTCATGGCGCAATACACCGAGCAATGGACGGCGCTGGACCAGATCGCCGAACGCATCCGCGCGCTCGGCCACCCGGCGCCCGGCACCTACAAGGAATTCGTCGCGCTGGCCTCGATCAAGGAAGTCGAGGGCGTGCCCAAGGCCGACGCCATGGTGCGGCATCTGGTGGACGCGCAGGAAGCCGTGGCGCGCACCGCACGCAGCCTCTTCGCCGCCGTGGACAAGGCCAACGACCAGCCCACGGCCGATCTCATCACGCAGCGCCTCGAAGTGCACGAGAAGACGGCCTGGATGCTGCGCAGCCTGCTCGACGAGTGATTGCCATTCGCTATCCCGCCGATAACGACAATTCAATTGCGCTATCGTCGGGCCGACCCTAACCTGCCTTCACACCCTTTCACCTACAGGAGCAAATCATGAGCAACGTCATCAACAGCACCGTCAAGCCGTTCAAGGCCACCGCCTACCACGGCGGCAAGGAAGTCACCATCACCGAAGCCGATCTCAAGGGCAAATGGTCCGTGGTGTTCTTCTACCCGGCCGACTTCACCTTCGTCTGCCCCACCGAGCTGGGCGACCTCGCCGACCATTACGACACCTTCAAGGCGCTCGGCGTCGAGATCTACGCCGTGTCCACCGACACGCATTTCACGCACAAGGCCTGGCACGACAGCTCGGACACCATCCGCAAGATCCGCTATCCGATGATCGGCGACCCGACGGGCACGATCACGCGCAACTTCGGCGTCATGATCGAAGAAGAAGGGCTCGCGCTGCGCGGCACCTTCGTCATCAACCCGGAAGGCGTCATCAAGGCCTGCGAACTGTGCGACGAAGGCATCGGCCGCGACGCCAAGGAACTGTTGCGCAAGGTGCAGGCGGCGCAATACGTCGCCGCGCATCCGGGCGAAGCCTGCCCGGCCAAATGGACGCCGGGCGCCGCGACGCTGAAGCCTTCACTGGATCTCGTCGGCAAGATCTGACGCCATAAGAACGCGTGCAAACAAGGGGCGCCGCGGCGCCCTTTGCTTGATTCACGCGATAGTTTTTGACGATTGAAATTGAGAACATGATGCTCGACGCCAATATCAAGGCACAACTCGCCGCCTATCTCGAAAAGCTCCAGCGCCCCATCGAACTCGTTGCCGCGCTCGACGAAAGCGAAGCCTCGACGCAGATGCGCGCGCTGCTCGACGACGTCGCCGCGCTCTCCGCCAAGGTCGGCGTGCGCGTCGAAGCCGCCGCGGACAGCATCCGCGTGCCGTCCTTCGCCATCGCCGCCGTCGGCGAGCCGGCGCGCATCCATTTCGCCGGCCTGCCGCTGGGCCACGAATTCACCTCGCTGGTGCTCGCGCTGCTGCATGTCGGCGGCCATCCGCCGAAGGCCGAGGCGGCGACGCTGGCGCGCATCCGTGCGCTGCCGGCGCAGTCCTTCGAGACCTATGTCTCGCTCGACTGCCACAACTGCCCGGATGTGGTGCAGGCCTTCAACCTGATCGCGGCGGTCAATCCCGGCATCACGCACACCATGATCGACGGCGCGCTGTTCCAGGGCGAAGTCGCTGCGCGGCAGATCCTTGCCGTGCCGGCAGCCTTTCGCAACGGCGAGGATTTCGTGCGCGGTCGCAGCGCGCTCGACGAGCTGCTGGACAAGCTCGACGGCGGCGCGGCGGCGCCGGCCGAATCCGCCGAGCCCTACGACGTGCTGGTCGTCGGCGGCGGCCCGGCGGGCAGCGCGGCGGCGATCTACGCCGCGCGCAAGGGCATCCGCACCGGCCTTGTCGCCGAGCGCTTCGGCGGCCAGGTGGCCGACACGCTGGGCATCGAGAACCTGATCTCCGTGCCCTACACCGAGGGGCCTAAGCTCGTCGCCGCGATGGAGCAGCACGTCAAGCAGTATGACGTCGATATCCTGCGCGGCCAGCGCGCGACAGCCCTGCTGCCGGCCGCCGACACGGGCTTCGCGACCGTGCGCCTGGCCAACGGCGGCACACTCTCCGCCCGCAGCGTGATCCTCGCCACCGGCGCACGCTGGCGCGAGATGAACGTGCCGGGCGAGCGCGAATACCGCGGCAAGGGCGTTGCCTATTGCCCGCATTGCGACGGCCCGCTGTTCAAGGGCAAGCGCGTGGCGGTGATCGGCGGCGGCAATTCCGGCGTCGAGGCGGCCATCGACCTGGCCGGCATCGTCGCGCACGTCACGCTGATCGAGTTCGACACGCAGCTGCGCGCCGATGCGGTGTTGCAGGCGCGGCTCACCAGCCTGCCCAACGTCGATGTCATCGTCCATGCGCAGACCACCGAGGTGACGGGCAGCGACGGCAAGGTCGACGGCCTCGCCTACAAGGATCGCGCCACGGGTGACGTGCATCGCGTGGCGCTCGCCGGCGTCTTCGTGCAGATCGGTCTGCTGCCCAATACCGACTGGCTCAAGGGCACGCTGGAACTCACGCGCCATGGCGAAATCGTCGTCGATGCACGCGGCGCGACGTCACTGCCCGGCGTGTTCGCCGCCGGGGACGCCACCACCGCGCCCTACAAGCAGATCGTCATCAGCATGGGCGACGGCGCCAAGGCCGCGCTGTCGGCCTTCGACCATCTGATCCGCACACCTACACGCGAAGCGGCGGCAGTGGGTTAGCATCGCGGGCATTGCCCAACCGGAGGCCAGCATGACGACTCGACTGCCCGCGTTGTTCGCCGCCCTGTCCCTTGCCGCCACCGGCGCCGTCGCGCAGACGGCGCCCGCTGCACCCCCGCCGGGCTACGACGAGGCGCTGGCCAAACGGCTCGGCGCCGACGACATGGGCATGCGCGGCTACGTCTTCGTGCTGCTCAAGACCGGCCCCAACCGCATGCCCGACGGCGACGGGCGCAACGCGATGTTCCGCGGCCATTTCGCCAATATCCAGCGCCTGGCCGACGAGGGCAAGCTCGTGCAGGCCGGCCCGTTCGACGGCGTCGATGGCTGGCGCGGCATGTTCGTGCTGGCCGTCGGCAGCATCGACGAAGCGCGCGCGCTGGTGGCCACCGACCCGGTCATCGCCAATGGCGAAATGATCGCCGAATATCACAAGCTCTACGGCTCGGCGGCGCTGATGCAGCTCACCGAGGTCCACCAGCGCATCGCCAAGAAGCAACCCTGAGGCGCCCGCCCGATGTCCCCAAAACACAGTGGTGGCGGCACGGCGCTCGCCGTCGCGCGCGCCTGAGCCATGGACGCGCGCCTGGAAGGCTTCATGCTGCGCGTCTCGCAGAGCCCGTTGATCGATGCCGGGCGACAGGACGAGGCCATCCGCCTGGTCCTCGACACCGTGTGCGAGGGCCTGAGGATTGCGCGCGCCGGCGTGTGGTTCTTCGACGCCAGCGGCGCCGGTGTCCGCTGCGAGCTGCTCATCGACCGGGCCAACCACACCGAATCGGAAGACACGGTGCTGACCGACAAGGCGTATCCGCGCTATTTCGCCGCCTTGCACGGCGAGCGCGCGATTGCTGCCCACGATGCGCGCAGCGACCCCGCCACCAGCGAGTTTCGCGACGGCTATCTTGTGCCGCTGGGCGTCACCTCGATGCTGGACGTGCCGATCCGCCATCACGGCCGCATGATCGGCATCATCTGTGCCGAGCACACCGGCCCGACACGACAATGGACGACGGACGAAGTGACGTTCGCCGGCGGCCTGGCGGACCTCGTCGGGCGCGCCATCAACGCGCGCGCGCACCAGCAGGCACGCGAGGAGCTTGCCGCGCTGAACGAGGCGCTCGAGGCGCGGGTGGTCGCCCGCACCGCCGAGCTGGCCGCGGCGCTCGACACGCTGCGGCAGACGCAGGACGACCTGATCCAGTCGGAGAAGCTCGCATCGCTGGGCTCGATGGTGGCGGGCGTCGCCCATGAGCTGAATACGCCGATCGGCAATGCGGTGACGGTGAGCTCCACGCTGGCCGAGCGTGCGGCGGAATTGCGTTCGCTGCTTGAATCGCCGTCGATCCGCCGCAGCGAGTTGGTCCAGGGGCTCACCGGCGTCGTCGAAATGGCCGGCCTGGTCGACCGCTCGGTCAATCGCGCGGCGGCGCTGATCGCCAGCTTCAAGCAGGTGGCCATGGACCAGGTGTCGGAGCGCCGGCGCAGTTTCGATCTGCGCGAGGTGGTGGAGGAAAACCTCGCCGCCCTGCGGCCCAGCCTGCGCCACAAGCAGGTGACCATCCACAATCACGTGCCAGCCGGATTGCAGTGCGACAGCTTTCCGGGGCCGCTGGGCCAGGTGTTGACCAATCTGGTCCAGAACGCCGTGCTGCATGGCTTCGCCGCGCGTGACGAGGGTGACATCGAAGTGCGCGCGAAGTCCGATGGCCGCATGGTCGAATTCGTCGTCGCCGACAATGGCGAAGGCATGGATACCGCCACCGCCGTACGCGTCTTCGAGCCCTTCTTCACGACCAAGCTGGGCAAGGGAGGCTCCGGACTGGGGCTGGCGATCTGCCATCGTCTGGTGACGACGATACTCGCCGGCGATATCCGCGTCGTCGCCACGCCCGGCGCCGGCGCACAGTTCGTCGTGCGCTTTCCGGCGCGCACGCCGGGGCTGGTGTAGCGACAGTCGCGGCCGCTAGAGCCCGCGCCCTATCTTTGCCGCGCCGACCCTGCTAAAGTCGCGCCCCGCGTCACTTCATGCCTTCGGGCATCGACGCCAGCGGCCTTGCCTCAGTCCCCCGGCCGCACCTGACTGGCATTCCGCTATTCCGGTTTCACCCCGCGCTGCCCCTCCGGACTGATTCGCCCACTGTGCGCGAACGGCCGGCAGCCAAGGAAATTCATGCAATTCACCGATCTGGGCCTTGCGCCCGAGCTTCTGCGCGCCGTTGGCGAGCAGGGATACGACACTCCCACCCCCATCCAGCGCGAAGCCATCCCGCATGTGATCAAAGGCCGCGACCTCGAAGCCATGGCCCAGACGGGCACCGGCAAGACGGCCGCCTTCGTGCTGCCCATCCTGCACCGGCTGGCCACCCAGGGCGGCTCGCCGCTCAACCGCGCCGTGCGCAATGCGCCGCGCGTGCTCATCGTCTGCCCCACGCGCGAGCTGGCGGCGCAGATCCTCGAGAGCATCCGCGCCTATGGCGCGCACCTGCCGTTCCGCAGCGTGGCGCTGTATGGCGGCGTCGGCTTCCAGCCGCAGGCGCAGGTCCTGCGCCGGGGCGTCGACTTCGTCGTCGCCTGTCCGGGCCGCCTGCTCGATCACCTGCAGCAGCGCACCATCGACCTGTCGAAGGTGGAAACGCTGGTGCTCGACGAAGCCGACCGCATGTTCGACATGGGCTTCATCCGCGATATCCGCAAGATCGTCGAGCGGCTGCCCAAGCAGCGGCAGACGATGCTTTTCTCGGCCACTTTCGCGCCGGAGGTCCGCGAACTCGCCCACGCCATCCTCAAGGACCCGGCGCTGGTCGAAGTGGCGCGCCGCAACGCGCCGACCGAGCTGGTGAAGCAGTCGGTGATCCGCTGCGACCAGGACAAGAAGCGCGACCTCGTGCTGCATCTGTTCGAGGAGCACGGCTGGCATCAGACGCTGCTCTTCTGCCGCACCAAGCATGGCGCCGATGCGCTGGCCAAGCGGCTGATGCATGCCGGCGTGCGTACCATGGCGCTGCACGGCAACAAGACCCAGGGCGCGCGCACCAAGGCGCTGGCCGAGTTCAAGGACGGCAAGCTCGCGGCGCTGGTGGCCACCGACATCGCCGCACGCGGCCTCGACATCGAGGCGCTGCCGCGCGTCATCAACGTCGACCTGCCCAACGTGCCGGAAGACTATGTGCATC
>JBGARB010000021.1:0-66695 GCA_044230495.1 Rhodocyclaceae bacterium
TCACCACCAGCAACAGCCCGCAAACACCTACACCTATCGGTTGTCTGTTTGTTAAAGATCGGCCGCTTTCCGTGTTGCTCAGCAGCGAAGAGGCGCGAATTATACGGATACCTCTTCACCAGTCAACAACATTTCAACGAAATTTTCAGGTGAGGCGCACCCGAGCGAATTTGCGCTTGCCGACCTGCAGAATCGCCACTGTTCCGGCCGCAAGTTTGAGCGCCTTGTCTTCCACACGCGCGCCGTCGATTCGAACCGCCCCAGCATCGATCATGCGCATCGCTTCCGATGTGCTTGTCGTGAGACCAGTCGATCTCAAGATCGCAGTAAGCAGGCCCGCTGCCGCCAGCACCTCGGGTAGGTCTGAGGGCAATTCGCCGCGCCGGAACCGCGCATCAAATGCCTCAAGCGCACGTTCGGCCGCGCTTCTCGAATGAAATCGCTCGACCAACTCCAAAGCAAGCTCGACCTTCGCCTCGCGCGGGTTCCTCCCTTCCAGCACGGAGGTCCGCAGACTCGCGATCTCGACCGATTCGCGAAATGAGAGAAGGTCGTAGTAGCGCCACATCAGGTCATCGGAGACAGACATGATCTTGCCGAACATGTCTTCCGGTGCATCCGTAATGCCAACGTAGTTGCCAAGCGATTTCGACATCTTGTTGATGCCGTCCAGCCCCTCCAGTAGCGGCACCGTCCCGACACATTGCGGTCGTTGTCCAAGTTGCTTCTGCAACTCCCGCCCGACGAGGAGATTGAATTTCTGGTCGGTTCCTCCAAGTTCGACGTCAGCATGCAGCGCAACCGAGTCATAGCCCTGGCACAGCGGGTACAGGAACTCGTGAATCGCGATTGGAACGCCGTTGCGGTACCTTTTGGAGAAATCGTCACGCTCCAGCATGCGTGCCACCGTATGCGTTGCGGCCAGCCGGATCATGCCAGCAGCACCAACCGTGTCGAACCAGGTCGAATTGAACGCGATTTCCGTACGGTCGGGATCAAGGATCTTGAACACCTGCTCCTGATAGGTCTTGGCGTTCTCGCTAATTTGATCTTTCGTCAGCGGCGGGCGAGTGGCGTTCTTTCCTGTCGGATCCCCGATCATCCCGGTGAAATCGCCGATCAGGAAAATGACGTGGTGCCCGAGCGACTGGAAGTGACGCAACTTGTTGATGAGCACCGTGTGCCCAAGGTGCAAATCTGGCGCCGTCGGGTCAAACCCGGCCTTGACGCGCAATGGTTTTCCGCCCTCGATCCGCTCTACCAGTTCAGCCTCGACGATCAACTCGTCGAGACCGCGCCTGATCCACTCCAACTGGTTCTTCAACTCACTCATCTGTGCAGTCGCCATCTAGCGCGTGCACTTGACGGACGCGGCTATGCAAGAAAACGAGGTCTGGGGGCCGTAGCCCCCAGACGCATGAAACGACCGGCCCGAAAGGGCCGATTAGACCGAGAACGAGGAACCGCAGCCGCAGGTACTCGTGGCGTTGGGGTTCTTGATCACGAATTGCGACCCTTCCAGGCCGTCGCTGTAGTCGATTTCCGCTCCGACAAGATATTGATAGCTCATCGGGTCAACCAGCAGGACAACGCCGGCCTTCTCAATGGTCGTGTCGTCGTCATTCGCCACCTCGTCGAAAGTGAACCCATACTGGAATCCGGAACACCCGCCGCCAGTAACGAAAACGCGCAACTTGAGGTCGGGATTCCCTTCCTCGGCGATCAGTTCCTTGACTTTTTCTGCTGCAGCATCGGAAAAAACAAACGGCATCGGAAGGTCGGTCGGTGCATTCATCTCAGGTCTCCTTGAGGGCGCGTTCAAACGCGCAGGACAGCATTATCACACTTCACCCGGCGTACCGGCCGGCACGCGAGCCCTACGTATTGCTGGCGGCGAGTTTCAATGACCCTGTCTTCGCGGCGGCGTTCTGCCCATGGTGTCTCAAATGGCCATGAACCAATGCGCCCAGGTGAATCTCCATGCTTCCGTAGTCAATGTCGCCCGTGATTCTCGCACTAGGTTGCAGTTCGCAGGACTCCAAGGCTACGACCGACCCGGTAATGACCCCATTGGCGATGAGGTGGGCAACTTCTATTCGGCCCTCAATGGTCGCACTTTCCGTCAGCGTCAGCGTACTTGGTCTTGCGGGATCAGCGGTCACATTGCCGCGAATGGTGCCATCAACGCGAAGCCCACCCGAAAAGACGATGTCACCATCAATTCGGGTACCAACTCCAATCAACGTATCGATTTTCGACGATGGCTTGCCGCCCTTGCCAGAAAACATGCCCACTCCTTTGCATCAGGGTCGGAAGACGCTGCTGGCGCGAACCACGCCATCGTCAATCAGTCGCACGTCAACACTCTCAATGGCGTCGATCGCACCCAAATCAAGCACGCCTTCCACGCGTGTGAACTGCTTGAACGATACCCCAATTGGCGCCTTTGCACCAGACTCCGGACGCCTCAACGTCACGGTGTCCTTGCCCTTTCGTGCCGTTACCAGGAATTCCAGTTGTCCGTTGAATTCCTTGGTTGCAGGTGTTCCTGTGCGGGCCAGGAGCATTCGAAACCGATACGACCCTGCAGCGTTTTCAGGTCTGATATCCACGCGACTGATGACGATATCCGATTTGCCTCCGGCACCTCCTGCTATGCGCTCGAACACAGCCAGTTCGGCTTTGAGTCGCGCATTTTCTTCTTCGAGCCCTTTGACGATGCCTGCCAGCCGCGTCTGTGCCGTGCGCTCCATTTGCACGACGCTTTCACTGGCATCGGCGACCTTTCGCGCATCCGACAATTCAACGCGCAACTCGGTGATCGTTTGCGTCAGATTGTCAAATGACTGCCTGGCGTCGACTTCGTTGAATCCGGCGGCTTGCCGACCCGCGTCGAATGCGAGCAGTGCGATGAGCACGATGGCCGCGACCAATCCCGCCACGCTCGCCACGCGCCATCCAATCGGCCACTCAGGCCGAATCGAAAGCCGTCCGGCTCTCGCAAGCGTGATGCGGCGGCGACTGCGCGTCACGGCATGATGCCAGGGGCGTCGAGTCCAGCCCTTTCGTCCCATCCGAACATGATGTTCATGTTCTGTATCGCCTGCCCGGCGGCACCTTTGGCAAGATTGTCGATGACGGACAGCACCACGACCATGTCACCGTTCTGCGGGCGGTGCACGGCGATTCGGCAGCAATTCGATCCGCGCACAGAGCGCGTTTCCGGGTGCGCGCCCGCGGGCATGACGTCCACGAATGGCTCTCCGGCAAAGTGCTGCTCGTACAACACCTGCAGATCCACTGTGGGGTCGGTCAGACGCGCATAAAGCGTCGCGTGGATGCCCCGGATCATCGGTGTCAGATGCGGAATGAACGTCAATCCGACATCGCGCCCAAGTACGCGCGCCAAGCCCTGCCGAATTTCCGGAAGGTGGCGATGTCCGCCGACGGCATAGGCCTTCATGTTCTCGCTCGCCTCACATAGCAGCGTTCCGGTCTCGGCCTTGCGGCCAGCGCCTGACACGCCGGACTTCGCGTCGGCAATCAGGTGCTCCGTGTCGACGATGCCATTGGCGATCAGTGGCAAGAATCCCAATTGCGTGGCGGTCGGGTAGCACCCGGGGTTGGCAACCAGACGGGCACTTCGAATTTGGTCACGATTGACCTCCGGCAGGCCATACACCGCCTGCGTGACCAATTCCGGTGCGGCGTGCGGCATTCCGTACCAGTGTTCCCAAACGGGGATGTCGCGAATGCGGAAATCCGCGGACAAGTCGATGACGCGCACGTCGCGGGTCACGAGCGCGCCGGCTTCGTTCATCGCGACGCCATTGGGTGTCGCGAAGAATACCACGTCGCATTGGGACAGGTCCGTCGTCGCCGGATCGGCGAAAGGCAAGTCGACATGGCCGCGCAGACTGGGAAACAGGGATGACACAGGCTTGCCGGCTTCCTGTCGGGAGGTAACCGCAGCAACCCTTGCCTTCGGGTGCGTAGCCAACAACCTGAGCAGTTCAATACCGGTATAGCCAGTGCCACCGACGATTCCGACCGTGACCATGAAGAGTCTCCTTGCAGGTATTGCGCGAAAAGTAAAAAGCCGCCCGAAGGCGGCTTTCGTCGAGTTCCCGATTAACGCTTTGAGAACTGCTTCCGACGGCGCGCCTTGCGCAGACCGACTTTCTTTCGCTCGACTTCTCGCGCGTCCCGCGTCACGAAACCCGCATTCGACAGTTGGGGCTTGAGCGTCGCATCATAGTCGATCAGCGCGCGCGTAATGCCATGGCGCACGGCACCGGCTTGGCCCGATTCGCCACCGCCGATGACATTCACGAGGATGTCGAACGTTCCCAGATGCTGCGTCAAATCCAGCGGCTGACGCACGATCATCCGTCCCGTCTCGCGGGAAAAGAATTCGTCGACCGGTTTGCCATTGATGACGAACTTGCCGGTACCGCTACGCAAAAACACTCGGGCGATCGCGGTCTTGCGTCGGCCCGTGCCATAGTATTGAGTGACAGCCACGGTTTGCTCCTTAGATTTCCAGCGCCTTGGGCTGCTGCGCGGAATGGGGATGCGACGCCCCCGCGTAGCACTTCATCTTCTTGATCATCGCATAGCCAAGCGGCCCCTTGGGCAGCATGCCCTTGACCGCTTTCTCCAGCACGCGCGCCGGAAAGCGCTGCTGCATCTTTGCAAAGTTGGTCTCATAAATGCCGCCCGGGAAGCCCGAGTGGCGGAAATATTTCTTGTCCTGTGCCTTGTTGCCGGTGACCTTGAGGCGGTCGACATTCACGACCACAATGTAGTCGCCCGTATCGACGTGCGGGGTAAAGATGGTCTTGTGCTTGCCACGCAGGCGATGCGCGATCTCGGCAGCCAGGCGGCCGAGCACTTTGTCCGTGGCGTCAACGACGAACCAGTCGCGCGTGACTTCCAGCGGCTTGGCGGAGAAGGTCTTCATAACGTTCCTTGTTACGCGTCTTTCGAACGCGCGGGCAGGGTGCCCGTGGCGGTCGGCGGAAAGCCGCGCATTCTATCCAAAGGCGGCACGGCGTGTCAATCGACAATTGGCGCGGCCGACAGTCTGGCGATTTGCCGGCGGCAGGCCGTGGCGAACTTTGGCAAACTGCGCCCATGGCAACCCGAGACCCCGTCGACCGCAATATGGTGCGCATGGAGTTGCGGCGTTTTCAAACCCGCTGCGAGGCACAGGAAGGGGCCATTCGCCGTGCCGACACCCTGCGAGAGGTCGCGAGGTTGACGCTGATACCTGTGCCGTTCCAGATCATGGAGGAAACGGTGGCACTAGACGCGCGCGCGCAGTTGCGGCGCACGGCCGAGGAACGCGCCCGGGAACTGGTCGAGGATCAGCTCGGGCAGTTGGTCCGTGCAGAACCGTATTTGCGGGACAAGATCCGACGGCTTATCGACGACGAGCTGCTCAATCTGGCTGGTCCGCTCGCCGGCATGAAGCCTTGGGCCTACATGCGGGTGGCCGCCGTCGAACAGACGCTGACCAACGAATCCCCATAGTGCCTCAACGCAGGCGTTCGTCGACGAATTGACGAATTTCGGGGGACAGCCCGCCGATCGTCCGCGCGCGTGCCAGCGCCTCCCTTGAATCAGCCTGGCGCCCTGCCTGCTCCAGCGCAATGCCGTAGCCCACCCACCAGCGCGCCTCCTGCGGCTTTGCACGCAAGGCGATTTCATAGTGCGCAATTGCATCGACCGGGCGCTCAAGCCGTTGCAGGACCGTCCCGAGGAACGCTTGGTAGTCCGGCTGATCGCGCGCGTGCGGGGCACTGCGAGATAGCGTGTCGAAGGCGGCAGGGTATTCATTGGTGCCGGCCTGTATTCGCGCCAACGTCATCGCCCAACCGATCTGCTCGGGCGCAGTTGCCAGGCCTTCGCGCAAGATTGGAACGGCCTCGGCCAGGCGGTTTCCCTGCAGCAGCAGCCCCACCAGCGACTGCCTTGCCGCTGCATGCCCGGGGTGGGATGCCAAAAAGGAACCCAGACTGGCCTCGGCGGCAGCCGGGCTTGCGCCACGCAAACTGGTCTGCAGGCGGTTCCATTCATCACCGGCCGGCAGTACGGGCGGCGATGCCGCAGGCGTACGCAGATGTCCATCAAGGCGCAACCGGCCGTCGCCACGTGCGGCCGGGCGCCCGTTCGCTGGCGCTGGCGTGCCTGACCGTGCCGCCTGTGGCGCGGCTGCTTGGGCGGGAGCCGCCGCTTGCGTTGCCGGCAAGGGTGTCTCCTCAAAATACAGTGGTGGCAGGACGGCGGTTGTCGTCGATGGTGCGGAAACGGGCGCAGCTGGCGCCTGCGGCGTCAATGCCGGAGTTGGTTCGGGTGGCGGCACATCCTTCGTCGCTGGCGCCGGTTGCGCATCGGGCATGGCAATCGGACCGGGAACGGCAGGCGTCGTGCCTTGCAGCGCCGGCTCGTGAATTGGCCACATCGTCCACACCAAGATCACCAGGAGCACAGCGATCGCGGTCGCGAGGACCGGCATCCGCCACGCTGGGGCGCCGGCCGGCGGGAGGGGCCGCACATCGTGAAGAATGCCGTCGCGTGCTGCTTGCGCCGCGTTGCGCTGGTCGAGATCGCGCAGGACATCGTTGATCAGGCTCATCAGGACCACCAACCAACCAGGCGCGCCATCGGCGCGGAGTCGCGCGCAGCGGATACCACGTGACGACCCCTGACTTGTTCGCAGCCGTCCCCGTAAGCTGCCAGCAGCGCCTTGTGGGCGAGGATGTTGAGTACGCGCGGCGTACCGCTGCTGGCCTTGTGCAGGCGGCGCAATGCAGCCGGCGTGAATGCGTCGGATTGGCCGCGGTATCCCGCCACACGTAGTCTGTGCGCGACGTACAACGCCACTTCGTTGCGCGACAAGCCCTGAAGGCGATAGTCGAATGTGATGCGCTGGCGCAGTTGGCGCACCGACGGGTGGGCCAGGTGGGTATCGAGTTCGGGCTGGCCAAACAGCACGACGTGCATCAGTTTCGCCTTCTCCGTTTCCAGATTCGACAGCAAACGAAGGTATTCCAGCGTTTCGAGCGGAATGGCCTGTGCTTCGTCGATGCACACGATGACGCGCTGACCGCGCTCGGCAAACTCCAGCAACGCCGCATTCATGCGGTTGACCAGATGAAACTGGAAATCGTGCGCGGCCAAGCCCAGGCCCAGTTCCTCTGCGATGGCCAACACCAGCGTGCGCGGTTCGAGATGCGGGTTGGCGACGTAGGCCGTTGCGGCGCCTTTGGCGCTCGCCATGTTCAGGAACCGCCGACACAGCAAGGACTTGCCGCTGCCCACTTCGCCCGTGATCTTGATGAATCCGCCGCCGGTCTCGATGGCCACCAGAAGCGTGTTCATCGCCTCTTGATGGGCGCGCGTCGCAACGACGTAGCTGGTATCCGGCGTCAGCCCGAACGGGAATTCGATCAGCCCGAAATGGCTCAGGTACATGGCGACAGCGTCAGCCGCCGACGATGTTCACGGGCGCGGGCGGCGCGTACTCCTGAAGGCGGTTTTGCGTATCGACGAGGTCGGCCCGCCACGAATCATCGTCGCGGATCACCGTCGGCTTGATGAGTATGACCAGTTCGCTCTTGGTCAGTGAACGCTCGCGCTGGCCGAACAGCGTGAACTCGTGCGGCGTGCTGCCCGGCAAACCGGAGCGATCGCCAACCTGGCGGTGACGCATCAGGCCGCCGATGGCAACGATGTGACCATCGCGCACGCGCACGACGCTGTCCGATTCGTTCACCGTGCTGGCCGCGAGCGGCAGGATCAGGCTGCCGCCGGTGCCCAGGTCGATGGTTTTGGACTTCTCCGTCACGACGCTGACTGACGGATGCACATGCAGGATGATCTGGCTGTTCTCGTCGATCTGCGGCGTGACGTCGAGCGAGATGCCGGAGAAGAACGGTTGCAGCGTCACCGTCGGACTGGTGGTCGTCGCGCCCGTGCCGCTGGTCGTCGTCGTCGTGACGTTGGTGACGAAGAACTCGTCATTGCCGACCTTGAGCACGGCCTTCTGGTTGTTCAGCGTGGCGACCCGCGGGCTCGACAATACATGCAACGTCCCCTGCGTTTCAAGGAAGCTCAGCATCGCGGTGAAATTCGCCGACTGGAACGCCACGCCGTAGAAGCCGCCATTGAGTGCCGTACCGATCGCGCTGGCGCCAGAGGCCAACGCGACACCGGCATTGGGCGTCAGCAGCGCGCCGGTGGCACCGATCACCGTATCGCGGCCAACCATGCCGATGCCGCCAAGGTTCGGGGTGCGTCCGGCCGAGCCCTCGCCGAGCCGACCGAAGTCCGCCCAATTCACGCCAGCCTGGTAGCCCTCGTTGAGCGCCACCTCGATGATCTTGGCTTCGAGCATCACCTGGCGCTCGACCACCAGACGGGTCGCACGGAGGTACTGTTCAACGCCGCGCAATTCCGCCGGCATGGCGCGCACGACGATGACGCCCGAGGTCGGATTGACGATCACTTGCCGCCCGTCGGCGGTGCCGATCATCGCGGCCAACGCCTGCTGCAGATCGCGCCAGAAATCGTGCGTGAGCGTCGTCGAGACGTGCGTGCCGCCTGTTCCGCCGGCTTCGCCGCCCGCGCCTGCCGCCCGCGGTTGCGCATTTTGCGCCGCGGCGGTGTTCGGCACCTGCTGGTTGCCGCCGCCGCCGTTGGTGATCGCCGTCGAGGTCAAGGTCATCTGCGTCGCGCCGATTCGCCGCGCCGCCAGATAGTTCACCTGGAATACCCGCGTTTGCGGCGTATTGGCCTGGATGAAGATCCGCTTGTCCTGTACCCGATAATCGTAGCCGTAAATGTCGCGGATCGTATCGAGCACTTCGCGAACCGTCACGTTCTTCAGGCTCAGCGTGACATTCCCGCGCACATCCTGCGGCACCAGCATGCTGTAAGGCGTGCCGCCGACGATCGCCATGAAGACCTGCTCTGCCGGTGCGTTCTGCACCGAGATATCGAAGCGCGCCTCACCGGGTGCACCGTTCCCCTGCTCGAATTGCAGCGGCGGCAACAACGCCGCCTCCACGGCGGGTGTCACGCCTGGTTTGGGTGCCGCAATCGCCAGCTCTTTCTGGATGGCATCGAGCACCACGCCCGGCTTATGCGCTGTCGGCGAGGCGCAACCGGCGAGCAGGGCCATGGCCAGCAACGCCGCCGACATTGCCCTTCGGCTCGCCCGCGTCGATTCGTCCATGATCCGCTTCACCGTGTGCTCCCGTTCGTCTGCCGTACGGCACTGTTGCTTGCCGCCGGCTTGTTTTTCTTCGCCACACCCGATCTCGTACCGCCGGCTTGCGCCACCTTGGGTCGCTGCAACGCGACTTGCGGCGTCAGGCGCAGCGTTTCGCGTCCGCTGGCTCCTTCGAGTATCACCGATTCGGCCAAGACCTTGACCACGCGGAAAGCACCGTAAACGCCGCCTTGTTCAACCCACTCGCCGCTGATCAGCGCGCGCGGCCTGGCCCCCTGGCGCGACATCACCATCTGCAGCTGCGGCCCGGTCGGCGCCGCGGTCGGTCCGTCCGTCGCCGCCTGCCCGACAACATCGGGCGGCCGGGTTGGATCGCTCAGCCCGGCTGATTGGCCGTACGCAGTCGCGCTCCCGAGCACCAGTACAAGCAACGTCAGTCGACATTTCATAGCGTCAGCCACGCGGAATCCAGGCTCAATGTCTGTACTGTGACGGACAGCACGGAATGCGGATACCGCTCGGTATCCACCGACAAACGGCTCCAGCCCAGGCCTGGCGCCTCGGTCTCCAGACGTGCCAGGTACTCAAGCAGCGCCAAATAATTTCCGGACACCTTCAATTCAACACTGTGCCGATAAAGATTCGTCTTCGGCGGCGCTGGCGTCGTGTCCTTGGCGTCGGCGGGCGCCCGCGGCCTGAGCAAGGGTTCGACAGCCAGCGTCCGCAAGCCGACCAGCTGCAAGCCTGGTGAGCGCCCGACCATGGTCTCCAGCAGCGCGGGCATCGCCGATGCAGGCACCGCGCGCCGCTCGATGACCGCAAAGCGTTGGGCCTGCTCCGCCCAGGTGGCCGCAAGGTGTTCCTGCTCTTTGCGCAGGCGCGCGTCAGGATCGTTGGCCGACGAATTCAGTTCCGCGAGCGCGCGCTCCAGTGCCGGAATGGTATTGGTCGCCTCGGCAATTCCGCGCGACGCCTTCCTCGCGCGCAGCATTGCCGGCTCGACGAAGAAATTGAAGCCGACGAAGAGGATCGCGAATGCCGTTGCCGCAGCGAGGATCAGGCGCTCGCGCGGCGCCCGCGCCGCAAACCAGGCGACATATTTCGACCACGCGCTCACGACGCACCCGCCTTGCGTTCGCGCGCGCTGATCGCCTGCAGTTCGAACTCGAGAAACCGTTGCGGTCCGTCAAACTCCAGTCGTGGCGGGACGGCGCCTGCCGCAGCACCGCGAGCGGCCGCCCGCTGTTTTTCGTCCGGCTCATGGTAGGTCACCTGCATGCCGGAAAACGCCTTGCCGTCGAATGCCGGCTCCCCGTTGAGCCGTCGCACGTAGGTCGGCAGCAGGCTCTTGTCCAGTGCGCGACCGCGCAATCCGATGCGCTCGCCGTCATCTGCCACGGTCACGGCGGTGAGCCAGACGCCCTGCACCGACTGCCGCGCCAGTGCGAGAAGGTAGGGCGAATAACCGCCCTTGCCATCACCAAGGATGCGTTGGGACAGCGCAAGAATCTCGGCGCGATCCTCGATTTCGCGCCGGGCGTCGGCGACGGCAGCCACCAGGGCCGGATCGGCAACCCGTTTGTCGAGCGCGGCGCGCGTCGTTTCGATGTTGACCTGCAAGGCCTGTTGGCGCGACTGCAATTCGGCCATTTGCGCTTCTTTCGCCGCTGCATTGTCGCGTGTCCAGATCGACAGCGCCGAGACGACCGCCAGCAGCACGCCGGCAAGGACGGCAAAGGACTTGGCCGTCAGCCATTCGCGCGGCGGAATGAAGGCCGGGTTGTAAAGATTGATCTGCTGGGCCATGTCGTCAGGCCGCCGCCTTGATGGCCGACTCGTCCCGCAGGGCGGCGCCGATCGACAGCAGGCACTGCGCCTGGCGCTCTGGCTTGCGCAATTCGGGCACGGTGGGAAAGTCGAGCACGTCGGCGAGGTCCAGCGTTTCGACCTTGATGCCGAGGTAATCGCGCAGGAAGCCTTGCAGCGGCGCCGCTTCGGGCTGCGGGCCGATCAGCAGACGCGCCAACGGCAGAAATCCGTATTGGCGATCGAAATTGTCCAAAGAGCGCTGCACTTCGAGCCCGATGCGGTCGTATACCGACGAACGACGATCGAGGTCGTCGATGACGAAGTCCTTCAATCCGACATCCACGCGCCGCGCCATGTACAACTCGCCATTGCAGGTGAAGGTGAGCAGTCCTTCCTGCTGGTTGAAGACGAGGAAGGCCAGCGCACGGTCTTTTTGTTCGCACAAGGCCGCGACGTTCCGCTGTGCCATTTCGGGAATGTCGATCGCCCGCAGGGCGACGTTCGCGGCGTGGAACATCTGCACGCGCGGCGCCAGCGCGGCATTGCCGGCAATGACCACATAGGCGTTCTGCGCCCGACCCGGCGCCTGCGCCTGTGTCGGGATCGTCACCGCGTCGTAGCCCACATGCGCGATGGGCTGATCGATGCTCTCGCCGACGCGATCCTTCAATGCGTCACGCAATGAGCCGTCGGGTCCCAGCGTCGCGGGTTGCTCGAGTTGCAGCGTCTGGTAGTCGCTGCCGGCGAGCAAGGTCGTGCAGCGCGCGCGCCCAAGGCCGTACTTCTTGCCGATGCGCTTGAGGGCATCGACATCCGGGCCGCTGCGCGCATAGGACTCCATGGCGCGCACGACCGGCCGTTCGCCGCTGCGCGTCACGCGCGCGACATCGATCCGATCGGGAAAAAGGCAGACCGCCGACCAATCGGTCGCCGCTCCGCCTCCCCGGCGCTTCATGGAGAACACTGGCTTGCCGCCCCCGTTAACCCACCCGTGCAAAGTGCCACGAGGCACTTTGCACTGAGGCAGTCATCAGTTCGTGCAGGGCACGTAGGCTGTCGCCGTATTGCCGGTGCCGCCGTTGTTGTAGCTGGTGATTGTGCAAGTCACGGTAGCGCCGGCTGAGCATGCACCCGACGCAGCGGCGATCTGGAACTGGTTCTTGTTGGCGGGAGCCGCCGTGACCAACGACACACTACCCTGAATGAAGCTTGCGGCATTGGCATGAACACTATTCGCTGCACCGGCGCAGGCATCGGTTGCATCTGTGATGGCTACACCCTTGGGCGGCGTTGAATTCACTTTGCGAGCGCCATAGTTGATTGCGCCAGCCGACGAAATCGCACCGGCCACGCCTTCCACGGCGGCTTGGTCAGCATCGTCGGTCAGGTCGACGAACTTCGGCAGTGCAGTCGCCGCCAAGATGCCGAGAATGACGATGACGACGATCAGTTCGATGAGGGTGAAACCCTTCTGTGCAGTGCTTTTCATTGCTTGCCTCCTAACGATGGTGGGTGCCGAAACGACAACGACGCGCGGTTGATTATCCCGCAAAAACAAAAAGTTCCAATGATTTCCTACTGTAACCCCTGAAATCAGCAGCCAGCGGTGTTCAAATCCAACACCGGTGCCGAGCCCACCGCGGCCGAGGTATAGCTGATGCGGCACGTATTGGCCGTGGGCGCGCCGACGACATCGAACGTCATGGTGACGCCCGCGCCGGACCCGCCTGCAGACGAAATGGTGAGTCCGTCCGCGGCCGGATTGATTGCCGCCGCCGCCCGGATCCCGTTGTCGTCGGCCGTCGGGTACTTGTTGACCATGGTGACCGCCGTGCCGTCCATGTTGGCGTAGCCGCCCGTCTGCGTGCAAACGAAGGTGCCGGTGCTGCTGCCGGCGAGATCGAGCTCGCAGCGCGACTTGGCCAGCGCCATGGCCGAGCGCATCGAGCCGAACACGGCCTGCGCCTTGGCGATGCGGGCGTCGCGCTGTACTTCGACGAAGCGCGGCAGCGCCACCGCGGCGAGGATCGCGATGATGGTGATGACGACGATGAGTTCGATCAGCGTGAAGCCGCGACTCTTCTTGAGCGAAATATTCATGATGTGGCCCTAGTTTACGGCGGGTATGGCAAAACCTATAGGAATTTACTTCTTGCCCATCGAAACGCGCCCGAGGTCCCAGATCGGCAGGAACACGCCCAGCGCAAGGATCAGCACGAGCACGCCAAGGAACACGATCAGGATCGGCTCGATCTGCGCCGACAGCGTCTTGAGCTCGTATTCGACCTCGCGCTGGTACATGTCGGCAACCTCCTGCATCATTTCATCGAGCATGCCGGATTCTTCGCCGACGGCGATCATCTGCAGCACGACCGGCGTGAACACCCGCGCCTGGATCGCCGCACGCAACACGGACTCGCCACGTTCGACGGTGTTGCGCATGCCGTCGACCTTGGCCGAGATGTAGTGGTTGTCGACAGTCTGCGACACGACGGTCATCGCCTGGATGATCGGCACGCCCGAGCGCGCGGCGAGCGCGAAGCTGGCGGCGAAGCGCGCCAATGTCGCCTTCTCGATGATCTTGCCGGCAATGGGAATGCGCAGCTTGATGCGATCCCAGTCGTAGCCTCCCTTCTCGCTGCGCACCCACATCTTGAAGCCGACGATGGCCAGCACGCCGGCACCGAGCATGTGCGGCCAGTAGGCCACCATGAAGTCGGAGAAGCCCAGCAGGATCCGCGTCATCAGCGGCAACTCAGCGCCGAAACCCTGAAACACCTTGGCGAAAGCTGGAATCACCATCAGGTTGATGACGGTGATGGCGATGCCCATGGCAATGACGACGAAGGTCGGGTAGCGCAGCGCCGACTTCACCTGGTTGCGCATGAACTGCTGGAATTCCATGTGATAGAAGAGCCGCAGCAGGATCTCTTCGAGCAGGCCGGTCATTTCGCCGACGCGGACCATGGCGATGTAGAAGGTGCTGAAGATCTTGTCCTGCCGTGCCACCGCCACCGACAGTTCGCGGCCGGCATCGAGGTCGTCGCGCAGATCGCCGATCATCTGCTTCATGCTCTTGTTGCTCGCCGACTCCTGCAGGCCGCCCAGCGCACGCATGATCGGCACGCCGGCCTTGAGCAGCGTATTGAGTTGCCGCGTGAACAGCGTCACGTCTTCGTGCTGGATCTTCTCCTTGAAGTAGGCGTCGAGGTCGAATCCCTGCTTGTCGCCCCCCTGTTGCGCCCGCACTTCGGTGGGCGTGATGCCGCGACCGAACAGCAGCGATGTTACCGCCTCGCTCGACGCGCCGTCGAGCGTGCCTTCCACGGTGGCGCCGCGGGCATCCGTGCCGCGATATTGAAAGCTAGGCATCGGATTGCGCGGCCACGCGCATGCCCTCGTCCACTGTCGTGCGGCCGGCAAGCACCAGCCGCACGGCATCGCGGCGCAACGTCTGCCCGGCCATCTGCGCCCTTGCCGCCTCGACGAAGGCGTTCGGATCGCCCTGGTTGGTGGCCTCGACGACTTCGCTCGTCATCTCGAGCATTTCATAAACGCCGGTCCGCCCCTGGTAGCCGCTGTTGCCGCAATGGCTGCAGCCGCGGCCGGCGAGATACTTGTGCTCATCGACGTGGCCATGCAACTCGTATTTCAGCCATTCGCGCTCGGGTGGTGTCAGCTCGCGCGGCTCCGCGCAGTTCTTGCAAATGACGCGCACCAGCCGCTGCGCCAGCACGAGATTGACCGACAGCGCGACCATGTAGCGCGGCACGCCCATGTCGAGCAGGCGGATCGGCGTCGTCAGCGCGTCGTTGGTATGCAGCGTCGACAGCACGAGGTGGCCTGTCATCGCAGCGCGCATGCCGATCTCGGCGGTTTCCTGGTCGCGCATTTCGCCAACGAGGATGATGTCCGGGTCCTGGCGCAGCGCGGTGCGCAGCACGCGCGAGAACGACAGGTCGATCTTTTCGTGCACCTGCACCTGGTTGAGGCCAGGCAGGCGGTATTCGACCGGGTCTTCGACGGTGATGATTTTCTTTTCCGGCGAATTGAGGTCGTTGAGCGCCGCATAGAGCGTCGTCGTCTTGCCCGAGCCGGTCGGTCCGGTGACGAGCATGATGCCGGAGGGGCGGTGGATCGTCCGCCGCACGGTTTCGAGGATGCGCGTCGGCATGTTGAGCCGGTCGAGGCTGAGCAGGCCGGTGCTCTGGTTGAGCAGACGCATGACCACCGATTCGCCGTATTGGGTCGGCATCGTCGAGATGCGCACATCGACCGGCTGGCGCAGCTTGACGACGAAGCGGCCGTCCTGCGGCAGGCGCTTTTCAGAGATGTCGAGTCCCGACATCAGCTTCAGGCGCAGCGCCAGCGCCGTGGCGATCTTGATGTCGGCCTCGGTCTGGACATGCAGCACGCCATCGATGCGGAAGCGGATGCGCAGGACCTTTTCCAGCGGCTCGATGTGGATGTCGGACGCGCGCATGCGCAGTGCCTCGTCGAACACCGTCTGCAGCAGCTTGACGACAGGCGCGTCCTCGACGGCGGCCGACAGTCCGAGGATGTCGCCCAGCTCCGCGGGTACGTCGCCCAGATCCTGCGTCAGCTCCTTGGACAGCGCGGAAATTTCCTCCGTGCGCCGGTACAGGCGGTCGATCGCCGCAAGCAGCTCGGATTCGGTGACCACGGCGAGGTCGATCTCGCGCTTGACGATGCGGCCGACTTCGTCGAACACCATCAGGTCGGTCGGGTCGGCAAAGCCGACGATCAGCTTGCCGCTGCGTTCATCGAGCACCAGCGCGCGGAAGCGCCGTGCCGCGGCCTCCGGCAGCAGCTTGACGAATTCCGCTTTGGGTTGGTAACTGCGCAGGTCGATGAATTCGGCCTGCAACTGCCGCGCCAGCGCCCGCGAGATGCCGTCTTCGGTAACCTTGCCGCTATCGACGATAATGCGGCCGAGCTTGCGGCCCGTGGCTTTCTGTTCGGCGAGCGCGTCGGTCAGCTGTTCCTGCGTGAGCAGGCCCTGCTGGATCAGCATGTCGCCAAGACGGATTTTTTCAGGACGTGCCATAGGTCATTTCCGCCGCTCGGCGGCCCTTTCCCCCGTATGGCGTTTTACCGAGTCCCCGTGTTCGAAGTCGTCCTAATACACCCGGAAATACCGCCCAATACGGGAAATGTTATCCGCCTTTGCGCCAACACGGGGTCACGCTTGCACCTCGTCGAGCCGCTCGGCTTCGAGCTGTCCGAGTATCGGCTGCGCCGGGCCGGCATGGACTACGCCGAGCTCGCACCCGTTCGCCGCCATGCCGACTGGGCCAATTGCAAGGCCGAAATACTCGTCGCCCACCCGACCGCGCGCTTCTTCGCGCTGAGCACGCGCGGCGAGCGCCGTCTCGCCACCACTGTGTTTTCGCCCGGCGATGCCTTCGTCTTCGGTTGCGAGACGCGCGGCCTGCCCGCCGACATCCTCGACGAGTTCGCGCCGGACATGCGCGTGCGCCTGCCGATGGTGCCGGGCAATCGCAGCATCAACCTCTCGAATGCGGTTGCCATCACCGTCTTCGAGGCGTGGCGGCAGCACGGCTACGCCGGCGGCGAATAGTCAGGCGGACTCGAAACCGATGTCGCGCTGCATCAGCGCGGCGACGCCTTCCTGCGGCTTCATGACGCCATCGAGCACGGCGCAAACCCACTCGGTAATCGGCATCGCCACATCCAGCGCTGCAGCACGCCGCTGCACTTCGCGTGCCGCCGGCACGCCTTCGGCGACGTGGCCGAGTTCGGCGGTGATCTGCGCCAGCGGTTTGCCGGCAGCCAGCAGCAGACCGACGCGCCGATTGCGGGACAGGTCGCCCGTACAGGTGAGGATCAGGTCGCCCATGCCCGACAGCCCCATGAAGGTCGCCTGCTTGGCGCCCATCGCCAGGCCGAAGCGGGTGATCTCGGCGAGGCCACGCGTGAGCAGCGCCGCGCGCGCGTTGAGCCCCAGGCCCAGGCCATCGCAAATGCCGGTGGCGATGGCCATGACGTTCTTGACCGCACCGCCGATCTCGGCGCCGATGACATCGTTGCCGGCATACAGGCGGAACGTCTTGCCGCGCAGGTTTTCCGCGCAATGCAGGGCGAACTCCGCGTCGTTCGATGCGATGGTGACGACCGTGGGCAGGTCGCGGGCGAGTTCGTCGGCGAAGCTCGGCCCGGTGAGCACGCCGCATTGCCGTTCGCCGAGGACCTCGCGCACGACCTGGTGCGGCAGCAGACCGGTGCTGCGTTCAAGGCCTTTGCACACCCACAGGAAAGGCGTGGCGACCTGCCGCGCGGCGAGCTGTTCCAGCGTCGCGCGCAGGCCGGCTAGCGGCGGCGCCAGCACCAGCAAGTCGGCGTCCGTGGTCGCCGCCGCGAAATCCGCGGTCGGCTGCAGCGCCGACGGCAACGGGCAGCCGGGCAGGTAGCGGCGGTTCTCATGATCGGCGGCCATGGCCGCTGCCTGCGCGGCGTCGCGCGCCCACAAGGCAACGTCATGGCGATGGGCAAAGGCAATGGCCAGCGCAGTGCCCCACGCGCCGGCGCCCAGCACGGCAATCCGCATCGGCGTCCCTCCCTTGCAGTGAAGCCTGTGCTACCCGCCCCAGACCTGGCCCAGCCGGACGAAACCGGTGGCACCATCGGCATGCCTGACCTGCACCCAGCCGGCGTCGGCGGCACCGACCCATTCGAGCACGACATCGCCATGGGCGACGAACACCAGCGCCGCGGTATCGTTGGCAGTGGCGCGCACTTCCGCCTTGTCGCCGCGCACGATCACCATGCGCTGCGTCGACAACTGGCCTTTCTCGATCCACGCCAGGTCGCCCCGGGCATCACGCACCTTGACCCAGCCGCCGACGACGACCACCTGCTCGACGGGCGTGCCGCGGTGGATGACGAACAGCGGCTTGGCCTTGGCCGACGGTGCGTCGTACAGCACGGCGGCCTGCGCGACCGAAAGGTAATCGATGGCGTGCGCCGGCCCGCCGGCGACCAGCGCGGCGCCGGCCGTGGCCAGGAACAGGAAGCGCCGTGCCGCCATCACTGTAGTTTGCGCCGGCTTATTGCAGCGGCGCGTCGGCCGGCGCGCCGGCCTGCTGGGCCTGCTGCGCGACCTGCTGCTGGTGTTGCACGTAGAGCGCCTCGAAATTCACCGGCGCCAGGATCACGGGCGGGAAGGCGGAACGGTTGACGGTGTCCGACACCACTTCACGGGCGTAGGGGAAGAGGATGTTCGGGCAGCCGATGGCGAGGATCGGGCCAAGGTCGGCTTCGGCCACGTTGCGCACCTGGAAGATGCCTGCCTGGACCACCTCGACGAGGAAATACGTCTTTTCACCGCGCTTGGCGGTCACGGTGACGGTCAGGCGCGATTCGTACAGGCCGTCCTGCAGCGCCTTGGCACCGGTCTGGATCTGCACCGAGATTTCCGGTGCCTCGCGCTCGAGGTAGATTTCCGGCGCATTGGGCACTTCCAGCGAAATGTCCTGCACGTAGAGTTTGTCGACGCTGAAATGCGGCTGCGCTTGTTGTTCGCTCATGTTGATGTGTGGGGTCAGGGTTGCAGAAGCGGCATTCTATCCGCGGCGCATGGCGCGCGCAGCGCGCCGGGCGACGATCCGCGACGCTCAGGCGGCGAGCAGCGGGTCGAGCTTGCCGGCGCGGTCCAGATCGTAGAGATCATCGCAGCCGCCGACATGGGTGTCGCCGATGAAGATCTGCGGCACGGTGCGCCGCCCGCTGCGCCCGATCATCTCGTCACGGCGCGCCGGATCGAGATCGACGCGGACTTCCTCGATTTGTGCGACGCCCTTGCGCTGCAGCAACTGCTTGGCGCGGACGCAGTACGGGCACACGCCCGTGGTGTACATCAGCACATGCATGGTTCAGCCCTTCCGGGTGATCGGCAGGTTGGCTCCAGCCCACGCCGACACGCCGCCACGCAGGTTGAACACCTTTTCGAATCCGGCCTTCTTGAGCTTGCCGCAGGCGTTCGCCGAGCGGTTGCCGGAGGCGCAGACGACGATGATCGGCCGCTGCCTGAATTTCTCCAGTTCGCTGACATGCTGGTCGAACACGCCCAGCGCAATGTGGCGGGCGCCCGCAATGTGGCCTTCGCTCCATTCGTTCGCCTCGCGCACGTCGAGAACGACCGCATCCTCGCGATTGATCATCAGCGTGGCATCGGCCGGACCGACGCCGGGGACACCGGCACCGCTGACCAGCGGCCACAGCAGCATGCCACCCGAGGTGACGGCGACGGCCACCCACAGGATGTTGGTTTGCAGAAACTCGACCATTGGAAAACGACTCCTGAAATGAATGATGACGGCGGCGCCGCGCAGGCGCCGGAACGGGTTGCAGCGGCTAGCGCCGCGTCGGCGTGCCGCAGAAGACTTCGCGCATCATGCCGACCAGTTGCAAGGTCCGCTGGTCGGCCACGCGGTAGAAGACCCGGTTGGCATCCTTGCGCGTGTTGAGCACGCCCTTGTCGCGCAGGATCGCCAGATGCTGTGAAATGTTGCTTTGCGACGTGCCGACCGCATCGACGATGTCCTGCACGCAGACTTCTTCGGCACCCACCACGCAAACGATCTTCAACCGCAAGGGATGCGAAATCGCCTTCAGCGCACGTGCGGCGATTTCGATGTGTTCCTTCTCGGCAAGCAGGGGAAGCGTGGTTTCCATGACCCGTCGGTGGCTGGTGCCTCAGGGTCTGTTCCCGTTCATCGTGCAAGTGGGAGCAGACCCTGAGCATATTATAGAATTCTGATGAATCCGACACGGGGGCTTTCATGTACAAGATCGTATTGTTGCGCCACGGCGAATCGACCTGGAACCAGGAAAACCGCTTTACCGGCTGGACGGATGTCGGCCTCACCGAGAAGGGGCTCGCCGAGGCCGTCGCCGCCGGGCGTCTGCTCAAGGCGCAGGGCTTTCGTTTCGACGTCGCCTACACCTCGGTGCTGCGCCGCGCCATCAAGACGCTCTGGACAGTGCTTGAAGAGATGGACCAGATGTGGCTGCCCATCCAGCACTCGTGGCGCCTCAATGAGCGCCACTACGGTGCGCTGCAAGGCCTCAACAAGGCCGAGACGGCCGCGCAATACGGTGACGCGCAAGTGCTGGTCTGGCGTCGCGCCTACGACACGCCGCCGCCGCCGCTGGACGCCGACGACCCGCGCTACGAAATCAACGATCCGCGCTATGCCGGCCTGCCGGCGGGCAGCGTGCCGCGCACCGAATGCCTGAAGGACACGGTCGCCCGCGTGCTGCCCCATTGGAACGACACCATCGCACCGGCCGTGCGGGCCGGCCGGCAGGTGCTCATCGCCGCGCATGGCAACAGCATCCGCGCGCTGATCAAGTATCTGGATGGCGTTTCGGACGCCGACATCGTCGGCCTCAACATCCCCACCGCGCAGCCGCTGGTCTATGAGCTGGATGCCGACCTCAAGCCCATCAAGCACTATTATCTCGGCGACCCCGAAGCCATCGCCGCCGCCATGCAGGCGGTCGCCAACCAGGGCAAGGCGAAGGC
This sequence comes from Rhodocyclaceae bacterium, assembly GCA_044230495.1. Taxonomy (GTDB): domain Bacteria; phylum Pseudomonadota; class Gammaproteobacteria; order Burkholderiales; family Rhodocyclaceae; genus JADJEF01. The sequence continues at coordinate 20,616 of JBGARB010000021.1, forward strand.
CTGACGCAACGCCGGGGCGCAACAGCCGGTTGCAAACTACAGTGGTGGCGGCACGGCGCTGCGCGTAGCCGGCCGGCGTTGCGCGTATACTTTCGCGACCCTTACGGAGATCGCATGCGCCACACCGTCAAACAAGCCGGACTCGTCGCCTTCGGCGCGATCGCCGGCGTGCTCATCAGCCTGAACTTCTCGGCCAACGCCGCGCGCGAGAGCATCGGCCCGCTGCCGGTCGAGGAACTGCGCAGCTTTGCCGACGTCTTCAACGCCATCAAGCAAGGCTATGTCGAGCCCGTCGACGACAAGACGCTGATCCGGCACGCCATCAGCGGCATGCTTGCCAACCTCGATCCGCATTCGACCTACCTCGATGTCGAGGCCTACAAGGATCTGCAGGAGAGCACGCATGGCGAGTTCGGCGGCCTGGGCATCGAAGTCGGCCAGGAAGACGGCTTCGTCAAGGTCGTGGCGCCGATCGAGGACACGCCGGCCTATCGCGCAGGCATCCAGGCGGGCGATCTCATCATCAAGCTCGACGATACGCTGGTCAAGGGGCTGTCGATCAACGACGCCATCAAGCGGATGCGCGGCAAGCCCAAGACCTCGATCATGCTCACCATCGTCCGCAAGGGCGAGAACAAGCCGCTCGAAATCACCGTGGTGCGCGACATCATCAAGGTCAAGAGCGTGAAGTCCAAGACCATCGACGACAACCTCGGCTACGTGCGCATCACGCAATTCCAGGAAGAGTCCGGCGCCGATCTCGTCAAGCAACTGGGCACGCTGTTCAAGGAAAAGGACGGCAAGCCGCGGGCGCTATCCGGCCTCGTGCTCGATCTGCGCAACGATCCGGGCGGCCTGCTCAACGGCGCCATCGGCGTCGCCGCCGCATTCCTTCCGGCCGATACGCTGGTCGTCTCCACCGACGGCCGCGTCGGCGATGCCAAGCGCCGCTATCTGGCCAATCCGGACGACTATCTGCGTCCCAACCAGCCGGACTACCTCAAGCTGCTGCCCGCCGAGGCGCGCACCATCCCGATGGTCGTGCTGGTCAACGGCGGCTCCGCCTCCGCCTCCGAAATCGTCGCCGGCGCACTGCAGGACCACAAGCGGGCCGTCATCGTCGGCACGCAGACCTTCGGCAAGGGCTCGGTGCAAAGCATCCTGCCGCTGCAGGGCAAGAGCGCGATCAAGTTGACGACGGCGCGCTACTTCACGCCGTCGGGCCGCTCGATCCAGGCCAAGGGCATCGCGCCCGACGTGGTCGTCGAAGAGACGCCGAATGGCGCGCGCTTCAAGCGCATCCGCGAAGCCGATCTCGACCGCCACCTCGAAGGCGACGATACGCCGTCCGCCGACGAAAAGCCCGCCAAACCCAAGGATGACAAGGCGGCCAAGGCCAAGGACGACAAGGGCGCCAAGGCCAAGGACAAGATCGACGAGGACGCGCCTTTCGTCCCCATCGAACTGGGCGGCAAGAACGACTACCAGTTGGCGCAGGCCGTCAATCTGCTCAAGGCGCTGCACGTCCTCAAGCGGTAATCGCACCCATGTCCGGCAAGATGAACGTCGAACGCGCCCGCGCGTTGCGTGACAAAGTGGTCAAGGGCCACGCACGCACGCGGCCGTCGCCGTTCGCGCCTCAACCGGGCACGCTCAAGCATCGTGAACTGCGCTTCGATGCCCGCCACCAGGACCAGATCCAGCAGGTGCGCAAGGTGCTCGAAGGCATCGAGGGCATCGAGGTGGCCGATGGCAGCACCGCCACCCGCCTGTCGATCTGGTACGAGCTGTCCGACTACACGCTCAAGGGGCTGGAGACCGTGCTGGCGCGTCAGGGCGTGCATCTGGACAACAGCATGCATTGCCGCATCCTGCGCGGCATCATCGCCTACAGCGAGGAAACCCAGCTGCGCAACATGCGCGTGCCCGAGCGCCTGATCAAGAAGTCGCACGAGGTCTATTCGCGCGCCTGGGACCACCATCCGCACGGCGATCACGACGACACGCCGCCCGATCTGCGGCAAGACCGCTGACCGGCGTGAGCGTACCCGCCGCCACGTCGACGGCCGCCGCCGAACTCGACGACAACGCGCTGCTGCGCTATTCGCGGCACATCCTGCTTCCGCAGCTCGGCATCGACGGCCAGCAACGCATCGGCAACGCACGGGCACTGGTCGTCGGCGCCGGCGGACTGGGCTCGCCGGCACTGCTCTATCTGGCCTCCGCCGGCGTTGGCGAGTTGACGATCGCCGACGGCGACCGCGTCGACCTCACCAACCTGCAGCGCCAGATCGTGCACCGCGAGGCCACCATCGGCCTGCCGAAGGTCGAGTCGGCGGCGCAGACGCTTGCCGCGCTCAATCCGCGGTGCCGCGTGCGCCCCTTGCGCGAACGGCTCGAAGGCGACCGGCTGGTCGAAGAAATCGCCCGCGCCGATGTCGTGCTCGATTGCAGCGACAATTTCGCCACCCGGCATGCCATCAACCGCGCTTGCGTTGCCGCCCGCCGGCCGCTGGTCTCGGGCGCCGCGGTGCGATTCGACGGCCAGGTCGCGGTGTTCGATCCGCGCCAGCCCGATGCGCCCTGCTACCACTGCCTGTTCCCCGAGGGCGACGATGTCGAAGACGTGCGCTGCGCCGTGCTCGGCATCTTTGCGCCGATCACCGGCATCGTCGGTGCCGTGCAGGCCGCAGAGGCGCTCAAGCTGGTCGCCGGCATCGGCCAAAGCCTCGCCGGGCGGCTGCTGCTGCTCGACGGCCTGGGCATGAGCTGGCGCGAGATCCGCGTGCCGCACGATGCGGCCTGCGCGGTGTGCGGATCATGACCATCCAGTGGTTCCCCGGCCACATGAACTCGGCGCGCCGCAAGGCCGCCGAGACGATGGCGAAGGCCGACGTGGTGGTCGAAGTGCTCGACGCGCGACTGCCCGAAGCGAGCAGCAACCCGATGATCCGCGCCTTGCGCCAGCACCGCAACCGGGCCTGCCTGAAAGTGCTCAACAAGGCGGACCTCGCCGATCCGCTGGTGACCGCGCAATGGCTCGCGCACTACAACGGCCAGCCCGGCGTGCGCGCGATCGCCGTGTCGGCCACCAAGCCGGCGGAGGCGCGACGCATCCCCATCGAATGCCGGCGGCTGGCGCCGCACCGCAATGACAGCGTCAAGCCATTGCGGATGATGATCATGGGCATCCCCAACGTCGGCAAATCGACGCTGATGAACGCACTGCTCGGCCGGCGCGTGGCCAAGGTCGGCGACGAGCCGGCGGTGACGAAATCGCAGCAGGCGCTCGACCTCGATTCGACCACCATCCTCATCGACACGCCGGGCCTTCTTTGGCCGAAGATCGAGCACGACAGCGACGGCTTCATGCTCGCCGCCAGCCATGCCGTCGGCGTCAATGCGGTGATCGAGGAAAACGTCGCCACCTTTCTGGGCGACCTGCTGCTGGCGCAGTACCCCGCAGGTCTTGCCGCACGTTACGGCGTCGATCCGGCCGTCCTCGACGGCACCGGCCTGCTGCAGGCCGTGGCGAAGAAGCGCAATTGCATGCGCCGCGTACGCAGCGGCACCGTTGAAGTCGATCTCGAAAAAGCCGCCATCGTGCTGCTCACCGACTATCGCGGCGGCGCGCTCGGTCGCATCTCGCTCGAATCGCCGACGAGCCGCGCGGCCATGCTCGCTGCCGCAGCGGCCGTCGCGGCGCCAACGGCGGGCGACGCGACCACCGACGACGCCTGAGGCTACTTGGCGGGCTGCGCGGCCTTGGCAGCGGCGCCGGCGAAATCCCCCGCGTAGGCGTAGCTGATCGACGCCGGCTTGAGCCGAGCACGCAGCACACCATTGACCTGATCGAGCGTCAGCGCTGCCAGACGGGCGTCGATGTCCGCCGAGAACTTCATCGTCCGGCCCAGTCGGCTCTGGTAGGCCAACTGGCCGGCCAGCGTGCCGTCCTGCGCCCGCGCCACCTCGCGCTCCTGGCGGATCGACTTCTTGGCGTCGGCGAGTTCCTCGGCGGTGATGCCGTCCTTGACGAAGCGCGCCAGTTCCTCCGCCAGCGCCGTTTGCGCACGCGCCAGGAACATCGGCGCGAAGGTGGCGTAAACGGTCACGCTGGTCACGTCGTCTTCGGCGCTGACCGACAGGCCGGTGCCGGCGCCGTAGCTGATGCCTTCCTTCTGGCGCAGGCGCTCGAACAGCCGCGACTTGACGCCGCCGCCGAGCACCTCATCCACCACCAGCATCGCCGCGTAGTCCGGGTCGGTGTCGCGCATCGGGAACGAGGCGCGGCCGATCAGCGTCGCATTGGGCTTGTCCGGCACTTCCAGCGTCTGCGCGGCCGCGTGCGGCTTGTCGAGCAGGCGCGGGATGCGCTTCCAGCCGGCGGGGCTCTTCCAGTCGCCGTAATGCCGTTCGAGTTGCGCCTTCACCGCGGCGGGATCGAAGTCGCCGACGAGCGCGAACTGCGCGGCATCGGCGCCGTAGAAATTGCCGTGGAAGGCCTTCAGTTGCGCAAGGTTTGCCGCCTTGAGGTCTTCCACCGCTTCGTCGAGCGTCGGGCGATAGCGGATGTCGCCGCGCGGATGCACGTTCAGCGCCTGGTTCAGCGCCTGGTTGGCCAGCGCGCCCGGCTCCTTGCGGGCAGCGTCGATCGCCGTCAGGCGCTCCTTGACCACCAGCTCGAATTCGCTTTGCGGAAAGGTCGGCGCACGCAGCACGTCGCGCACGATCTCGAGCAGCTCCGCCAGTTGCGGACGCGATACCTCGAAACCGACGTTCACCGCGTCGCCTCCGCCCGACACGCTGAGCTTGGCCTTGAGTTCGTCGAGGCGATCGCGCAGTTCGGCGCGGCTGTAGCGGCCCGCGCCGCGCATCAGCATGTCGCCGGCAAGGCCGCTCGCCGTGCCCTGGCCGAACAGCGACTTCTCGTCGCCCACGTGCAGCGTGAAGCTGCCGCGGACGGTCTCGCCCCGCGTCTTCTTCGGCAGCAGGCTGAGTTTGGCGCCGTTGGCCAGCATCGAGCGTTGCGTGCGTGCATCGATGTTCGCCGGCGTGGCATCGAAGGCCTCGCCGCTGGCGACGGCCGCGCGCCCCTGATAGTTGGCGACCAGCCCGGCGACGTCGAGCGCCGGCGGGATCACCGCGCGGTCGGCCGACTGCGCCGGCTCGAACTGGCCGAAGGTGCGGTTGGTTTCGCGCAGGTAATGCTCCGCTGCCGCCTGCACCTGCGCCAACGTCGCGGCCTCGACGCGATCGCGGTTGTTCACGAAGAACATCCGCCAGTCGCCCAGCGCGATGTCTTCCGACATGGCGACGGCGAAGCGCTGCGGATCGTTGAGCGTCTTTTCGAAGTTCGACAGCGCGGCATTCTTGGCGCGCTTGAGTTCCGCCTCGGTGATCGGCTGCGCCTTGATGCCTTCGATGATCTCTAGCATCGCGCGGCGCGCTTCGTCACGCGTCTGATCCTTGTTGAGCTGCAGCCCGAACATCACGTAACCCGGCTCGGCCAGGCCCAGGGTCCAGGCGAAGCTGCCGACCGCCTTCTGCTTCTCGACCAGCGACTTGTGCAGGCGGCCGTTGGGCGTGCCGGCAAGAATCTCGCCGACGAGGTCCATCGCCACGGCATCCGGATGGCTGCCGGCAGCGATCGGATACAAGGCGGCCAGCAGGTACTGGTCGGCGACGCGACGCACGGTGATCTCACGGGCGCCGTCGCGCGGCGCCTCGGCCGTCCATGTCGGCTCGAGCACCCGAGCCGGTTTCGGAATCGCACCGAAATGCTTGCCGATCAGCGCCAGCGTGCGTGCCGTGTCGAACTTGCCGGCCACCAGCAGCACGGCATTGTCCGGCTGGTAGTACTTGCGGTAAAAGGCCTGCAGGTTCCCGATGCGCACGCCCTCGACGTCGGAGCGCGCGCCGATCGTGGTCTTGCCGTAGTTGTGCCAGTCGTAGGTCACCGCCGACATCTGCTTCCACAACACCTGGATCGGGTTGTTTTCGCCGCGCTCCATTTCGTTGCGCACGACCGAGAACTCGGTTTCGAGATCCTTCTTCGCGATCAGGCTGTTCACCATGCGGTCGGCTTCCATTTCCAGCGCCCAGGCGAGGTTCTCGTCGCTGGCCGGAAAGGTCTCGAAATAATTGGTGCGATCGAAAAACGTCGTGCCGTTGAACTGCATGCCGCGCCGACCCAGCTCGACCATGATGTTGCCGCGCGTCTGCGTGCCTTTGAAAACGAGATGCTCCAGCAGATGCGCCATGCCCGTCTCGCCGTAGTTCTCGTGGCGGCTGCCGACGAGGTAGGTGACGTTCACCGTCGTCGTCGGCTTCGAATCGTCCGGCGCCAGCACCACCCGCAGGCCGTTGGCGAGCCGGTATTCGGTGATGCCCTCGACGCTGGTGACGCGCACCGGCGCCGACTGCGCCGGGGCCGCCTTTGCCGACTTGGCGGGCGCCTTCGCGGGCGCCTCGGCCAAGGCGACGGGTGCCGCCATGAACATGGCGGCGGCAAGCAGTGCGGGACGGAACGAACGCAATGACATGGGCAAATCCTTCGGTCGAAACACGGTGATGGCGCGCAGTCTAGCCGCCGGTCCGGCAGTCCGCTAGCCCAGCGCCAGCGCCATGACGCCGCCGGCGATCGCCAGCGCGCCGAGCAGGCGCGGCACGCGATCGGACTCGCGCAGCAGCGTGCCGCCGGCCAACGCCGCCAGCAGCGTCGAGACTTCGCGTGCCGGTGCCACATGCGACAGCGGCGCCATGCGCATGGCGTAGAGCACCATGATGTAGGACAGCGGCCCCAGCGTCGCCACGACCAGCGCGGCACGCCAGTGCTGCCGCCAGGTCTGCGCGATGCCGGCGCGGTCGCGCAGCGCGAAAGGCAGCATCACCGGGATGCGCAACACGTTGCCGAAGTAATCCACCAGCAGGGGCGAGAGCAGCAACACCTTCACCGCATAGCCGTCGATCAGCGTGTAGCCGGCTATGAATGCCGCCGTGGTCGCGCCCCAGATGACGCCCCGCCGCGTGCGTGCACGCTCGGCCGCATCCTGGCCGCCCCGCCACAGGCGCACCCCGCCACCGACGAGGAAGACGCCGCCGACGACCGCCAGCGCCCCCAGCGCCGCCGCCGCCGACAGGGTTTCGCCGAGCACGAGCAGGGCACCGACGGTGGCCAGCAGCGGCCCGCCGCCGCGTGCCACCGGATAGACGACCGTCAGATCCGCCACCGCATAGCCGTGCAGCAGGCAGCGGAAATACGCCGCGTGCACCACCGCCGTGGCAAACAGCACACCCCATTCGACGATGCCCCAGTCGCCGACCTCCTGCACGCCGATCCAGAGTACGAGCGGCGCCCACAGCACGGTGACGAGCAGCGAGCCGATCAACACGAAGGCGTTGCCCCCGCCAGTGGTCTTGGCAACCAGATTCCATGCGGCGTGGCAGACGGCCGCGGCGAGCACCAGCGCCAGCGCGGCGCCGGTCATTGCGTCAGCCGGGCACGCAGAAAGCTGTCGTTGCCGATGAGGCGTCGCTCGAGGATGGTCAGCCTGCTGGCCTGTGCGAGCTCGGTCAGCGCGATGCCGGCCGTCGCACCGCGCGCCGCATCGCCCAGCAGCAGCGGCGCCTGATAGACGAGCAGCTCGTCGACGCAGCTTTCGCGCAGCAAAGAGGCATTGAGTTGCGCGCCGGCTTCGACGAGCACTTCGTTGATGCCGCGGCGCCCCAGATCGGCGAGCATCGCCGGCAGATCGACCTTGCCATGCGGATTGGGCAGGCGCACGACTTCGGCGCCCGCAGCGGCCAATGCCGCGCGCCGCGCCCCATCGTCGACCGCGGCATAGATCAGCGTGCCACCGCACGCCAGCACGGCGGCGTCCGGCGGCGTTTCCAGCCGGCTGTCGATCACCACGCGCAACGGCTGGCGCGCGGCAGGCACGTCACGCACGGTGAGGCGCGGGTTGTCGTCGCGCACGGTGCCGATGCCGGTGAGCACGGCACAGGAGCGCGCCCGCCAGCGATGCGCGTCGCGGCGCGCGTCCGTGCCGGTGATCCATTGCGACACGCCGTTGGCCAGCGCCGTCTTGCCGTCCAGGCTCATTGCCACCTTGAGTCGGAGCCACGGCCGCCCGCGCGTCATCCGCGACACGAAGCCGATGTTCAGCTCCCTCGCCGCCTCTTCCATCAAGCCGCAGGCCACCGAGATGCCGCTCGCTTGCAGCCGTGCCAGGCCCTGCCCGGCCACCAGCGGATTGGGATCGACCATCGCGGCGACCACGCGCGCGACGCCCGCCTCGATGAGCGCTTCGCTGCATGGCCCGGTGCGGCCATGATGGGCACACGGTTCGAGCGTGACGTAGGCCGTGGCGCCGCGAACGCCGTCAACCGCCGTCCTGCCACGACTGTAGTTTGGGTCGGCCGCCGCCAGTGCGGCGATCTCGGCATGCGGGCCGCCGGCGCGCGCGTGCCAACCCTCGCCGATGACGGCGCCGTCCTTCACCAGTACGCAGCCCACGCGCGGATTCGGCGTCGTGGTGTCGAGGCCGCGCGCCGCCAGTTGCAGCGCGCGCGCCATGTGACGATGATCGTCGGCGGCAAACACGCCTTGCCTCAGACCGGATTCTCGCCGCTGTCCGCCGGCGCCTGCACTTCGCGCACGACGTTGGAGAATTCGTCGACGTCCTCGAAGTTGCGATACACCGACGCGAAACGGATGTACGCGATGTGATCGAGCTGCTTGAGTTCGCGCATCACCAGCTCGCCGACGCGGCTGGTCGGCACCTCGCGGTCGGCGACCTGCGCCAGCTTCTCCTCGATGCGACCGATCGCGGCTTCGACCAGCGGCGTCGCCACCGAACGCTTGCGCAGCGCCAGCATCATGCTGGCCTTGAGCTTGTCGCGCTGGTAGTCGATGCGGTTGCCGTTCTTCTTGACCAGCTGCGGCATCTGCAGTTCGACGCGCTCATAGGTCGTGAAGCGCTTGTCGCAGGCGAGGCAGCGCCGGCGCCGGCGCACGGTGTCGCGCTCCTCGTTCTCGCGCGTGTCGACGACCTGGGAGTCGTCGGCCGCGCAGAAGGGGCACTTCAAGGTTCAGCCACCATACACCGGGAACTTCGCGCACAGGACAGCGACGTCCTTGCGCACGCGCTCATGCACGGCGGCATCGGTCGGCGCATCCAGCACGTCGGCAATCAGGTTGGCGACGCGCTCGGCCTCGATCTCGGTGAAGCCGCGCGTGGTCATCGCCGGTGTGCCGATGCGGATGCCGGAGGTGACCATCGGCTTCTGCGGATCGTTGGGAATCGCATTCTTGTTGACCGTGATGTGACATTGGCCGAGCAGCGCCTCGGCCTCCTTGCCGGTGGTGTTCTTGGCGCGCAGATCGACGAGGAAGACATGCGATTCGGTGCGCCCCGACACGATGCGCAGGCCGCGCTGCTTGAGCACCTTGCACATCACCTGCGCGTTCTCGATCACCTGCTCCTGATAACGCTTGAACTCGGGCCGCAGCGCCTCGCCGAAGGCCACCGCCTTGGCGGCGATGACGTGCATCAGCGGGCCGCCCTGCAGCCCGGGGAAGATCGCCGAGTTGATCGCCTTCTCGTGTTCGGCCTTCATCAGGATGAGGCCGCCGCGCGGGCCGCGCAGCGTCTTGTGCGTGGTGGAGGTGACGACATCGGCATGCGGCACCGGGTTCGGGTAGTAGCCGGCAGCGACCAGCCCGGCGTAGTGCGCCATGTCGACCATGAAGATGGCGCCGATTTCCCTGGCCACCTTGGCGAAACGCTCGAAATCGATGCGCAGGCTGTAGGCCGAGGCGCCGGCGATGATGAGCTTGGGCTTGTGTTCGCGCGCCAGCCGTTCCATGGCGTCGTAGTCGATGGCTTCTTCGGCGGTGAGGCCGTAGGGGATGACGTTGAACCATTTGCCGGACATGTTCAGCTTCATGCCGTGCGTGAGATGGCCGCCCTCGGCCAGGCTCATGCCCATGATGGTGTCGCCGGGGTTGAGGAAGGCAAGGAACACGGCCTCGTTGGCCTGCGCGCCCGAATGCGGCTGGACATTCGCGCAGTCGGCGCCGAACAGCTGCTTGACGCGGTCGATCGCCAGTTGCTCGGTCACATCGACGTGCTCGCAGCCGCCGTAATAGCGCTTGCCCGGATAGCCCTCGGCGTACTTGTTGGTCAGCTGCGACCCCTGCGCTTCCATGACCGCATGCGAGACGTAGTTTTCGGAGGCGATCAGCTCGATGTGCGCCTCCTGTCGCGCATTCTCGGCGGCGATGGCGGCATGGACTTCGGCGTCGACCTTGGCCAGGGTGTTCTGCTTGGCAAACATGGCAATTCCTGCGGCGGATGGGAAGACCGGGGATTTTACCTGACGGTGCGATGGCGCCTTCCCACCGTCGCGCTCGGCGCCTGTGAAAGGATTCGTCGCGAGCGGGTCGCAGCGGGGTGCGGCCGGCGCGCAGAATGATTTGCAGGCGCTCAGCGCACCAGCTCGTCGAGGCTGTCCCGTTTTAGCAAGTGCCGCGTATCGCCCCAGACATCGATGCGCCAGCCGTCGTCGTCGCGGCGCAGCCAGTTGATGCCGGCATTGGGAATCGCGAAATCGCGCGGGGCGGCCAGATCGCGCCCGCTGGCCAGCCGGTGCAGCACGTCGAGCACGCCGCCGTGCGTGAACACGACGACGCTGCGGCCGGCGAATTCGCGCGCCATCGCCTCGGCGCCGTCTTGCACGCGGGCGGCAAAGTCGGTGAGCGTTTCGCCGGTCTCGAAGTCGTAGTCGGTCGATCGCGCGACGAAATGCGCGTGTGCTTCAGGGTGCACCGTGCGTGCCTCGTCAGGTGTCAGACCCTGGAAGACGCCATAGTGCCGCTCGCGAAAACACAGTCGTGGCGACACGGCGCAGCGCCCGCCCAGCGCCAGTTCGGCGGTCCGCGCGGCGCGCGACAGGTCGCTCGTGCAGGCGGCGGCGAAATCGTGCGCGGCCAGCGCGTCGCCCAGTGCGCGCGCCTGCCACTCGCCGGTGGCATTGAGCGCCACGTCGAGTTGCCCCTGATAGCGCCGCTGGGCGTTCCAGTCGGTCTCGCCGTGGCGCACGAAACAGAAGCGCGTCGTCTTCGTCATGCCGATGCCTTGACGACGAACAGCTCCGGCTCGCTCTCGGCGATCTGCCGCAGATGGTCCCACACCACACGCACGCGGCGCAGACGGAAAAGGTCGGTCGGCGCCACCAGCCAGAAGGTGCGTTCGGCGAACAGCGTCGCGGGCAGCACGCGCACCAGCGAGCCGTCCTGCGGCACGGAGTACGGCGGTGCCATCACCAGGCCGATGCCGGCGATGGCCGCGGCCACTTGCGCCATCATGCCCGTGCAGCAGAAGCGCCGGTGCGGCGCGATGCCCAGCTCCTCGATGAAGTTCAGCCGCGCGCTCATCAACTGGTCCTGCACGTAATCGACGAAGGTGTGTTCGGCGAGCTGTTCGCGCGAAACGATCGGCGGATGCCGGGCGAGATACGACGGTGCGCCGTAGAGGTAGTAGCGGTAGTCGGTGAGTCTCGCCGAGACGTAGCGCCCATGACGCGGCGCATCGAGCACCACGGCCAGGTCGGCCTCGCGCGCGGCGAGGTCGGCGAAGCGCGGCAGCAGCACCAGATCGACGCGCAGTGCCGGATGTGCATCGGTCAGCGCCTTGAGCCGCGCGGCGATGACCAGCGAGCCGAGCACCTCCGGCGCATTCAGGCGCACGCCGCCGCGCGCCTGCGACTGCGCGCCGCGCAACTGTTCGGCGGCGGCGAGCTGGGCGCTTTCCATCGCTTCGGCGTGGGGCAGCAACGCCAGCCCGACGTCGGTCAGCGCGCTGCCGTCGCGGCGGCGGTCGAAGAGCGGTGCGCCAAGTGATTGCTCGAGGCGTTGCAGGCGCCGGGATACCGTCGTGTGTTCGACGCCCAGATGCCGTGCGGCGCCCACCAGCGTGCCCGCGCGCGCCAGTTCGAGGAAATAGCGCAGGTCGGTCCAGTCGGGCGTTTGAGTCATCGGAGGCGCGGCAATCGATGAAGAATGTGCAAATTCGCACACCAGTCTGACATCTTTCGGCCTTCACGACCAGTGCAATCGCGCCACAATGCGGGCGATCCCATTACGGAAAGCAATGCCATGAATCGTCTGCAGAACCGTGTCGTCGTCGTCACCGGCGGCGCCCAGGGCATCGGCGAAGCGATCGCGCTGCGTGCCGCGCAGGAAGGCGCGCAGGTCGTGCTGTGGGACCTGCGTGACGAGGCTATCGAAGCGGCGACGGCCCGCATCGGCGGTGCCGTGCCCGGCGCACGCGTCAGCGGCCGCGCCGTGGATGTGGCGGACGGCAATGCCGTACGTGATGCCGCCGCGGCGGTGATCGACGCCCACGGGCGCATCGACGGGCTGGTGAACAATGCCGGCATCGTCGCCGACGCGCAGCTCAAGAAGATGAGCGATGCGCAGTTCGACCGGGTCATCGCGATCAACCTCAAGGCGAAGGCCGGCGTCATCGGCATGACCAAGACCTGGGCCAAGGAGCTCGGCCGCAAGGGTGTGCGCGCCAATGCCGTGTGCCCCGGCTTCATCGCCACGCCGATCCTCCAATCGATGCCGCAGAACGTCATCGACAGCATGGTCGCGCATGTGCCGATGGGACGCATGGGCCGGCCCGACGAGATCGCCGCCGCCTGCGCCTTCCTGCTCTCGGACGACGCCTCGTACGTCAATGGCGCTGTACTGGAGGTCTCGGGCGGCATCGGCATGTAGCAATCGCAGCGTCCAACAAGAAACGGGAGGAGACCCAGACCATGGACATCAGCGGCATCATCGATTACCACGCGCGGTTCAGGCCGCATGCGCCGGCGGTCGTCTTCGAAGACACGCGGCTGGATTGGGCCGGCTTTGCCGAGCGCGTGAGCCGGCTGGCGACGGCGCTGACGGATGCCGGCGTCGGCAAGGGCGAGCGCGTTGCCACCGTGCTCGCCAACCACTTGGAACTGCTCGACATCTACTGGGCGTGCGCGAAGATCGGCGCCGTCGCCGTGCCGCTGTCGCCGCTGCTGATGAAGGACGGCCTGGCCAGCCTGCTCGGCGATGCCGCGCCGCGCGTGGTCTTCGCCTCGCCAGCGACGGCGGCGGTCGCTGGCGCCGCCTGCGCGCAGCTTGGCGACGCGGCGCCGGCGGTTCGCGTCGTCGTCGAGGGCGAGGCGGCCGGTTTCACGCCCTACACGGCGTTTGTCGCCGTCCCGCCACGACTGTGTTTTGACGTGCGCATCGACGAGGACGACCCCTACAACATCATGTACACCAGCGGCACGACCGGCCTGCCCAAGGGCATCGTGCTCTCGCACCGGGTGCGCGCGCTGTATGGCGTGCTCTACGCCAACGCCTGGCGCATGACGCCCGAATCGGTGGCGCTGCACACCGGCGCGATCGTCTTCAACGGCGCCTTCCTGACGCTGCTGCCGGCCTTCACGCTCGGCGCCACCTACATCCTGCACCGCCAGTTCGACGCCGCGGCATTCATCGACACCGTGGCGCGCGAACGGGTCACGCACACCTTCATGGTGCCCTCGCAGATCACCGCCGTGCTGGCCAGTCCGTCGTTCGCGCCGGAGAAGCTCGCCACGCTGCAGATGCTGGGCTCGGTCGGCGCGCCGCTGCCGGTGGCGCAGAAGGAAAAGCTCGAGGCCATGCTACCCGGCCGCTTCCACGAGTTGTACGGCCTCACCGAAGGCATCATGACCATTCTCGACAAGGCCGACGCGGTCAGGAAGCGCGGCTCGGTCGGCGCGCCGATGGCCTACACCGACATGCGCATCGAGGACGAGGCGGGCAACGTGCTGCCGGCCGGACAGATCGGCGAGATCGTCGGCCGCGGCCCGCTGCTGATGCAGGGCTACTACAAGCGCCCCGACCTCACGGCGGCGGCCGTGCGCGACGGCTGGCTGCATTCGGGCGACCTCGGCTTCCTCGACGAGGAAGGCTACCTGCACCTGGTCGACCGCAAGAAGGACATGATCGACTCGGGCGGCGTGAAGGTCTATCCACGCGACGTCGAGGAAGTCATCGCCCGCCATCCGGATGTCGTCGAGGCCATCGTCTTCGGCATCCCGGACGACAAGTGGGGCGAAACGCCGATTGCCGCGGTGCAATTGCGCGCCGGCGCCGGCGTCGACGCCGACGGCCTCAAGGCCTGGATCAACGAGCATGTTGCGGCGCGCTACCAGCGCGTGTCGCGGGTCGACCTGGTCGCCGGCTTCCCGCGCAACGCCGCCGGCAAGATTTTGAAGCGCGAGTTGCGCGATCCGTACTGGCAGGGCCGCACGACGCAGATATGAGCCGCGCGGCGCGCCGAACCGCTTATAAACTCGGCCACCATAAAAATGTCGGAGGAGAACGGCATCGTGCAGGCACTGCTCAAAGGTGCGCGCAGCATCGACTGGATGAGCGAGCGGCTCGGCCGCTTCCTGATCTGGTTCATCCTCGCCACGGTCATCATCAGCTCGTCGAACGCCATCGTGCGCAAGGTGTTCAACTGGAGCTCGAACGCGTTGCTCGAAGTGCAGTGGTACCTTTTCGCCGCGGTGTTCATGCTCGGATCCGCGTACGCCTTCCTGCACAACGTCCATGTGCGCATCGATTTCGTGTCTTCGCGTCTCTCGGCCCGCGCGCGCAACTGGATCGATGTCGTCGGCATCGTCGTCTTCCTGATTCCGCTGTGCATCATGATGATCGACCTCGGCTGGCCGCTGTTCGTCAATGCCTGGAGAAGCGGCGAGATGTCGCAGAACGCCGGTGGCCTGGTGCGCTGGCCAGCCTACGGCATGATCCCGCTGGGCTTCGCCATCCTGCTGCTGCAGGCGCTGTCCGAGCTGATCAAGCGCGTTGCCTTCCTGCGCGGCCTGATCCCCGATCCGATCGGCCACACGCCCGACCACGACGCTGACGCCAACCCGGAAATCCAGCAGCAGATCGAGGCGTTCGTCGCCGACGAATTGCCGAAGGACCGTGTCATCAGCGTGCATGAGCGCAAGCCGGGTGACGCGCCATGATGGCCTTCATCGCACAGAACTTCGTTCCGCTGCTCTTCACCGGGCTGCTGGTCTTCCTGCTGACGGGGTTTCCCGTCGCCTTCTCGCTGGCGGCCACGGGCCTGTTCTTCGGCCTGCTCGGCATGGAAGCAGGCATGTTCCCGTCGGGGCTGTTCCAGGCCTTGCCGCTGCGCATCTTCGGCATCATGCAGAACGACACGCTGCTGGCCATCCCGTTCTTCACCTTCATGGGCATCATCCTCGAACGCTCGGGGATGGCCGAGGATCTGCTCGAGACCATCGGCCAGGTGTTCGGTCCGGTGCGCGGCGGCCTCGCGCTGGCGGTGATCTTCGTCGGCGCGCTGCTCGCGGCGACCACCGGCGTCGTCGCCGCGGCGGTGATCTCGATGGGCCTGATCTCGCTGCCGATCATGCTCCGCTACGGCTACAACCGCACCATCGCCACCGGCGTCATCACCGCCTCGGGCACGCTGGCGCAGGCGATCCCGCCTTCGCTGGTGCTGATCGTGATGGCCGACCAGCTCGGCCGCTCGGTCGGCGACATGTATGCCGGCGCAATCCTGCCGGGCCTGCTGCTGGTGGCGCTCTATGCACTGTTCGTGATCGTCGTCGCCATCGTCAAGCCCTCGTGGGTGCCGGCGCTGCCCGTCGAAGCGCGCATCTACCGCGAACCGAACGGTTCGTCCGGCCATCGTTCGCTGGCCGTCCTGATGGCGATCTCCACCGCCTGCGCGGTGGCCTGGTCTCAGGTGCACGAGCGCATCGTCAATGGCTGGGTCGGCCGCGACGGCGCCGCACCCGGCGACGAAGTGCTGATCCTGTCGATGACCGTGGCTTCGTTCGTCGCGCTGGGTCTGGCGATCGTCAATCGCGTGACCGGCATGGGCCTGCTCTCGCGACTGGCCGAGCGCGTGACCTTCGTGCTGATCCCGCCGCTGGTGCTGATCTTCCTCGTCCTCGGCACGATCTTCCTTGGCCTGGCAACGCCGACCGAAGGCGGCGCCATGGGCGCGCTGGGCGCGCTGCTGATGGCCACGGCCAATCGCAAGCTGAGTTTCACCTTGCTGCGCCAGGCGCTCGACAACACCTCACGGCTATCGATCTTCGTGCTCTTCATCCTGATCGGTTCGACCGTGTTCTCGTTCACCTTCAACGCCGCCGACGGCCAGAAGTGGGTGGAGCACCTGTTCGACAAGCTGCCCGGCGGCGTGCTCGGCTTCCTGATCGTGGTGAACATCCTGATCTTCATTCTCGGCATGTTCATCGACTTCTTCGAGATCGCCTTCATTGTGTTGCCGCTGCTGGCCCCGGTGGCCGAAAAGCTCGGCATCGACCTGATCTGGTTCGGCGTCATCGTCGCAATGAACCTGCAGACATCCTTCCTGACGCCGCCCTTCGGCTTTGCGTTGTTCTACCTGCGCAGCGTCGCGGCGAAATCCGATTACACCGACCGCATTACCGGCGTGCGCATCCCGGCCGTGACCACCGCGCAGATCTACAAGGGCGCGATCGCCTTCATCATCCTGCAGATCATCATGGTCGCCGTCGTCATCACTGACCCGACGCTGGTCAGCAGCGGTCTGGGCGAGCAGAAGAAGGTTGACCTGAACACCATCGACCTGCAGGCCGAACCCGGCGGCTATGGCGACAAGGCCGAGCCGACGCTCGAGGCACCCGCCGCAAAGCCGGACTCGACGTCGGGCGGAGCGGCCGATGCCGCGGCGCCGGCTGCGCTGACACCCCAGACAACGAAGCCGCCCGCAGAAGAGGACCCGACCGCCGCGCTGATGCGCGAGATGGCCGAGGAGGCGAAAAAGAAGAAGTGATTGGCGTACCATCCGGCGGTGCCTTCCGGCGCGCGCCCCTACCTGCCGCCCCCGCGGCGCTATGACAAGAGGAGATTCACACACATGGAACGACGCAAGTTTCTGATCGCAGGCGGCGGCATGTCCGGCATTCTGGCGGCCGGCATGGCGCCCGCCGTGGTGCACGCCCAGCAGGCCATCCGCTGGCGCCTGGCCTCGAGCTTCCCCAAGGCGCTCGACACCATCTTCGGCGCCGCCGACGTCTTCTCCAAGAAGGTCAAGGAAATGTCGGGCGGCAAGTTCGAAATCTCGGTGCATGCCGGCGGCGAGCTGATGCCGCCCTTCGGCGTCGTCGACGGCATCCAGCAGGGCACGGTCGAGTGCGCGCATACGGCGCCGTACTACTTCTTCGGCAAGGACGACACCTTTGCCATGGACTGCGCGATTCCCTTCGGCCTCAATTCGCGCCAGATGACGGCGTGGATGTACGAGGGCAACGGTCTCAAGCTGTTCCGCGAGTTCTATGCCGCCTTCAACATCGTAAACTTCCCGATGGGCAATACCGGCGCGCAGATGGGCGGCTGGTACCGCAAGGACATCAAGTCGATCGAGGACATCAAGGGCCTGAAGATGCGCATCGGCGGCTTTGGCGGCAAGGTGCTCTCGGCCATCGGCGGCGTGCCGCAGAACATTCCCGGCGGCGAGATCTACCAGGCGCTCGAAAAGGGCACCATCGACGCCACGGAGTGGGTCGGCCCTTATGACGACCAGAAGCTCGGCTTCTACAAGGTGGCCAAGAACTACGTCTATCCGGCATGGTGGGAAGGCGGCCCGCAGCTCACGCTCTACGTCAACAACAAGGCCTTCGATTCGCTCACGCCGGAGTACAAGGCGATCATCGAAAGCGCCGCCGCCTACGCGCACACCGACATGCAGGCCAAGTACGACGCCCGCAACCCGCGCGCGCTGAAGGAGCTCGTCGGCCAGGGCGTCAAGCTGCAGCGCATGCCCAAGGACGTCATGGAAGCCGCGTTCAAGGCCGCCATGGCGCTCTACGACGATCTGTCGACGAAGAACCCGGCCTGGAAGAAGATCTACGCCGACTATTCCGACTTCCGCCGCGACACCAACCAGTGGTTCCGTTTCGCTGAAGCCGGCTACGACGACTTCATGCAGTCGCAGAAGCTGTAAGCGCAAAGCTGCGCCCTCGACGCCCCGCCCGGTCCGCCCGGCGGGGCGTCGGCGTTTACCGCCGCCCATCGCCGTCCCGCCACCACTGTCGTTTGGGTCGGCCGCCCTCGCCATCGCCGATTGCCAGCACGCGGGCGGCGGGCTATGCTTGCCCGATGCACTTGCCGATACGCATCTTCGCCGTTGTCGCCGCGCTGGCATTGGCCGCCTGCGCCACGCCCTCGCCCAAGCTGGCCGCCACCGCACCGACCTACCAGCCGTTGCTGCTCGATGCGCAGTTCGGCGAACGCCCGGCGGAGGTCACGGCGTCCAACGTCTTCGCGCTCGACGACGACATGCGCCGCTACCTGCGCGACGAGATGCCGCGCCTCGTGCGCCGCAGCGGGCCGATTCGCGGACTGCTCGACGCGCTCTACGACAAGGGCCAGCTCAAGCTCGAATACGACGCCGCGCGCACGCGCACGGCCAGCGAAGCCTTTGCCGCGCGGCAGGGCAACTGCCTCTCGCTCGTCATCATGACCGGCGCGCTGGCCCGCGAGCTGGGGCTCGACGTGCGCTACCAGCAGGTGTTCACCGAAGCCGAGTGGCAACGCCAGGGCGACCTGCTGGTCAATGCCAACCACGTCAACCTGCGCCTCGACACCGCGCCGCGCGACTGGAAGACGCTGACGCGCGACGGCGGCACCGCACTCGTCGTCGACTTTCTGCCCACGGCCGACGCCAGCCGGCTGTTCGCCAGCGAACTGTCCGAAGCCACCGTGCTGGCGATGTTCATGAACAACCGCGCCGCCGAATCGATCGCCGTCGGCGAATTGCGCACCGCCTACTGGTGGGCACGCGATGCCGTGGTGCGCGACGCACGCTTCCTGCCCGCCTACAGCACGCTGGCCGTGATCTACCGGCGCAGCGGCCTGCTCGAACCGGCCATCGCCATCCTTGCCGAGGCCCTGCGCCATGCGCCCGAAGACCCGGTGGTGCTGGCCAACCAGGCCGGATTCCTGCGCGATGCCGGGCGCATCGGCGAGGCCGCGGCGATCGAGGCGCGGCTCAAGCGCATCGAGCCCGTACCGCCCTATCACTGGTTCCACAAGGGGCTCGCCGCGCTCAAGGCGGGCGATTACGCCAATGCCCGCGAGTGGTTCGCCAAGGACCTGCAACGCCAGCCGCACAACGCCGAATTCCATTTCGGCATGGCCGCAGCCTTCATCGGCACGGGTGACCTAGCCAAGGCGCGCGAGCATTTCGCACAGGCCCGCGAGGACAGCACCACGTCCGACGCGCGCGCGCTCTATTCGGCCAAGCTGCACATGATCGAGCGCCGCATCGCCTGCGGCGCCAAGGGTTGCGAGCCGGCGAACTGAACCGCCGTCCCGCCACCACTGTGTTTTGCGCGGCCGGCGCGCTCAGCTTCCGGCGATGCGCATGCGGTCGATCAGCACCGAGCCGATCTGCTTCGAGCCGCGCACCAGCACGTCGCGCCCCACGGCCTGGATGCCGGCGAACATGTCGCGCAGGTTGCCGGCGATGGTGATTTCCTCTACCGGATAGGCGATTTCGCCGTTCTCCACCCAGTAGCCGGCGGCGCCGCGCGAGTAGTCGCCGGTGACGTAATTGACGCCTTGGCCGAGCAGCTCGGTGACCAGCAATCCCTTGCCCATCTGCCTGAGCAGCCCGCGCAGGTCGTGCTCGCCGGGATGCGCGATCAGGTTGTGCGAGCCGCCGGCATTGCCGGTGGTCTGCATGCCGAGTTTGCGTGCCGAGTAGGTCGACAGGAAATAGCCCTCGACGACGCCGTCGCGGACGACTTCGCGGTCGTGCGTGGCGACGCCGTCGTCATCGAACGGGCTGGAAGCCAGCGCGCCACGAACATGCGGCCGCTCCGACAGATTGAAGAATTCGGGGAACACCCGCGTGCCGAGGCTGCCTTCGAGGAACGAGGTCTTGCGATACAGCGAGCCCCCGGACACCGCCTGCACGAAATGACCGAGCAGCCCGGCCGCCAGCGGCGCCTCGAAAATCACCGGGCAGGAGCGCGTCTTCAGCTTGCGCGCACCCATGCGTGCCAGCGCGCGGCGTGCGGCGTAATCGCCGACCGCTTCTGGCGCCGGGAAACTCGCCGCGTCGCGTGCGGTGACGTACCAGTCGTCGCGCTGCATGTCGTCGCCGTCGTCGCTTCGCGCGGCGATCACCGACACCGACACGTAATGCCGCGACGTGGCGAAGCCGCCCATGAAACCCAGGCTGTTGGCGGAAACGAACTGCGCATGCTGCGCGCTGATGCTGGCCCCCTCCGAGTTCTGCACCCGCGGGCTGACGTCGAACGCCGCCTGCTCGCAGCGCCGCGCTAGGTCGATGGCGGCATCGACACCGATGCGCCAGGGGTGCCAGAGGTCGAGCGCCATGGGTCGCTTGCACAGCAGTTCGCGCTCGGGCAGGCCGGCCGCGGGATCTTCGGCAGTGAAACGGGCGATCGCCAGCGCCGCATCGACGGCCGCATCGACGGCGGCAGGCGAGAAGTCGGCGCTGCTGGCATGGCCACGCCGCTGGCCCAGATAGACGGTGACGCCCAGGCCCTTGTCGCGGTTGTATTCGATGGTATCGACTTCCTGCCGGCGCACCGTCACCGACTGGCCGACGCCCTCGGAGACATCGACTTCGCAGTCGCTGGCGCCGCGCTGCCGGGCGCAATCGAGCACCTGTTGCGCCAAATCGCGCAGTTGCGGCAAGGAGTAGCTGAAGGCCATGCGAAAATCCCCGGATGCGAAAGCGCGCCATGTTACCCGCAGCACCCGAAGAGGACGATCTCTACGACGGGCCGAGCAAATCCCAGCGCAAGCGGGAAAGCACCGCTTTGCAGGATCTCGGCGCGCGGCTGGTCACGCTCTCCGCCGAACGCCTGAAGAAGATCGACATGCCCGACAACCTGCGCGAGGCGCTGCGCGACGCGCAGCGCTTCACCGCGCACGGCGCCCACAAGCGCCAGTTGCAGTTGATCGGCAAGCTGATGCGCAGCGTCGACCCGGCGCCCCTTGCCGCCGCGCTCGACGAGATCGACGGCGTCTCGGCCGCGGCCACCGCACGGCTGCATCGCATCGAACGCTGGCGCGAGCGCCTGCTCGCCGACGACGGGGCCTTCAGCGCGCTGGCCGATGAATTCCCGCTGGCCGATCTGCAGCATCTGCGGCAATTGCGCCGCAACGCGCTCAGGGAACAGGCGGCGCAGAAGCCGGCGCGCGCTTACCGCGAGTTGTTCCGCGCGCTGCGTGCGCTCATGGAACTGCCAAACTCCAGTGGTGGTGACACGGCGGATGACGGCGAAGGCGGCGACGCGGACGCCTGAGCCGGTGCGGCGCGGATTCGCGCCGCTGGCACGACCCGACGCGCGCGCGCTGGTGCTGGGCAGCCTGCCCGGCGAGGCCTCGCTCTTCGCCGGCGAGTATTACGCCCATCCGCGCAACGCCTTCTGGCCGATCGTCGGCGCCTTGTTCGGCTTCGATGCCCGCGCCCCCTATGCCTTGCGCGTGGCAGCGCTGACGGCGGCCGGCGTGGCGCTGTGGGACGTGCTCGCCGCGTGCGAGCGGCCCGGCAGTCTCGATGCCGACATCGTGCCGGCGAGCGAAGTGCCCAACGACATCCCGGCGTTCCTCGCCGACCATGCCGGCATCACGACCGTGTTCTTCAACGGCGCGCATGCCCAGGCCGCCTACCGCCGGCATTTCGGCAAGCGTCTGGCGCCCGCCACCGCGCGCCTGCCCTCGACCAGCCCGGCCCATGCGGCTCGCGATTTCGCGGCCAAACTGGCGGCGTGGCGACTGCTGGCGGCACGTCTGGACTAGGCTTAAAGTAATAGAGATGGATGCCCGCATCGTCCGCTGCTGCGTGTCGCTTGCCGCATTGCTTGCCGGCATGTCGGCGCTTGCCCAGGAGAAGCCGCTCGTCCGCTGGCTGGTGTCCGACTTCCCGCCGTACCATATCGTTTCCGGGCCGGATGCCGGCCGCGGCATCCGCGACAACTTCCTGCGCCAGGTGGAGGCCGATCTGCCCGGCTTCACGCATCAGAACGAGCCCAGCATCATCGCCCGCACGCAGGGCATGATCAAGGCGGGCGAAAACGTCTGTACCGTGTCGCTGCTGCGCACGCCCGAGCGCGAGGCATGGGCGGTGTTTTCCGCCAAGCCGTATGCCCACCAGTTGCCCGTGCGACTGATCGCGCTGGCCGACGACAAGGTCACCGCTGCGCTAGTGAAGGACGACGAGGTCTCACTGGCCGACCTGCTCCATTCCGGCAGGCGGCGGCTGGGACTGCAGACCGGCCGACGCTACGGCGCGGCGCTCGACGGCGTCATCGCTGCAGCGCATGCCGCCGGCGTGCGCACCGAGTCGTTCAGCGCAGAGGCGTCTTTGCCGACCGCCGTCACCATGATGAAGAACGGTCGCTTCGACATCACGCTGGGCTACTCTGTGGAGAGCGAACACATCCGCACCATGCATCCCGAGATGCCGGCGTTGCGCTACTACCCGATCGCCGAATCGCGCGGCCTGGTGCCCCAGTACATCGCCTGCGCGAGAAACAAGCTGGGGGAAAGCGTCATGGCGGCCGTCGATCGCGGGACGCCCGGCAGGGCGGCGCAGAAGGCGATGCGACGCGCCTACGTGAGCCATCTGCCGGCAGACGAACAGCGGCGCTACGGCGCGCTGATGAACGACTAGCCGGCGTCGACCTCCGGCGCCAGCAGGTAGTACATCGCCGGCGTCACCAGCCGCGACAGGAAGGTCGAGGACACCAGCCCGCCGATGATGACCCAGGCCAGCGGCGAATACAGCGAGCTGCCCTGCAAGGCGAGCGGCAGCAGGCCGCCGATGGCCGTGAGCGAAGTGAGCAGGATCGGAAAGAAGCGGATTTCGCCGGCCTGCTCGATGGCATCCCTGAGGCCGACGCCCTGGTCGCGCAGCTGGTGCGTGAAATCGACGAGCAGGATGGAGTTCTTGATCTCGATGCCGATCAGCGCGATGAAGCCGATCACCGCCATGAAGGACAGGTCGTAGCCGGTGAGGAACAATGCCAGCATGCCGCCGATGATGCCCAGGGGAATGACGCCGGCAACGATCGCGGTGCTGCGGAAATCGCCGAACTCGAGCACCAGCACGGCAAAGATGCCGAACAGCGCGATCAGACCCGCGGTGGCGAGGCCGTCGAAGCTGCTCTTGCGGGCTTCGACTTCGCCGGCGACATCGAAGCGGTAGCCGGCCGGCAGCGACACCGATTCGAGCCGCGACATGATCTCGGCGGTGAGCTTCTCGGTGTTGTAGCCGCTGCGCGTGAACGCGGTCACGGTCACCGAACGCTGGCGCTTGAAGCGCGAAATGGAATTCGGCGCCGTGGTCAGTTGCGGGTCGATGAATTGCGCCAGCGGCAACGCGTCGCCGGCGACGTTGTTCACCCAGATGTCGTTCAGCACCTCGATGCGCTGATGGCCTTCGGGCATCGGCGCACGCACGACAATGGGATATTCGTCGCCGTCGGCCTCGCGGAAGTTGCCGATCGACTCGCCGGCCACGGCAAGGCGCACGGTCCGGTCGATGCTGGCCGTCGGCACGCCGTAGAGCGACGCCCGCGTGGTGTCGATGCCGAGATCCAGATCGGTGCGCGCCAGCCGCAGCGGATTGCTCACGTCGCGCGTGCCCTGCACCGCCTTGATGGTGGCTTCGACGCGGCCGGCCAGATCGCCGAGCACGTCGAGGTCGGGGCCGAGCACGCGGATGGCGATCGGCGCGGCGATCGGCGGGCCGTTCTCGAAGGGCCGCAGGATGATCGTCGCGCCCGGATACTCGGCGAACTCGGCGCGCAACGCGTCGAAGAAGGCCGGCGTGGTCTTGGGATCGTAGTGCGTGAGCTCGGCGTACACCTCGCCTTGATTGGCGCGCGTGCCGCGGCGGAAGACGTTGTAATACACGCGCGGGTTGCCGCGCCCGGTATTGCTGAAGACATGCTTGATCTCGGCGTGCGCGAGCAGCTTGTGCTCGACGAAGCGCACCGCGCGGTCGGTCTCGCCGACGGCGCTGCCTTCGGGCGCGTCGACGGTGATCGTGAACTGCGGCACGTCGGCGACCGGGAACAGCGAGAAGCCGATGTGCGGCACCAGGCCCAGCACGCCGACGAAGAGCAGGCCGGCGAACAGCACGGTGAGCTTGGGCCAGCCAAGGGCGCGGTGCAGCAGCGGCCGATAGACGATCTGGATGCCGCGCATCACGCCGCGCAGCAGCGCGCCGCCGTGCGCCTGTTTTTCGGTGAGCACGCGGCTGGCGAGGAAGGGGATCAGCGTCAGCGAGACCAGCAGGGACGCGAGGATGGTGTAGTTGACCGCCGCCGCGAGCGACTTGATGAACTTGCCGGCGCCCTCGGGGAGCATGAACAGCGGCAGGAAGGCGAACAGCAGCGTCGCCGTGCAGCCGAGCACGGCCTTGTAGATCTGCGCCGTCGCCTTCACTGCCGCTTCGGTGCGCGAATAGCCCATGCGCAAGAAGCGCTCGATGTTCTCGGTGACGACGATGGAATCGTCGACCAGCAGGCCGAGCGAGAGCACGAAACCGGCGATCGACAACTGGTTGAGCGAGAAGCCGGTGAAGTACAGCATCGCCACGCCCATCGCCATCGACAACGGGATCGACACCATCACCACGCCGGCGGCTCGCAGGCCCAACGGCAGCAGCGTCAGCGCGACAAGGCCCAGGGCGATCGAGAAATCGATGCCCAGACGCTCGAGCCGCTCGCTGACGTTGCGCGACTGGTCGAAGCCGGTCTCGAGGCGCAGGTCGGGCGAGAGCGTGGCGCGAAAGGCCTCGATCTCGCGCACCAGCCCGGCGCGCACCTTGTAGATGTTCATGGCGTCCTTCTGTGCCACGCCGATGAACACCGCACGCTGCCCGTTGAAGCGCGTCAGATACCGCGCCTCCTCGTAATCCCACGCCACGCGGGCGACGTCCTTCAGCCGCACGATGCGCCCGCCATTGCCGGCGATCACCGTATCGGCGACCTCTTGCAGCGATTCGTAGCTGCCGGACGTGCGCACGTTGAAGCGGCGCGCACCGGCCTCGACCGCACCGCCGGGAATCAGCGCGTTCTCGCTCTTGAGCGTATCGACCACCTGCGTCAATGGAATGCCGAACTGCGCCAGCTTGGCCAGATCGATGGCGACCTGCAATTCCGGCCGCGGCAGGCCGCTGACCTCGACCGTGCGCACGCCGAAGGCCTGCTCCAGCCGATCCTGCAGATCCTCCGCGGTCTCGCGCAGAACCCGCGCGGAACTGTTGGGGCCGACCAGGGCCATCAGCAGGATGTTCACCGTCGCCGGGTTGGCCTTCTCGACTTCGAACAACGCGAGGTCGGCCGGCAGGCGCAGGCGCGCCGACGCGATCTCGCGCAGCGCCTCGTCGTACTTCTTTTCGGCGTCCTTCTCCCAGTCGTATTCGACGACCACGCTGGCCATGCCGTCGCCGGCGAAACTGCGGATTTCCTTGACGTCGGCGGTGAGGTTGATGGCGTCCTCGAGCGGATCGACCACCAGCTTTTCCATGTCCTGCGGATCGGCGCCCGGATACACCACGGTGACGATCACCACCGGAATCGGGAACGCCGGATCTTCGGCGCGCGGGATGTTCTGCGCCGCATTCCACCCCGTCGCGATCAGCAGCAGGAACATCACCAGCGTGAACTGGTAACGGCCGACGGCGAATTCGGTCAGACGCACCGAGAGCCTATTTCAGGACGCGCACGGCGTCGCCGTCGGACAACCAGGCAGCGCCCTCGACGACGATGTCGGCGGCGTCCGGCAGTCCCTCGACGATCTCGATGCGATCGCCGAGGATGCGGCCGGTGCGCACGTCCAGCCGCTTGGCCTTGCCCGCGGCGACCACGAACATCCGGGCGCGCCCCGCTTCGCCTTCGAGCACGGCGGACAGGGGAACCGTGGGCGGCATGGCATCCTTGGCGCCGTGCTGCGACGACTGTAGTTTGAAATCGATGCGCGCCACCATGCCCGAGACCAGCGCCGCGGCCGGCTTGTCCAGCGCCACCTCGACCTCGACGGTACCGGTCCGCGCATCGCTGGCCGCGGCAATGCGCGCGATGCGCCCAGCCAGTTGCGCATCGGACGCATCGAGGCGCACCTGCGCCGGATCGCCCCTGGCGAGCCGCAGTGCAGCGCCCGCCGGCAGGCCGGCGCGTACCACCCAGCCGCGATCGAGCCGGCCCAGCACCAGCAGCGGTTGTCCCGCTGCAACCGTCTCGCGGGCCTCGGCGCGCTTTTGCAGCACCACGCCGGCCGCCGGCGCGGCGATCACGGCATGCCGGCGGTTGAACTGCGCCGCATCCAGTGCCGCCTTTGCCTGGTCGCGCAGCGTGCGCGCATCCTGCTCGACGCGCTGCGCCACCATGCCCTTGACAAACAGCATCCGCGCGCGCTCGACTTCGCGATCGGCGCGCACCAGCGCCTCGCGCGCGTTGGTGACCTGGGCATCGATCTCCGCCGGGTCCAGCGCGGCCAGCGTCTGGCCTGCGGTCACCGTCTGCCCGGCCACCACACTCACTTCGCGGACGACGCCGCCGATCTTGAAGGCCAGCGGCACTTCCTCGGCCAGGCGCACGAGGCCTGTGGCCTGCAGCTTGCGCCCGGCATCGGCGTCAGCCGCCTCGGCGCGCGCGATGCGTACGGGTGGCGGCAGCGGTGCGGTTTCGGCGGGCTTGTCGCAGGCCGCGACGAGCAAGGCGGCGATGGAACCGGCTATCAGCCGGACGGCTTGGGCGGATTTCATGTGGAAGGGAGCGGTCGCGGCAGTCGCGATGATAATGCCAATCCTTTCGCATTCCGGCCGCTGGCCGCTCCGTGCATGTCCGCCACCCCGACGTACGACGGTTTGTGTGCCCATTGGCAGCGCCTGCATCGTTTCGAACATGCGTTGTGCTTCGTCGATCTGGACCGCAACACGCACATGCCGCCCGGCGGCAACGCCGCGCGCGGCGCGGCGCTGGCCGAACTGCAATCGCACATTCATGCGCTGACCACCCAGCCCGATCTCGGCCCGCGGCTGCAGACGGCACAGGCCGAGCCGCTCGACGAGGCGGCGCAGGCCAACTGGCGCGAAATGCATCGGGCATGGTTCGACGCCAACGCGCTGCCGGCGACGCTGGTCGAGCGTCGCGCCGGCGCCGCCGCGCGTTGCGAGCATGCGTGGCGCACGCAGCGTGCGGCCAACGACTGGGCAGGATTTCTCGGCAATTTCCGCGAGATCGTCGCCATTGCCCGCGAAGAAGCGCAGTACCTCGCCGATGCGCAAGGCCTGTCGCGCTACGATGCGCTGCTCGAGCGCTTCGAGCCCGGCATGCGCGCGGTGCGCCTCGATGCCCTGTTCGGCGAACTGCAATCCTGGCTGCCGGCGATGGTCACGCAAGCCGTGGCGCGGCAGGCCGCCGCACCGGCGATCGACCCCGTCGGGCCTTTCCCGCTGGCAGCGCAACGTGCGCTCGGCCTCGACTTGATGGCCCTGCTCGGCTTCGACCTGGATGCCGGCCGGCTCGATGTCAGCGCCCATCCCTTCTGCGGCGGCGTGCCCGAGGACGTGCGCATCACGACGCGCTACAACGAGGCCGACGCGCTTTCCAGCGTCATGAGCGTGATCCACGAAACCGGCCACGCGCGTTACGAGCAGAACCTGCCGCGCGCGCTGCTCGGCCTGCCCGTCGCCCGCGCCCGCTCGGCCGCCCTGCACGAAAGCCAGAGCCTGGCCTTCGAGATGCAGCTGGCCCGCTCGCCGGGCTTCGTGCATCTGCTCGCACCACTGTTGCGTCGGCATCTGGGCGACCAGCCGGCGTTCGCCGACGCCAATCTGCTGCGCCTGCTGCAGCGCGTGGCGCCCGGCCTGATCCGCGTCGAAGCCGACGAACTGACCTACCCGCTGCACGTGATCCTGCGCTACGAAATCGAGCGCGCGCTGATCGAGGGCGAGATCGAGGCCGACGACGTGCCGGCATGGTGGTCCGGGCGCATGCGCGACTGGCTCGGGCTCGATACGCGCAGCGACTTCCGCAACGGCTGCCTGCAGGACGTGCACTGGAGCGAAGGCCTGTTCGGCTATTTCCCCAGCTACACGCTGGGCGCCATGTATGCCGCACAGTGGTTCGCCGCGCTGCGCCGAGCGCTGCCCGACCTCGATGATCGCGTTGCGGCCGGCGAGCTGGCCCCCGTGTTCGACTGGCTCAGGGAGAACATCTGGGCGCAGGGTAGTCGGTGGACGACGGACGAACTGTGCGTGCGCGCCAGCGGCTCGCCGCTCGATGCCGCGCACTTTCGTGCGCATCTGGAAAATCGCTACCTGGGCGCTTGAGGTCGCACGGCCCGCAGATTCACATCTGTCTGAAGCGCCCGGCAAAGCTCCGGCTGACCGGGAAACTGCGCGTCGAGCCGCGCAGCCGTACTTCGAGATTGCCGCCTTCGAGCCGCACGACGCGCTCGATGGCCGCCACGCGCACGATGGTGCTGCGGTGGATCTGCCAGAAGTCATCGGCCGGCAGCTCGTCGAGCAGCTCCTTGATCGGCTTGCGGATCAGCACCTCGGCCCCGGCCGTGATGACCTCGGTGTATTTGTCGTCGGCATTGAAGGCCAGCACGTCGCCCAGCGGAATCAGTTGCAGCGAATTGCCGTGCCCGGCGGTGATCCACTGCATGCGCGGCGCGCCGGGCGTGATTTGCCGCGCCAGCGCCGAGAGCAGCTCGGGCAGCGGCGCCGGCGGCGGCGCCGTGCGTTCCTTGAGGCGGCGCACGGTTTCGGCAAGGCGTCTGGTGGTCGCCGGCTTGAGGACGTAATCGAGCGCATGCTGCTCGAAGGCGCTGACGGCGTATTCGGAATAGGCGGTGACGAACACCACCTGCGCGCGGTCGCGCAGCACCGTGGCGATGTCGATGCCGCTCATGTCGGGCAGGTTGATGTCGAGGAAGGCGATGTCCGGTACCTGTTGCGCGATGGCGAGGATCGCCGACTGGCCGCGCTCGCATTCGACGATGTCGGTGGCCTCCGGCCACAGCTCGGCCAACGAGTCGACGAGCTGGCGGCGCAGCAGCGGTTCGTCTTCGACGATCAGGATGCGGGGCGGCGGGATCATGTCGGCAACTCGATGGTGGCGATGGTACCGCGCGGCTGGTTGGGTTCGAGCCGCAAGGTCGCACGCTCGCCGTACATCGCCGCCAGCCGCTGGCGGATGTTGTCGAGGCCGAAGCCCGGGCGCAGCGGCGCGCCGGTGGCCACCAGCCCGATGCCGGTGTCGGCGACGGACAGGACCAGCCGATCAACCTCGCGCCGGACGAGGATGGCCACCTCGCCGCCTTCGGCCAGCTCGTTCAGCCCGTGCTTGATGGCGTTTTCCACCAGCGTCACCAGCATCATCGGCGGCACCTGCACCGACAGCAGCTCGGCCGGCACATCGACCCGCGCCGTCAGCCGCTCGCCCATGCGGATCTGCAGGATGGAGAGATACGAGGTCGCCATCGTCAGTTCGGCGCGCAAGGTGCTCTGTTCGCCGCGGATGCGCGGCACGGCCGCCTGCAGGTAGTCGATGAGATTCTCCAGCATGGCCTGCGCCTGCCCCGGATTGTCCTTGATGAGATAGCTCAGGTTGGCCAGCGTGTTGAACAGGAAGTGCGGCTCGATCTGCGCGCGGATCACAGCCAGCTCGGCCTCCGCGTGCTGACGCGCGAGGCGTTGCCGATCGGCTTCCGAACGCATCAGCTCGGCTTCGGCGCGCGCAATCGACCAGCGCGCGAACCACACGGCCGAAATCACCGCGCCGATGACGACGCCGAGCAGCACCGTGAACCCGAAACGCACCTGTCCTGCCGGATCGGTGAATGCCGACATCAGCTCGCGGCCCTTGACCACATTGACCAGGATCGTGCCCAGACTGGTAGCGACGGTCAGCGCCACCAGCAGCGCGATGCCACGCAGCCACGGCGGCATGGGCGCGCCGAACACCGGGCGCACGGCGGCCCAGTTGGCGAAGCCGATGATCTGCGCCGTGATCAGCAGGTCGAGAAAGCGGTTCTCGAGGAAGGGCACCAGCAGCGCGGTGATGCCGGTGTTGATGGCAGCGACCGTCAGGACCGTGCGGCCCAGCGGCAGCCATTGCGCGAAAGTCGAGGGTAGGTTCATGGATACGGACAGGGGCGTGTCGATGCGGGCACCCTAACCGCGCCGGGGCCGCTGTGCCAACCCGCTGCGACGAACGGGGCCGGTGGCGGCGCGAACGGCAGCGCCCAAGCGAAAACGGCGCATGCGTGGCCGCATGCGCCGTGTCGCCACCACTGTAGTTTGGCCGCTTACAAAGCCCAGTCGAGCGCGACCGTGACCGCCCGATCGTCGCCCACCGGGCCGTCGAAAGTCGCCGAAACGCCGAAGGTCAGCGCGGCGGCCTTGCCGATCTGCGTCGTCGCGCCGACGGCGAGCCGCGCGAAGCCGCCGGATTCGGTGCCCTGGCGCAGCGTCAGCCGCGAGCCGGTGGAGCCCATGCCGACGGCGTAGCTGCGCTCGGCGTCGTCGAGCTGGTAGGCATACGAAAGCTGCGCGAACGGCCGCACGCTGGTGCCGCCGATGCCAACGGTGGCGGCCACGTCGTAGCCGATGCGCGCATGGCTTTGCGACACCGACTGCTTGCCGACCTGGATCGCCGTCGCGCTGGTGCCCTCGGAGAAGCCGTCGACCTTGACGCTTTCCCAGTCGTAGCCGATGAAGGGGCCATGCACGTGGCCGCCGTGGCGCATGACGTAGGCGAGCTGGACGCGGGCGGTGTCGTGCTTGCCGCCGAAATCGGCGCGCTCGACGGCCGTCATCGGGCCGATGGCGATGTGGCGGCGGCTGTCGTAGTCCAGCGTGCCGTGGCTGGCGGCGCCGCTGAGGAACCAGTTGTCGGCCATGCGGTGGCTGAAGAACAGCGACAGCACCGATTCGTCGAACTGCAGGTTGCCGGCGCCGTGGGCGAGGTCGAAATCGCCGCGTTCGCGGCCGATGGCGCCGCCGATCAGCGTGGCATCCGAAATGGCGTTCTCGAAGCCGATGACCAGCGAGCCGGTGCTGCCGTCGGCGGCATCGTGGCCGGCCATGTCGTAGCTCGTGCCGTCGGCATAGTCGCCGCCGACGAACAGCCGGGCGCCGCGTTGCGGCGCGCTGCCGAAGGCACGCAACTGCGTCTCGATCGTGCGCCACTGCGCGCCGGAGCGGCCCAGCGGCGCGGCGGCGGCCATGTTGGCGAGCCCGGCGCCGTCGCTGACGCCGCGCAGCGCACCGAGCACCCAGTCGGCGAGCAGCGCGTGGCCGGCATCGGACATGTGCAGGGCGTCGGCGAACAGCGCGCCGTTGCTCGGCACGCCGTGGCAGTTGTTCCAATTGACGCCCGTGCCGCCGCACACCGGCACATTGAGGTTCGAGATGCCGAAGGCGGCCGGATTGGCATACAGGTTGGCGACGAACTGCGCCGTATCGAAGGTCAGCGCGCCCTGGTTCGCCAGCCCGGCTTCGAGCGTGGCGTCGTAGGTCTGCGGCAGCACCGAGGCCATGGCGAGGAACAACTGCGCCGCCTGCGCGCCGGCGGCGGCGCCGGCCACCGCCGTGACGCCGGCCTGCACCTGCGCCGCGGCGCCCTGGGTGATCGGCAGCGGCGCGAAGTTGGGCAGGTTGAGGACGACGATGTTGCGGGCGCCGGCGGCGCGCAAGGTGGCCACCTGGGTGACGACGTTGGTCGCCGCCGCGACCATCTGGCCTTGCGCATTGGCGATCGCCGCATTCGAGAAATTGCCGCCGACGATGGTGTTCAGCGCCGCATTGACATCGTTGCCGCCGATGAACACGAGGTACAGGCCGTTGGGATCGAGATGGCCGCCGCTGCGGTTGATGAGATCGCTGATCTGCGTGCCCGAGCCCTTGACGCCCGGCACGTTCTTGGTCTGGCCGCCGCCGATGGCGAAGCCGTTGCCGGTCGCGGCCGGCGACGAGGTATGGCTGCCGGTGTAGCCCGGATAGGCCGGCGACATCGTGAAGCCGTAGAAATTCGAGATGCGCGCGGCCCAGATGCCCTGTGCCGTGGGACTGTTGCTGAACCAGTTGTAATTGCCGGTGTCGCTGTAGCTGTCGCCGACGACGACGACGCCGGAAAACTGCGCCTGCGCGGTGGCGGCGGCGCCGGCCAGCGCGAGTGCGGCGGCCAGTTGCTTCATGGCGGATTTGAATCGCATGGAATCCTCCTCGGGATGGTGTGGTGGAGGCGGTGCGCTGCTTCGGCGCCCGCCCGTTTGAAAACCTCGGGAATTCTAGCCGTCGGGGCCTTTCAAGGGTAAAGCACGCTGCGCTGCCAGCCGCCTGCCGCTGTGCGTTCGAGGCGCACGCGCTCATGCAGGCGGAAGGCGCCGTTGCGCCAGAACTCCATGATCTGCGGCGCAATGCGGAAACCGGACCAGAATTCGGGCCGCGGAATGTCGCCGATGCCGAACTTCAATGCGAATTCCGCCACGCGCGATTCCAGCTCGAAGCGGCCGGCCATCGCTTGCGACTGTTTCGAGGCCCAGGCGCCGATGCGCGAATCGCGCGCGCGGCTGGCGAAATAGGCGTCGGCTTCTTCTGCCGTCACCGGCGTCACGGCGCCTTGCACGCGCACCTGTCGGCGCAGCGATTTCCAGTGGAAGAGCAGCGCCGCCTTGGGATGCGCGGCCAGCTCGCGCGCCTTCTGGCTGCCCAGGTTCGTGTAGAAGACGAAGCCTTCGGCGTCGAAGCCCTTGAGCAGCACCATGCGGCACGACGGCATGCCGTCGGCACCGACCGTCGACAGGGCCATCGCATTCGGATCGTTCGGTTCGCTCTTTTCGGCCTCGGCCAACCATTGACCGAACAGCGCGAAGGGGTCGTCGACGCGAAGACTCACTTCACCGCCTCCGGGGGGAGTTCGCGTTTGCTTCCGTCGTCGTTGATCGCCACGTAGGTCAGCTGCGCCTCGGTGACCTTGACCGTCAGCGGGTTCGCCGGATGACGTTCGGCATACACCTGCACATCGACGGTGATCGAGGTGCGTCCCGTCCTGACGACGCTGGCGTAAAAGCTGACGAGGTCACCCACCGAGATCGGCTGCTTGAAGAGGAAGGAATTCACCGCCACGGTGGCGATGCGGCCGCGCGCCCGGCGCATCGCCGGCACGCTGCCGGCAAGGTCGACCTGGGCCATGACCCAGCCGCCGAAGATGTCGCCGTTGCCGTTCATGTCGGCCGGCAACGGGATCACGCGCATCACCGGATCACCGGCGGGCAGGCTGATGGGTTCGTCCATGGGGCATCGTGCTCCGTATTGGCAGTCGGCATCGTAACGCGTGGGAGCACAATCGGGGATACTCGCGCACACCGGAACACTGAAAGGAACACCCATGCGACGCATTGCCCTGTTCGTTTTCGCCTGCCTGTTCGCGCCGCTGGCAGCCGCCGGCGTGCTCGACGCCATCAGCGCGCAGGATGCGGCCGGCGGCGTGCGCGAGGCGCTCTCGCGCGGCGCCGACTACGCCGTGGACAACCTCGGCAAGGAGAATGGCTTCCTTGGCAACAAGCAGTTGAAGATTCCGCTGCCCGGCGCGCTGAAGAAGGCGGAGAAGGCCCTCAAGCTGATGGGCAAGGGCAAGGAAGCCGATGAACTCGTGACGGCGATGAACCACGCCGCAGAGCACGCGGTCGCCGAGGCGCGACCGATCCTCAAGGACGCCGTGAAGTCGATGACGCTGGCCGACGCCAAGGCCATCCTCACCGGCGGCGAGGACAGCGTCACGCAGTATTTCCGCAAGAGCACGGGCGAGGCGCTGGCGGCGAAGTTCCGCCCCATCGTCCAGCAGGCGACGCAGAAGGTCGATCTGGGCAAGGTGTATAACAAGTTCGCCGGCAAGGCCGCCGGGTTGGGGCTGGTCGACAAGGAAGACGCCGACCTGGATACGTATGTCACCAACAAGGCGATGGACGGGCTGTTTGCGATGATTGCGGCACAGGAAAAGCAGTTGCGTGCCAACCCGCTGGGTGCCGGCAGCGACCTGCTCAAGAAGGTGTTCGGCGCGTTGTAGCCGTCGTCGCGGGGGACATGCCGCGCCCGCCTGGCCCTGTCGAATGTTCTATTGATAACCGTGGTCTGTCCGCTATTACATGTTATTACGGCATCGCATTAGGGTACTTGTGACAATTGGCGTGTCCATTTGCATAGTAACCGCACAAGTTGCGGCTGCGCCCGACTCGGGTTTCAAAGGCGAATACATGCTGGCCCGCGACCCCTACCACCTGCCGGTCTGCACGGCGCTGACGCGCAACCTCAATCAGTTTCGAAAGCTGGATTTCGACACCTGTCACCCACGCCTGTCGAAGAACTACCCCGAGTTCAGTCGTCCCGTATGGCAGGAGATTCCTTTCGACATGGCGATTGCCGAAGACGTGATCAAGGACGGCGTAACGCACGTGGAGCGCAGCCATAGGTCTTCGACGCCCGCGGAAATCGAGGCGCTGGCGGAGTCGCACTGGGGAGTCTGGAAACGTCTGGCCGCACCCTATCTCGAAAGCGGCAAGGCGCGCATGTGGCGGCTTGAAGCCGACATCACCGGCGATGGCCACAAGGAAACCCTGATCCGGCTGATGCCGGGCGACATCGCGCTTTACGTGTCGGCATTTCGCATGCACCCGGAAACCAAAGGGACGCCCCGTCTCACCGACTGGCCCTGCGATTACAACCGGGGTGACATGTATGTACTGGAATCGAAGAATCCGGAAGCCAAGGGTAAGTTCAACTACTACCTTACGCGGGGATCCGACCTGATTCACCACGCCGGAACCGACCGCTACTACCTGCTGCAGTATCGGCGGGATTACGGCGGCGCGACCACTGATCTACCTTTTAGCGGTGCACCGCGTTCCGTCGGCGTTCAGGATGTGTATGTCGGTCCGGGACGGCCATTAGCCGCTCGAGCACCAGTCAACGAGTGCGTAATCCAGTGGTACCCCACGGGGACAACCCCACCGAACATCCCATCCAGAAGCTCCCGCAGCACCCCGAAGCGTTAATCACATTCAGCGAGGACAAAATCATGGCCATCACCTACAGCACTGCCTATGCCGATTTCGCGGTGGCCCGTTATGACGTTATTCGCTGGCTTGAAGAAGAAGGCGGCAACGTCAGCCTGACGCCCTATCAGGATGGAGAATAATAGGGAACAGACAACGGCCTTCGTACGCACCAGCGCCTGCTGCAGCGGTGCGCAAAACACAGTCATGGTGATACGGCGCCCCGTGCAAGGCGATGGCCTCCACGGGGCAGCGAACGTCAGGCGCCCTTGCCGGCGGCGTAGTTCAACGGCCCGCCGGTGAAAGGCGCGAAGCCGGTGCCGAAGATCACGCCGGCATCGGCCAGATCGGCGTCGGCAACGATGCCCGCAGCGACCAGGCGGCGCGTGGCATCGACCAGCGGCGTCACCAGCCGGTCGGCCAGCCCGGCCGGCGCCGTGCCCGCCGCGCCCTTCTGCGGCTTGCCATCGACATAGCGGTAGAAACCCTCCCCGCTCTTCTTGCCCAGCTTGCCGGCGGCGACCAGATCAAGTACCCGCTGCGGCGGGTTGGCTGATTTCACCAACTGTTCGCCGACCGCCTTGGCGACATCGAGACCGACCGTGTCGGCCAGCTCGACCGGCCCCATCGGCATGCCGAAAGCGACCGCGGCGGCATCGATGGTCTCGGGTGAGAGGCCTTCGTCGACGCAGCGCATGGCTTCGTTCATGTACGGCGCAAGCACGGCATTGACGAGGAAGCCCGGCGCGTCCCGGACCGGCAGCGGCAGCTTGTCGATCTTGCGCACGAAGGCGGCGGCGCGCGCGGCCTGCGCCGGATCGGTGCGCTCGCCGGCGACGACTTCGACCAGCGGCATCATCGCCACGGGGTTGAAGAAGTGGATGCCGACCAGGCGCGACGGATCCTTGAAGTTCGCCGCGATGTCGCCGAGTTTCAAGGAACTGGTGTTCGAGGCGATCAGCGCCTTGGGTTTCGCGCGCGCCTCGATATCGGCGAACAACGCGCGCTTGGCGTCGAGGTTCTCGAAGATCGCCTCGATGATGACGTCGGCCTGGCGCACGCCGTCGCCCTTCGGGTCGGCGATCAGGCGGTCCATGGCAAAGCGCGCCTGCTTGGGGTCGCGCAGCTTCTTGGCGAACAGCGCGGCCGCGCGCTTGATCGCCGGCGCAATGCGCTCGATGCTCTGGTCCTGCAGCGTGACGGTCATGCCGCGCAGCGCGCACCACGCGGCGATTTCGCCGCCCATGACGCCGGCGCCGACGATGTGCACGCGCTGCGGCGCAAAGTCTTTCGCATCCTTGCCGAAGCCCTTGAGGCGGTCTTGCAGGAAGAACACGCGAATCAGGTTGCGCGTGGTCGGATGCGCCATCAGGTGTTCGAGCGACGACGCATGCTCGGGCGGGATGGCCAGGCCGTTGCCGCCGAAATGCTGCCAGGTGTCGATGATGGCGTACGGCGCCGGGTAGTGTTCTCGCCGTGCCTTGGTCGCCACTTGTTTGCGCGCGCCGTTGGCGACGACGAACTTGAGCGGGCCGGCCAGCAGCCTGTCCATGAATTTCAGTTCGCGGCGCGGCTGGCCGGACATCACCATCATGCGCGCGGCATTGTCCATGACGCGCGGCGGCACGCTGGCATCGGCCAGCCCCATGCGCCTGGCGCGCTTGGCATCGATGGTCTTGCCGGTGAGCATCATGTCCATCGCGGCGGCGGGGCCGACGATCTCGGGCAGTCGCTTCATGCCGCCCCACAAGGGCGTGATGCCGATCATCACTTCGGGCAGAGCGAACTTGGTGCCCGGCTCATCGACCGCGATGCGATAGCGGCAGGCCAGCGCCAGCTCGGTGCCGCCGCCCATGCAATGGCCGCGGACCAGCGCCAGCGTGGGGTACTTCGCGGCGGCCAGCCGCTCGTAGAGGTCCCAGCCGCGCTGCACGGCGGCGCGCACCTTGGCCGGCGTGTCGTTCTGCGTGAATTCCTCGATGTTGGCGCCGGCGATGAAGCCCGCCGCCTTGGCCGACTTGAAGATCAGCCCCTTGGGCGGCTGCCTGTCGCAATCGTCGAGCAGTTGGCCCAGCTCGGCCATGACGGCGGCGCCGAGCGTGTTGGTGCTGGAGCCGGCCGTATCGAGAATCGCGCAGGCAATGCCGTCGGCATCGCGTTGCAGGCGCCAGTGGGTGAACTTGGTTTCGTTCATTGCAGGTTCTCCACGAGTACGGCGCCGCCCTGTCCACCGCCGATGCAGATCGACGCCAAGGCGCGTTTGCCGCCGCTGCGTTTGAGGATGTTGAGTGCATGCAGCACGATGCGCGCGCCGGAGGCGCCGACCGGATGGCCCTGCGCTATCGCGCCGCCATCGATGTTCAGTTTCGCCGTGTCCAGCGTGCCCAGCGGGGCGTCGAGGCCGAGCTGCGACTTGCAGTAATCGGCGTCCTCCCAGGCGTGGATGCAGCCGAGGATCTGCGCGGCGAAGGCTTCGTTGATTTCCCACGCGTCGAGGTCGTTCAGCGCCAGACCGTGGCGCTGCAGGATCGGCGTGGCCGCATGCACGGGACCCAGGCCCATTTGTGCCGGGTCCAGTCCCGCCCATTGCGTATCGGTGATCCTGCCCAGCGGGCTCAAGCCGTATTGCTGGACGGCCGCCTCGGAGGCCAGCACTAGCCACGCCGCGCCATCGGTGATCTGCGAGCTGTTGCCCGGCGTGACGCGTCCGTAGGTGCGATCGAAAAAGGGCTTGAGCTTGGCCAGGCCCGCCATCGACGAATCGTGGCGCACGCCATCGTCGTCGGCGTAAACGGTGCCGTCGTTGCCGACCAGCGGCACGATCTCGCCGGCGAAGTGGCCGGCCTTCTGTGCCGCGCTGACGCGCAAATGGCTCTGCACCGAATATTCGTCCATCTGCTCGCGGCTGATGCCGAATTTCCACGCCAGATTCTCGGCGGTCTGGCCCATCAGCAGATCGACCACCGGATCGGTCAGCCCCTTGACGATGCCCAGCACGGGCGAGAGCAGCATGGCCGGGCGCAATTTGGCGAACATGCCCAGCTTGGCGCCGGTGGTGCGTGCCTGCGCCATGCGCGAGAACCACATCACCATCTGGTCCGAGTACAACAGCGGCGCGCGAGACAGCGCATCGACGCCGCCGGCGAGGACGAGTTGCGAGCGGCCGCTCTGGATGTTGGCGATCGCGGAGTCGATCGCCTGCATGCCGGAGGCGCAGTTGCGCATCACCGTCCAGCCCGGCACTTTCTGGCCGCAGCCCAGGCGCAAGGCGATGACGCGACCGATGTTCACTTCATCGACGCTCGGGCTGGCGCAACCGACGATGACTTCGGAAAGCTGCTCGGGCGCGAACGGCTGGCGCGCCAGCAGCGTGCGCCCCGCGATCGTGGCGAGGTCGGCGGCGGCGAACGGCCCGGGCACGTTGCGCGATTTGAGGAACGGCGAGCGGGCGCCGTCGACGACATAGACAGGTTGAAAAGCCATGGGCACTCCTTTCAGGCCGCCAGTTTGCAGGGCAACGGCGCCGACGCCAGCTCGGCGGCGGCAGGCAGTTCGTTGCGGAAATCCTGCGGAAAGTCATCGACGCGCACGGCCGCGTCGCGCAGCGTATC
Organism: Rhodocyclaceae bacterium; assembly: GCA_044230495.1. Lineage (GTDB taxonomy): Bacteria > Pseudomonadota > Gammaproteobacteria > Burkholderiales > Rhodocyclaceae > JADJEF01. The sequence goes on from JBGARB010000021.1 coordinate 59,406, forward strand.
GCGGCGTTCGAGCAGCGCCAGTTCGTCGGCGCTGATCAGGCCGGCCTCGCAGGCATGTCGCGCGGCGGCAAGCGCCGTCCCGCCACCACTGTAGTTTGGCGCGGCGACGGTGCCGGCCTTGAGCGCGGCGCGCACCTTGGCTTCGACCGGCTCGGCGGCGATGGCGGCGTCGAGCGCCAGCTCGACGATGCCGATGGCGTTGTCCTCGCTTTTGGCCAGGTGCATGTTGGCGGTAAGCCGGTCACGCGTGGCCGACGGCGCGATCAGCAGGCTGGCGACGGCATGGCCCAGATCGTCCGCCGGCACTTCGTACGGGCGGCCGAGCGGGAACACCATGTGCCACAGCAGCTTGCCGACGAAGCGGTTGGGGAAGTTGGCGATGACGCCCTCGAAGGCGTTCTGTGCCTTGAACATGGCGTCCCAGATTGCCCAGTGCAGCAGCGGCGCGTCGGCGGCCTGGCGGCCCTCGGCCTCGAAGCGCTTGAGCGTCGCCGAACTCAGGTACATCAGCGAGAGGATGTCGCCCAGGCGCGCCGACAGTTTTTCGCGGCGCTTGAGGCCACCGCCGAGCACCAGCATCGAGACATCGGACAGGAAGGCGAACGCGGCGGAGAAACGCGTGAGCTGCTGGTAGTAGCGGCGCGTTTCCGGCGCCACGCCCGCCGGGACGTGCGCAAAATGCGAGCCGGTGAGGCCGAGCAGCAGCGTACGCACGGCGTTCTTCGTGGTGAAGCCGACATGGCCGGCGATGGCCTTGTCGAAGGCGACGAGGCCGGCGGCAGCATCCGGGTCTTGTGCGGCGTGCATCTCGGCGAGCACATGCGGATGGCAGCGGATGGCCCCCTGGCCGAAGATGATCAGACTGCGGGTGAGGATGTTGGCGCCTTCGACGGTGATGGCGATGGGCAGTTGCTGGTAGGCGCGGCCCATGAAGTTGTTGGGGCCGAGGCAGATGCCCTTGCCACCGAGAATGTCCATGGCATCGTTCACCACTTCGCGGCCGCGCTCGGTAACGTGGTACTTGACGATGGCCGAGACCACCGAGGGCTTTTCCCCCAGATCGATGGCGCCGGCCGTCATGGTGCGCGCGGCGTCCATCATGTAGAGGTTGCCGCCCATGCGCGCCAGCGGCTCTTCGATGCCTTCGAACTTGCCGATGGCCGTCTTGAACTGGCTGCGCACGCGGGCATAGGCGCCGGTGGCGCGCACCGCCAGCTTGGCCATGCCGGTGTTGGACGAGGGCAGCGAGATCGAGCGGCCGGCGGCCAGGCATTCCATCAGCATGCGCCAGCCCTGGCCCGCCATGGCCGGGCCGCCGATGATCCAGTCGAGCGGCATGAAGACCTCGCGACCCCAGTTGGGACCGTTCTGGAACACGGCGTTGAGCGGCATGTGGCGGCGGCCGATATGCACGCCGGGGTGGTTCGTCGGCACCAGGGCGCAGGTGATGCCGAGGTCGGTCTTGTCGCCGAGCAGGCGGTCCGGATCGTGCAGGCGGAAGGCCAGGCCCAGCAAGGTCGACACCGGGCCGAGCGTGATGTAGCGCTTGTCCCAGGTGACGCGCATGCCGAGCACTTCGCGGCCTTCGTGCATGCCGCGGCAGACGACGCCGAAGTCGGGAATCGACGCCGCATCCGAACCGGCATTGGGATTGGTCAGCGCGAAGGCCGGAATTTCGTCACCGCGTGCCAGGCGCGGCAGGTAGTAGTCCTTCTGCGCTTCGGTGCCGTAGTGCAGCAGCAGCTCTGCCGGGCCGAGCGAATTGGGCACCATGACGGACACGGCACCGGCGGAGCAATGCGTCGACAGCTTCTGCACCACCTGCGAATGCGCGAAGGCGGAAAACTCGCGGCCGCCGTAGCGTTTGGGGATGATCATGCCGAGGAAGCCGTTGTCCTTGAGGTATTGCCAGGCCTGCGGCGGCAGATCGTTGTGTTGCTGGGTGGTTTCCCAGTCGCTGACCATGCGGCAGAACGTGTCGCACTCGTTGTCGAGGAAGGACTGCTCCTCGCTCGTCAACGTCGGCTGCGGATACGCCAACAGGGTTTCCCAGCGCGGTTTGCCGGAAAACAGCTGGCCTTCCCACCAGACGGTGCCGGCCTCGAGCGCCTCCTTTTCGGTCTGCGACATCGAGGGCAGCACCTTGCGGTAGATGCGGAACACCGGGCCGGTGAGGGCGGCGCGGCGCAAGGCCGGCACGAACAGCAGCGCGGCGATGGCGGCAAGAAGGAGGACGAGGAATGTCATGGGAGATCTCCTGCAGGATGTGACGTGATTCAGGCGCGGCGGCGCGATTTGACGGCGGGACGCGAGTCTTCGAGCGGCGCGCGCAGCCCGCCGAGCAGAAAGCTCATCAGCCGGCGGTACAACACCTCGGCATCGCTGTTGTCCAGCGTGCCTTCGCCGAGCAGGTTCAGCGCATCGGCGCCGGAAATGGCATGCGAGGTGGCGCCGAGCATGAAATGCAGACGCCAGACGATTTCCTCGCGCGGCGTATCGGGCAGCGCGAGGAACAGCGCATCCTTGTAGCGGGCCACGGCCACGGCGTATTCGCGGGCGAGGAAGCTGCGCACGAAGGGCGTGGGCTCGCTCAGCGTGCGGCCCAGCAGACGCATGAAGGTGCGCCCGCCGTGGGCATCGTCGGCGGCCATGCGCAGCGCCTCGCCGAAAAACGCCTCGACGATCCGGCTCGGCTTCACGGGCGATTTACCGGCCACGGCTTCGAGTTGGTCGAGTGCCGATATCAGCCGCGTGTTGAGCACGCCGAGGCGGCGACGAAACACCTCCTCGATGAGCTGCTCCTTGGAGCCGAAGTGGTAATTGACGGCGGCCAGATTGGCGCGCGCCTCGGCGGTGATCGCGCGCATCGTGGTCGCCTCGAAACCATGCGCCATGAACAGGCGCTCGGCGGCGTCGAGAATGCGCGAGCGGGTATCGGCGCGCAGGGAAGGGAAGGCGGTGGGCATTGATCGAGGGACGATTCGAAAACGCAAGTTTCAAACAAGCGTTTCAATGATTGCATGTGGTGCACCGCGTTGTCAACCGGATCGATGCGATTTGCAGGCGCCTCGGCATGCGGCGCGGGGACTCTGCGGCAAAATGCCGCCATGCCGGACAGCAAGCGTCCCCTCGTCTTCCCCGATTCGCTCGACACCATCGAGGCGATCGACCGCGCGCTGGATGTGATCGGTCGCGAGACGACAGGCCGCATCGACGAAAACGAGGGGCGCGCCTGCGCCGTGCGCGATGCCTCGCTGGCGCTGGGCTACGCGCGCGGCGAATTGGTTGCCGGGCTGGCGCTGGCGATGATCGACGTCTACCGCGGTCGCATCGACGCCGTCGAGGCGACCCTCGGCCGCCTGCAGCCGATGGTGGACGCGCATGGCCGGACGCGCGACAGGCTCTTCTTCGTGACGCTGGCTGCCGCCGTGCTGCTGCGCCGGGGCGATCCGACCGCCGCGCTGGCGCGGCTCGACGCCGCCGCGGACCTGGCCGCCGAATGCCCGCCATCGCCGGCGAAGCTCGCCTACTTCAATCGGCGTGGGCAATGCGCCGACGCGCTGGGCGATCTGGACACGGCGCTGCGCAGCATGTTCGATGCGCTGACCATCGCCGAGGAACTCGATTCCCCGGCGCTGGTGGTCAACATGCTGTCCAACATCGGGTCGGAGCAACACGACGCGGGCAACATCGACGACGCCATCGATGTGCTCGAAGAAGCCCGGACCTTGGTCGACACCCATGCGCTGGAGAGCCTGCGCACGGCCGTGGCCTGCAATCTGGCGATGTGCCGGCTTGCCAGCGGCGAATTCGATGCGGCCTGGGAACTGCTGACCGAACTGGTCGAGAAGCCGATCATCGGCCAGGATCCGGAGGACTACGCCTTCATCCGACTGCTCGGTGGCGAGGCCTTGATCCTGCGCGGCGAGATTTCGCTGGCCGAACGCTTCGTGGCGCAAGGATTGCGCGTCGCCCGCGAGATCGGCAGCGCCGCCGAGATCGTGCATGGCGAGTGGCTGACCGGCCAGCTTCGCCTCGAACGCGGCAAGGCGCTGGCGGCGCTGTCGCACCTGGCGACGGCGCAGACGATGCAGCAAAGCGGTGTGCCGATGCTCTACCAGGCGAAGCTGCAGGCACAACTGGCGCGTACCCACGCCGCGCTGGAGGACTGGGCGCCAGCTTATGCCGCGCTGGCGCGCCATGAAGAATTGCAGTCGCGCATGCGTGCCGCGGCGCGGCGCATGCGCATCAAGTACCGCGCCATTGCAGAGGACGCCAAGCGCCTGCGCGCCGAGCGCGACGAGGCCCTGCTGCGCGAGGAGCGCGCGCTCGACACGACGCGCGAGCTCGACCGGCTGAACCGCGAATTGGGCACACGCCTGGCCGAAGTCGAATCGCTGCGTGCGCAATTGGCCGAACAGTCGATCAAGGATCACCTCACCGGCATCTACAACCGCCGCCACTTCGAGAACCGCATCGACGAGCTGCTCGACAAGCGCAGCGGCGCACGGTTTTCCGTCGTGCTCGTCGATCTGGACCACTTCAAACGCATCAACGACAACCACGGTCATGGTGCGGGCGATGCGGTGCTGGTGGCGTTCGCCCGGCTGCTGTCCGACCATGTGCGCGGCGGCGATTTCGTGGCGCGCTGGGGCGGCGAGGAATTCTGCGTGCTGATGCACCGGGCGAGTGCCGAACAGGCCGCCGACCGCATGCAGGCGATTGCCACCGCGTTTGCATTGCTGGTGGTGACGCATGCGGGGCAATCGCTGCCGCAGATGTCGTTCTCGGCCGGGATCGCCGAGTTTCCCCGTCACGCCGAGACGCTCGAAGCCATGATGGCCAAGGCCGACGCGGCGCTTTACGAGGTCAAGCACAGCACGCGCAACGCGATTCGCATCGCCGCCTGACGACGCGATGCGCCGCGCCAACTCCGCCACCATCGCCCTGCCCGGGCCTGTCCCGCGGGAGCGCCGCGACTGGGAAACGATCCGCACGCTGCTGCCCTACCTCTGGGCATGGAAATGGCGCGTCATGTTCGCGCTGGGCTGCCTGCTGGCGGCCAAGCTGGGCAACGTGGCGGTGCCGCTGGTATTCAAGGACATCATCGACGGCATGACGCTGCCGCGCGGCCAGGCCATGCTGCTGGTGCCGATCGGCCTGCTCGCCGCTTACGGGGCGCTGCGTTTTTCCAGCTCGCTGTTCACCGAGCTGCGCGAGATCCTCTTCGCGCGCGTCACCCAGCAGGCGGTGCGCACGATCGCTCTGCAGGTGTTCGAGCATCTGCATGGCATGAGCCTGCGCTTCCACCTCGAACGGCAGACCGGCGGCCTGACGCGCGACATCGAGCGCGGCACGCGCGCCATCGGCTCGCTGATCAGCTACACGCTGTATTCGATCCTGCCGACGCTGGTCGAGATCGCGCTGGTGCTGGGCATCCTCGCGGCGCGCTATGAGCCGGCCTTCACGTTCATCACGCTGGGCACGCTGACCGCCTATGTCGGCTACACGGTCGTCGTCACCAATTGGCGCACGCACTTGCGACGCGAGGTGAATGAGCTCGATTCGGCGGCCAACGTGCGCGCCATCGACAGCCTCATCAACTACGAGACCGTCAAGTATTTCAACAACGAGCGCTGGGAGCGTGACCGCTACGACGAACAACTGCAGCGCTGGGAGGCGGCGCAGATCCGCAGCCAGGTCTCGCTGTCGTATCTCAACCTCGGCCAGTCGCTGATCATCGCCACCGGCGTGACGCTGATGATGTGGCGCGCCGCCGCCGGCGTCGTCGAAGGCCGCATGACGGTGGGCGACATCGTGCTGGTCAATGCCTTCCTGATCCAGCTCTACATGCCGCTCAACCACCTGGGCGTGCTTTACCGCGAGATCCGCCAGTCGCTCACCGACATCGAGCGCTTGTTCGGCCTGCTCGACCAGCATCGCGAAGTGCAGGATGCGCCCGACGCGCGACCGCTGTCGCCCGGCCCGTGCGCGATCCGCTTCGACCAGGTGGGCTTCCACTACGAGTCCGACCGGCAGATCCTCTTCGATGCCGATTTCAACGTCGATGCCGGCCGCACGGTGGCGGTCGTCGGCCACAGCGGCTCGGGCAAGTCGACGCTGGCGCGGCTGCTCTACCGCTTCTACGACGTCACCGCCGGCGGCATCCGCATCAACGGCACCGACATCCGCCAGCTCACGCAGAACAGCCTGCGCGCGGCGATCGGCATCGTGCCGCAGGACACGGTGCTGTTCAACGACACGATCTACTACAACATCCGCTACGGCCGGCCGACGGCAAGCCACGACGAGATCATCGCCGCAGCCCGTGCGGCGCACATCCACGAGTTCATCGCCGGGCTGCCGCAAGGCTACGACACGCGTGTCGGCGAGCGCGGCCTCAAGCTCTCCGGCGGCGAGAAGCAGCGCGTGGCGATCGCCCGCGCGCTGTTGAAGAACCCGCCGATCCTGATCTTCGACGAGGCCACGTCCGCGCTCGATTCGCGTACCGAAAAGGCGATTCAGGGCGAAATGGAGCTTGCCGCCGTCGGGCGCACCACGCTGGTGATCGCCCACCGCCTGTCGACGGTCATGAACGCCGACGAGATCCTCGTCATGGATCAGGGGCGATTCGTCGAGCGTGGCCGCCACGACGCACTGCTTGCCAAAGGAGGGCTTTACGCGCGCATGTGGGCGCTGCAGCAGCAGGAATGATTGACGGGCGGGCGACATGCGACTAAAACCTGCAAACCCCCTTCACCGTTCCAAGGAGTCCATATGAAGTTCCCGTCGCTTGCCGTCATCGCCGCCAGCATCGCGTTCATCGGGGCCGCCCCCGTCCAGGCCGACACGCTCTCCAAGGTCAAGGAGTCGGGCACGCTCACGCTGGGCATCCGCGAGTCGTCCATCCCGCTGTCCTACCTCGACGACAAGCAGCAGCCGGTGGGCTACCACATCGACATCTGCAACCGCATCGTCGACGCCGTCAAGGCCAAGCTCGGCATGCCCGGCCTGAAGACGGCGCACCAGCCGGTCACGTCGCAGAACCGCATTCCGCTGGTGGCCAACGGCACCGTCGACCTCGAATGCGGCTCGACCACGAACAACGCCGCGCGTCAGCAGCAGGTCTCTTTCGCGCCGACGACGTTTGTCACCAACGTGCGCATGGCGGTCAAGAAGTCCTCCGGCATCTCCAGCCTCGCGCAGCTCGACGGCAAGCCGGTGGCGACCACCACCGGCACGACATCGGTGCAACTGATGCGCGCCAACGAGAAGGGCAAGAACGTCAAT